>NZ_OU015430.1:1810000-2110000 GCF_907164845.1 Lysobacter luteus
CGGCCGAGGCGATCCACAGTCGCAGCACGTCGGCGCCCATCGCATCGACCACCTTCTGCGGGGCGATGACGTTGCCGAGCGACTTCGACATCTTGCGGCCGTCGGCATCGACGGTGAACCCGTGGGTCAGCACCTGACGGTAGGGAGCCACGCCATCCATCGCGACGCCGGTCAGCAGCGAGGATTGGAACCAGCCGCGGTGCTGGTCGGAGCCTTCCAGGTACAGGTCGGCGGGCTTGCGCAGGCCATCTTCCGGGCGCTGCGCCAGCACGCACTCGTGGGTAACGCCGGAGTCGAACCAGACATCGAGGATGTCGGTGACCTTTTCGTAGTCCGCCGCCTCGCCGCCCAGCAGCGGGGCCGGGTCCAGCGCGTACCAGGCGTCGATGCCGCCGGCCTCGACCAGGCTTGCGACCTCGCCCATCAGCTCCACCGAGCGCGGGTGCGGTTCATGGGTCACCTTGTGGACGAACAGGGCGATCGGCACGCCCCAGGTGCGCTGGCGGCTGATGCACCAGTCCGGCCGTCCCTCGACCATCCCGGCGATGCGCGCCTCGCCCCAGTCGGGGAACCACTGCACGTCACCGATGGCCTTGAGCGCATCGTTGCGCAGGTCGGCCTTCTCCATCGAGATGAACCACTGCGGGGTGGCGCGGAACGCCACCGGGGTCTTGTGCCGCCAGCAGTGCGGGTAGCTGTGGTTGAGCTGCGCCAGCGCCAGCAGCGTGCCGTCGGCGCGCAGCGCCTGCACGATCACGTCGTTTGCCTTCCAGATGTGCAGGCCGGCCACCTCGGCGCCATCGAGCGCCGGCGTGCCGGCGAGGTACACGCCACGGGCATCCACCGGGTTGAGCTGGGCGGCGGTGTAGCGCTCGACGAGGCCGTACTTGCGGGCAACCGCGAAGTCCTCCTGGCCGTGGCCGGGCGCAGTGTGCACAGCGCCGGTACCGTCCTCGTCGGACACATGCTCACCGAGCAGCAGCGGGATGTCGCGGTCCTGGTAGAACGGGTGGCGGGCGACGAGGTTTTCGAGTTCGACACCCTTCGCGCGGCCATGCACGACCACGTCCTCGACGCCGTAGCGCGCCAGCGACTTCGCGGCCAGCGCCTCGGCCAGCACCAGCCAGCGGCGCCCGCCGGCGGCCGTCGCCGGGCCTTCGACCAGCACGTAATCGAGCCCGGCGCCGACGCTGATCGCGACGCTGGCGGGCAGCGTCCACGGGGTGGTTGTCCAGATCGGCACCGCGATCTCCACGCCCTCTCCCGCAACCGTCTCGAACGCGCTGGCAAAGTCGCGCGTGGACTTCACCGGGTAGGCCACGTCCACCGCCGGCGACACCTTGTCGGCGTACTCGATCTCGGCTTCGGCCAGCGCCGAGCCGCAGTCGAAGCACCAGTGCACCGGCTTGGCGCCGCGCACCAGGTGTCCGCGGCCAACGATCCTGGCCAGCGCGCGCAGCATGTCCGCCTCGAAACGGAAGTCCATCGAGCGGTACGGGTTGTCCCAGTCGCCCAGCACGCCAAGGCGCTTGAAATCGCGGCGCTGCAGGTCGATCTGCTCGGTGGCGTACTCGCGGCACTTCTGGCGGAACTGGGCGGCGTCGAGCTTGGTGCCGACCTTGCCGTACTTCTTCTCGATCGCGATCTCGATCGGCAGGCCGTGGCAATCCCAGCCCGGCACGTACGGCGCGTCATAGCCGGCCAGCAGCCGCGACTTGACCACGATGTCCTTGAGCACCTTGTTGACCGCGTGGCCGATGTGGATCGCGCCGTTGGCATACGGCGGGCCATCGTGCAGGACGAAACTGCGCTCGCGATCCTTCACCTTGCCGCGGATCTGCGCGTACAGGCCTTCCTCCTCCCAGCGCGCCAGCGTCACCGGCTCGCGCTTGGGCAGGTCGCCGCGCATGGGGAAGTCGGTCGCCGGCAGGTGCAGGGTCGACTTGTAGGGGTTGTCGCTGTTCTTCTCGCTCACGCGGGGGCTCTTGTGGGGTCTTGCGGAGTGGGGGATTGCGAAAGGATGTCGCGGGCACGGGCGGCGTCGCGGTCCATCTGCTCGACCAGGGCCGGCAGGTCATCGAACTTTTCCTCGTCGCGCAGATGGGCGACGAATTCCACTTCGATCCGGCGACCGTACAGGTCGGCATCGAAATCGAACAGGTGGGTCTCAAGCAGCGGCTCCACCCCGTCGACCGTCGGCCGGGTGCCGAGGCTGGAGACGGCGTCGCACGGGGTGTCGCCCAATCCATGCACGCGGGTGGCATGGATGCCCGACAGTGGGGGCGCCTTGCCGTTGAAACGCAGGTTGGCGGTCGGGTAACCCAGCGAGCGGCCCAGCTGCGCGCCACGGGCGACGCGGCCACCGATCGCAAACGGCCGCCCGAGCATGCGCGCGGCACCGGCGAAGTCGCCGGCCCGCAGGGCGGCACGGATGCGGGTGCTGGATACACGCTCACCATCAAGCACCACCGGTTCGATCTCGTGGGCGGTAAAGCCCTCGCCGCTATCGGCCAGGCCACTGCCGATCGAGCGCAGCAGCGCCAGATCCCCTGCCCGCCCCTTGCCGAACCGGAAACCGGGACCGACCCAGACCTCGCGCACGGCGAGGTGGTCGACCAGCACGGTGCGGACGAAATCCGCAGCCGTCATCGACGCCATCCGCGCATCGAACCGCAGCAGGCCGACCTGGTCGGCGCCCAGCGCCAGCAGCCCCTCGACCTTGGCGCGCGCCGACAGGAGCCGCGGCGGCGGGTGACCACCGGCGAAGAATTCACGGGGGAGTGGTTCGAACGTCAGCGCGACCGCGGGGACGTCCAGCGCGCGTGCACGCGCCACAGCGTGGCGCACCAGTGCCCGATGCCCCAGGTGGAGGCCGTCGAAGGCGCCGATGCAGACCACACTGCCGTGCGGGCACCGGGGCCCGCCGTCGACGTCTCGGAACAGCCTGCTCATCGCCGGAAGTATAGCCGGCACGCGGGTTTGGCCGGGTTGGCCGGGCCCCGGCGCGAACTCGCTCAATGCCGGAGATGGCGTGGCCGCAGCCCCAGCACGACCAGCACGATCCCGTAGGCCGCCGCGCCGGCGGCCACCACCGCCAGCAGCCACGCCCAGCGCATCAGCCCGGCCATGGCGGTCCAGTCACCGACCCACTGGCGCAGCACGACCACCACTGCCGCCATCGCCACCAGTCCCGCCGCGATCCGCAGCAGCCAGCGCAACCAGCCGCGCTCTGCCCGGTAGATGCCGTCGCGCCGCAGGTACCGCCACAGCAGCGCGGCGTTGAGGATGCCGGCCAACGCGGTCGCTCCGGCGATACCAGCGTGCGCGTACGGCACATCGTTGAAGTACAGCGGCGTCACCAGCGCGACGGTCAGCACGACGTTGGCGACCACCGTGATCACCGCGGCGCGCATTGGGGTCCGCGTGTCCTGGCGGGCGTAGAACGCCGGCAGCAGCACCTTGCTGAGCATGAACGCCGGAATCCCCACACTCATCGCCACCAGCGCGTAACCCACCATCCGCGTGTCCTGGTCGGTGAACTGGCCGTAGCGAAACAGCGAGGCGGTCAGCGGCTCGGCCAGCAGGCACAGGCCCAGCGCGGCCGGCAGCCCGATCAGCAGCACCATCCGCAACCCCCAGTCGAGCGAGCGGGAATAACCGCCGGTGTCCGCATCGGCATGCAGGCGCGAAAGCTGGGGCAGGATCACGGTGCCGATCGCGACGCCGAACAACCCCAGCGGCAGCTCCACCAGCCGGTCCGAGTAGTACAGCCAGGACTGCGCTGCCGGCACCAGCAGCGAGGCGAACACGGTGCCGACCAGCAGGTTCACCTGCGAGACCGACGAGGAGAAGATGGTCGGCAGCATCAGTGTCATCACCCGCCGCACGCCCGGATGGCGCAGGTTGAAGCGGAATTTCGGGCGCAGCCCGAGCCGCCCCATCGCCGGCCACAGCACCAGCATCTGCAGCACGCCGGCGGCGAGTACGCCCCAGGCCAGCGCCTTCTCGGGCACATCGAGCGCACCGGCAAGCAGCAGCATCGCGGCGATCAGCGTGAGGTTGTGCAGCACCGGTGTCAGCGCGGGCAGGCCGAACTGCCGGAAGCTGTTGAGCACCGCGCCGGCCAGCGCGGTCATCGACACGAAAGTCAGGTACGGGAAGGTGATCCGCAGCATCTCCGCGGCCAGCGGCACCGTCTCCGTCCCGGCCGGCGCGAAGGCCAGGAACAGCCGGGCCACCCATGGCGCGAGCAGGATGCCCAGCCCGCTGACGACCACCACGATCGCTAGCAGCGCGCCCGCCACGTGGTCGAGGAAGTCCTGCAGCGCCTTGTCGTCCCCCTTCTGCTTGAGTTCCGACAGCAGGGGTACGAACGCCGAGGAGAACGAGCCCTCGGCGAAGATGCGCCGCAGGTAGTTGGGGATGCGATAGGCGACGACGAAAGCGCTGACTGCCGGCCCGGCGCCGAACAGCGAGGCCTGCAGCCAGTCGCGCAGGTAGCCGGCGATGCGCGACAGGAAGGTCATCGCGCTGAACACCACGGTCGAGCGCAGCATGCCCGCCTGGCGGGCCTTGGAGGGGGCTTGGGTCACGCTGAATTCCCGCGGGGCCGGTTGTTGACGCAAGCCATTGAATCCCCCATAATTTCCTGTCTATTCGTCGCCGGGCGGGCACCGAGCCAAGTCCGCCAGCATAAATCTTTCCAGCTCCAACCTACATATTTCAGGAATACGCCGTGGCAAACATCAAGTCCGCCAAGAAGCGCGCCAAGCAGGCTGTCGTGCGCAATGCCCGTAACGCCAGCCAGCGTTCGATGCTGCGCACCGCCGTGAAGAAGGTGCTCAAGGCCCTGGGCGAGAACGACGCCGCCGGCGCCGAGAACGCCTTCAAGGTCGCCCAGCCGATCCTCGACCGCTTCAGCTCGCGCGGCCTGATCCACAAGAACAAGGCCGCCCGCCACAAGAGCCGCCTGACCGCCCGCATCAAGGCCGTCAAGGCCGCCGCCTGATCCAGGGCGCGGTGGTGCAATGAAAGAGCCCGGCTTCGGCCGGGCTTTTTCGTGGGCGCTCACCGGTGCCCGGGACGTTCCTGCACGACCGGGCGCCCGGCGGGCGCCCTTCGTACCGCACCTATTTGGGACCGCACCCTACTCCGCGTCGCCTCGGGCGTGGGCCTCCATCGCGGCGTCGTCGCGCTGGCGGTCGAAGAACGCCATCACGTCGAGCATGATCGGCCAGGTGCCCTCGCGGCCGATCGCCGAAACCAGATACCAGCGGTCCTTCCAGCCCAGCTCGTCGACGATCGCCTGGGCAAACGCCTGGCGCTCGTCCTCGGGCAACAGGTCGGCCTTGTTGAGCACCAGCCAGCGCGGCTTGGCCAGCAACTCCGGATCATGCTTCTCCAGCTCGCGCTCGATCGCGCGGACCTGCTCGGCCGGCGTCACGCCTTCCACGCCCCCGGCCATCGGATTGATGTCGACCAGGTGAAGCAGCAGGCGGGTGCGCTGAAGGTGGCGCAGAAACTGAGCCCCCAGGCCGGCGCCGTCGGCAGCGCCTTCGATCAGGCCGGGGATGTCGGCAATCACGAAGCTGCGGTACTGCTCGACGCTGACCACCCCCAGGTTGGGATAAAGCGTCGTGAACGGGTAGTCGGCGACCTTCGGCGTCGCCGCCGAGACCGCGCGGATCAGGGTGCTCTTGCCGGCATTGGGAAAGCCCAGCAGGCCGACGTCGGCCAGCAGCTTCAGCTCCAGCCGCAGCTCGCGCTCCTCGCCCGGCAGGCCCGGCAGGGCCTTGCGCGGAGTGCGGTTGGTCGAGCTCTTGAAGTGCATGTTGCCGAGGCCGCCCTTGCCACCCTTGGCCACCAGCAGGCGGTCGCCATGCGCGGTCATGTCGCCAATCACCTCGTCGGTACCAACGTTGGTGACCACGGTGCCGACCGGGACGGTGATGACCAGGTCCTCGCCGGCCTTGCCGTACATCTGCCGGCCCATGCCGTTCTGCCCGCGCTGGGCGCGGAACTGGCGCTGGTGGCGGAAGTCGACCAGGGTGTTGAGGTTCTCGTCGGCCACCAGCCACACGCTGCCGCCATCACCGCCATCGCCGCCGTCGGGCCCGCCGAGCGGGATGAACTTCTCGCGCCGGAAACCGACGCAGCCGTTGCCGCCGTTGCCTGCGCCGACCTGGATTTCGGCTTCGTCTACGAGTTTCATGGGGTGATGGTATCGATCGGGCGTGCAGGGGATGCAGCGGGAGCGGAAACGAAAAGCCCCGCCGAAGCGGGGCCCTCGTGACCGTGAGGCGTCGCGGTTACCCGGCGACGACGTTGACGGTGCGGCGGCGCTTCGGACCCTTGGTCGTGAACTCGACCTTGCCATCGACCAGCGCGAACAGCGTGTGGTCGCGGCCCAGGCCGACGCCCGAACCCGGGTGGAACTGGGTGCCGCGCTGACGGACGATGATGTTGCCGGCCTCGATGGCCTGGCCACCGTACATCTTGACGCCGAGGTACTTCGGGTTGGAGTCGCGGCCGTTGCGCGAGGAACCTACGCCCTTTTTGTGTGCCATGACTGCTTCTCCTTACTTCTTGTCGCCACCGGCGATGCCGGTGATCTCGATTTCGGTGTAGTGCTGACGGTGACCCATCTGCTTGCGGTGGTGCTTGCGGCGGCGGAACTTGACGATGCGGATCTTGTCCGCACGGCCGTGGCCGACCACCTTGGCGGTGACGCTGGCGCCCTTGAGCGCATCGCCGAGCTTCACGCCCTCGCCGTCGCCCAGCATCAGGATGTTGTCGAGCTTGATCTCGCTGCCGGCTTCGGCTTCGAGCAGTTCGACGCGCAGGGTCTCGCCCTGCATCACGCGGTATTGCTTACCGCCGGTGACAACAACTGCGTACATGACCAGATTCCTCTGTAGTTATTTTGGTCGCTGACTGCCGTCGAGGGCAGACAGAAGCGGAATTGTAGGCCTTTCAGTGACATGGGGCAACGCACCGCACCGGGCCCGCGCCGGAGGCAGCAGGTCGACCCTCCCTGTCCTGGCCCCTGCTGCCGCGCCAATCGGATGAACGGCGCCGTAACGGTTGCACCCATCGGCGAGTACGTTTAGGTTCTGTTCAAGAGCAACAGGGGGGTTGCTCGCCACTACGCGTGGCCGGTCCCCCGTTGCGCCACTGTCGGCCACGGGACCGGTCCGGCAGGAGACTCATGGAACGAGCAGGCATCCAGGTCCCGACGATTCCGCCACCGACGCCGTGGCTCCGGGCGACGCCCCACTCCCGCACAAGCATCCATTCGCCGCGCGCCCGCCTTGCCGCGCGCGGCGTCCCCGTGTCGCACCGTCCGGACAGCGTCCGGCGGCCGACCCATGCCCGGCCTCGGGGGGAACGCCGGGATTTCAGGAAGTCCGTGTGCAAGAAAGGATAAGTCCATGACCCGCAAAACAGGTTCCATGAAATGGAGTGCGCTGGCGATCGCCACCGCAATCGTCATCGCCCCGGTCGCCTATTCGGGCGGCAAGCTCGATTCCTTCGTCCTTCGCGGCGGTGTATCGCCGGCGGCGCAGAACGCCGCCAGCCAGGCGCCGAACGACCGCTTCATCATCAGCTACCGCAAGGGTGCGCGATCGCTGTCGGCCGCTTCCGCCAACAACATCCTGGCCAACGCGGCGCGCGAGACCGGCGTGGGCATCGAGCCGCTGCGCACGCTGGCGACCGGCGCCTCGCTGATCCGCACCGACCGCAAGCTCGACCGCGCCGCCACCAAGCGGCTGATGGTCGCGTTGCAGAACGATCCCAACGTACTCGCGGTCGAGGTCGACCGGCTGTACCAGCCGCTGCTGGTGCCCAACGACCCCGGGTACGCGAGCCAGTGGCACTACCAGGACGGCCCGGGCGGCATCAACGCCGAGCCTGCGTGGGACCTGAGCACCGGCGAGGGGATCGTGGTGGCCATCCTGGACACCGGCATCACCCCGCATAGCGACCTCGACGCCAACGTCCTGCCGGGCTACGACTTCATCATCGACACCGAGGTCAGCGTCGATGGCGATGGCCGCGACGCGGACCCGAACGATCCGGGCGACTGGCATGGCGGCGAATGCAACATCTTCGGCATTCCCGAGGACAGCAGCTGGCACGGCACCCACGTGGCCGGCACCGTCGCGGCGGTGACCGACAACGGCGGTGGCGTGGCCGGCGTGGCCCACGGCGCGAAGGTCCAGGCCGGGCGCGTGCTCGGCAAGTGCGGCGGCTACACGTCCGACATCATCGACGCGGTCACCTGGGCATCGGGTGGCGACGTGCCGGGCGTGCCGGCCAACGCGACGCCGGCCGAGGTGATCAACCTCAGCCTGGGCGGAAGCGGCGCTTGCTCGGTGGCCGAGCAGGCCGCGTTCGATGCCGCGGTGGGTCGCGGCACCACGGTGGTGATCGCCGCGGGCAACTCCTCGTCCAACGTCGACGACTTCTCCCCGGCCAACTGCGACAACGTGATCGCGGTGTCGGCCGTCGGCCCCACCGGCAGCCTGGCCGGCTTCTCCAACTTCGGCGACAGGATCGACGTGGCCGCGCCGGGTGGCTCGGGCGTGGCGCCGGCGGAGGACAACATCCTCTCCACCCTCAACCTCGGCCTGCAGGGACAGGAGGGCGAGGGCTATGCGTGGTACGCGGGCACCTCCATGTCCGCGCCGCACGTGGCCGGCGTGGTCGCGCTGATGCAGGCGGCCGCGGTGGACGCGGGTGGGGTCAAGACCCCGGCCGAGATCGAGGAGATCCTGGTCAACACCGCCTACGCTTCGGGCGGGTTCCCGGAGGGCTGCAGCTACGCCAAACCCTGCGGTTCGGGTGTGATCGACGCACGCCATGCCGTTGCGGTGGCCGCCGGGCTGGAACCGCTGCCCGATGCACCGCCGCCGCCGCCGCCGCCGCCGCCGGCCATCGAGCTGGAGAACGGCGTCACCGTGACCGGCATCGAAGTGGGCGCCGACGAGAGCATCCGCTATGAGCTGACCGTCCCCAACGGTTCGCAGAACCTGCTGTTTGCGATGTTCGGCGGCACCGGGGATGCGGACATGTACGTCCGCTACGGACAGGACCCGACCGACAGCCAGTTCGACTGCCGCCCGTTCCGCTTCGGCAACGACGAGACCTGCTTCTTCCCAACCCCCCAGGGCGGCACCTGGTACGTCACGATCAAGGGCTTCAGCGCCGCTGCCGACGTGTCGCTGTTCCCGAGCTTCGTCGACAACCAGTGGCCGTACGCGGTCTCAGCGGAACTCACGCCGCAGGGCCGCCGCAACCGCGTCGACCTGACGTGGGAGTCGGGCAAGCGGTTCATCGACATCTACCGCAACGGCTCGATCCTCAAGACCGTGCGCAACCGCGGGTCGGCCACCGACACCTTCCGGGTGATCGGCACCGGCACGATGACCTACACGTTGTGCAACAACGGGACGGACGAATGCGCCGACCCGGTCTCGGTGGATTACGACAGCTCCGCGAGCACGCGTCCGGGACGCGGGCGCTGAGCCAGGGTCGTTGATTACCGATGCGGGGGCCCCGTCCGCGGGGCCCCTTTATGAACCTTGCGGCGGGTATCGCCCGCCGCCTCTTGCAGAGGTGCGCATGCCAGACACTTCCACGGATCCGCTTCGGCGATCGGTTTCCGATCCGCCATGTACGCTGCCACGCCGAGCAACCCGGCAGGCCGCAGCCTGGGGCATCGCGGCGGTTACGGGATTGCTCCTGACCGTCGCCGGCTGCAGCGGCGAAACGCCATCCACCGCCACCGGGCCGGCCACGCCCGGGTCCACCACCGACGAGGCCACCCCCGAGGCCCGTTCGGATGCCCGCCTGTCACTGGCCAACAATGGCGGCCGCGTCCGCTATGACGGCGCCGTCGACAGCGAGGCCTCGCGGCAACGGGTCGTCGATGCGCTGGCGGCCGCCTTCGGCGATGCCGCCACAGGCCAGGTCGATGTCGACGCCACCGTCCGTCCGCCGGGCTGGCTGGACGGGCTGTCCGCCTTCGCCGAAGCCTTCACGACGCCGGGCGCGGCGGTGACCTTCGACGGCGACACGATCGAGCTTTCCGGCCAGGTCCCGCGCGAGGAACGCGCGCGCCTGCTAGCGCTGGCGGAAGACCTGTTCCCCGACCACGTCTACACCGGGCTGTTGCAAGGCACGACTGACGGCGGCAGCACCCCTGCCGCATTGGCGCAGCTGCCGGCGGGCGCGGACGGTCCAGCGCTGGTGGACGCGCTCAATACCGTGACGATCGCCTTCGAGCCCGGCAGTGCGCGCATTGCCCCCGGCAGCCTCGACGCCATTGGCCGGATCGCCGATGCGATCAAGGCCTCGGCCGGCGATACCCGGCTGCTACTCACCGGCGGCGGTGACGGCGACGAGAACCTCGCCCGCCGGCGTGCCGAAGCACTCAAGGTGCAATTGATCCTCAACGGCATCAGCCCGGCGCTGATCGACACCGCCGGCGGCACCGGAACCGGTCCAACCCGGTTCAGCCTGTCGCCGTAGAATTGCCCGCCTGCCCGTACCCCGCGGCCCGCCTCGTGCGGGCCGCTTTTCGTGATTCCCGGGCTGGGCGCCGGTTCCGTTTTCCGGATTTGCCCCCATTTATCCCTGCCGATAGGCTCATCTGTTGTCCGTCGCCCGACGACGGCCACCCTCCCCCTGCAGGCTCCTCGATGGCGATGGAATTCATCCGCATCCGCGGTGCGCGGACGCACAACCTCAAGAACATCGATCTCGACCTGCCGCGCGACAAGCTGATCGTGATCACGGGCCTGTCCGGCTCCGGCAAGTCCTCGCTGGCGTTCGACACCATCTACGCCGAAGGCCAGCGCCGCTACGTCGAGTCGCTGTCGGCGTACGCGCGCCAGTTCCTGTCGGTGATGGAGAAGCCCGACGTCGACCACATCGAAGGCCTGAGCCCGGCGATCTCGATCGAGCAGAAGTCCACCTCGCACAACCCGCGCTCCACCGTCGGCACGATCACCGAGATCTACGACTACCTGCGCCTGCTGTACGCCCGCGTAGGCACCCCGCGCTGCCCCGACCACGGCTATCCGCTGGAAGCACAGACCGTCAGCCAGATGGTCGACCAGGTCGTCGCGCTGGGGGCCAGCCCGGAGACCTCCGAGCAGCGCTGGATGCTGCTGGCGCCGGTGATCCGCGACCGCAAGGGCGAGCACGCGCAGGTGTTCGAGCAGTTGCGCGCACAGGGCTTCGTACGCGTGCGGGTCGATGGCGAGCTGCACGAGATCGACGCCGTGCCGCCACTGGCGTTGCGCCAGAAGCACACGATCGAGGCGGTGATCGACCGCTTCCGCCCGCGCGAGGACATGAAGCAGCGACTGGCCGAGTCGTTCGAGACCGCGCTCAAGCTCGGCGACGGCATGGCCCAGGTGGTGTCCCTCGATGACGCCTCCCAGGCCCCGCTGCTGTTCTCGTCCAAATACAGCTGCCCGGTCTGCGAGTACGCGCTGCCGGAACTTGAGCCGCGGCTGTTCTCCTTCAACGCGCCGGCCGGTGCCTGCCCCACCTGCGACGGCCTGGGCGTGGCGCAGTTCTTCGACCCCGCGCGCGTGGTGGTCCACCCCGAGCTGGGCCTGTCGGCTGGCGCGGTGCGCGGCTGGGACCGGCGCAACGCTTACTACTTCCAGCTGATCCAGTCGCTGGCCAAGCACTACCGCTTCGACGTCGACACGCCGTGGCAGCAGTTGCCCGACGACGTGCGCCAGGCGGTGCTGTTCGGCAGCGGCGACCAGGTGATCGCGTTCTCCTACCTCAGCGACGGTGGCACCCGCCACCAGCGCAAGCACCGGTTCGAGGGCATCGTGCCGAACCTGGAGCGCCGTTACCGCGAGACCGAGTCCTCTGCGGTGCGCGAGGAGTTGTCCAAGTACATCAGCGAGCGCCCCTGCACCGAATGCGGCGGCGCCCGGCTCAACCGCGCGGCCCGCAACGTGTTCGTCGCCGACCGGCCGATGACCGACATCGTCGTGCTGCCGATCGACGAGGCACTGACCTTCTTCAAGAGCCTGGAACTGCCGGGCTGGCGTGGCGAGGTGGCGGTCAAGATCGTCAAGGAGATCGGCGACCGCCTGCGGTTCCTGGTCGACGTTGGCCTGGATTACCTGACGCTGGAGCGCAAGGCCGATTCGCTGTCGGGCGGCGAGGCCCAGCGCATCCGGCTTGCGAGCCAGATCGGCGCCGGCCTGGTCGGCGTGATGTACGTGCTCGACGAGCCGTCGATCGGCCTGCACCAGCGCGACAACGAGCGCCTGCTCGGCACCCTTACGCGGCTGCGTGACTTGGGCAACACGGTCATCGTGGTCGAGCACGACGAGGACGCGATCCGGCTGGCCGACCATATCGTCGACATCGGTCCCGGCGCGGGCGTGCATGGCGGCGAGGTCATCGCGCAGGGCAGCTACGAGGACGTGCTCGCCGCGCCGCGCTCTCTCACCGGCCAGTACCTCAGCGGCGCGCGCCGCATCGAGGTCCCGGCCAGGCGCCACTCTCCCAAGCCGGATATGACCCTGCACCTGCGCGGCGCCAGCGGCCACAACCTCAAATCGGTCGACCTCGACATCCCCGCCGGCCTGTTCACCTGCATCACGGGCGTGTCCGGTTCGGGCAAGTCGACCCTGATCAACGACACGCTCTACCCGATCACCGCCAATGAGCTCAACGGCGCCTCGCGCCCGATCGCACCGTTCCGGTCGGTGGAGAACGTCGACCTGTTCGACAAGGTCGTCGACATCGACCAGTCGCCGATCGGCCGCACGCCGCGTTCCAACCCGGCCACCTACACCGGCCTGTTCACCCCGCTGCGCGAGCTGTTCGCGCAGGTGCCGGAATCGCGTGCGCGTGGCTACGCGGCCGGGCGATTCAGTTTCAACGTGCGTGGTGGCCGCTGCGAGGCCTGCCAGGGCGACGGCCTGATCAAGGTCGAGATGCACTTCCTGCCGGACGTATACGTGCCGTGCGATGTCTGCGGCGGCAAACGCTACAACCGCGAGACGCTGGAGATCCTCTACAAGGGCTACAACATCAACGACGTGCTCGAGATGACCGTCGAGGATGCGCTGGAGCTGTTCGAGAACATTCCGTCGATCTCGCGCAAGCTGGAGACCCTGGTCGACGTCGGCCTGAGCTACATCAAGCTGGGCCAGTCGGCGACCACGCTGTCGGGCGGCGAGGCCCAGCGCGTCAAGCTGTCGAAGGAGCTGTCGCGGCGTGACACCGGCCGCACCCTGTATATCCTCGACGAGCCGACCACCGGCCTGCACTTCCACGACATCGAGCACCTGCTCAGCGTCCTGCACCGCCTGCGCGACGACGGCAACACCGTGGTGGTGATCGAGCACAACCTGGACGTGATCAAGACCGCCGACTGGATCGTCGACCTGGGACCCGAGGGTGGCCATCGTGGGGGTACCATCCTCGCCACCGGCACGCCCGAGCACGTGGCGTCGCTTGAGCACTCCTACACCGGCCGTTTCCTCGCGCCGCTGCTGGAGCGCAACCGCCCGGCCGAACCGGCCGTTGCCGACACGGCACCGGCAAAGCCCGCTCGCAAGACCACCAGGAAGAAGTCCGCCCGATGAGCGACGACACCCCCGACAAGCCCGCCGCGAAGAAGGCCGCCAGGAAGACCACGCGCCGCAAGACGACGTCTCGCAAGAAGCCGGTCACCCCGAAGGCCGAGGCGACGTCGCCGTTGGTCGAGGCGGCCGGAACGGTCAAGGCCGATGCGACCGCGACCAGCTCCCAGCCTGTGTCACCGAAGGCGCCCCGCGCCGCCACGTCGGCCGGCCTCATCACGGTCCCGATGGCGGTCCGCTGGCGCGACCTTGACGCGTTCAACCACGTCAACAACTCCAAGTACCTCAGCTACCTGGAGGAAGCCCGGCTGCAGTGGATGCTGACCGTGCCGGGCATGGGCATGGACGACCACGTCGCACCGGTGGTGGCGGCCGCGCAACTCAACTACCGCCGCCCGATCGCGTGGCCGGCGCAGGTGGAGATCGAGCTCTCGGTGGAACGCCTGGGCAACACCAGCCTGACGATCGGCCACCGGATCGTCGACGCGAACGATCGCGGCGTGCTGTTCTGCGACGGCCACGTGGTGATGGTGTGGATCGACCGCGACAGCGGTTCGGCCGCCGCCCTGCCTGACGCCGTACGCGAGGCCTGCGGCGGGTGATGGACGGCCTGGGCCTCAGCCGCCCGGGCCGCGCACCTCGAAGTCGCCGGCAAGCACGCCGCCGCCTTCCAGCTCGAACTCGACCCGTATCCGGTCACCCGGGGCCAACGTGGCCTTCGGCTGCATCAGCATCAGGTGCAATCCACCCGGCTGCAGCACCGCCTCGCCTTTCGCATCAACCCGCAGCGTGGGTACCGGGCGCATCCGGCTGACACCCTCGATGATGCGCGTCTCATGCACCGTCACCTCGCCGAACGCATCGCTGCGCGCCCCGACAATGGTCACCGGG
The DNA here is from genome assembly GCF_907164845.1 of Lysobacter luteus. NCBI lineage: Bacteria > Pseudomonadati > Pseudomonadota > Gammaproteobacteria > Lysobacterales > Lysobacteraceae > Novilysobacter > Novilysobacter luteus. The sequence goes on from NZ_OU015430.1 coordinate 1,824,520, forward strand.
GTATCGCAGGTGTTGGTGATGCGGCCGAACCCGGCCAGCATCGGCATCGCCACCGGCGGCATGCGCACCCAACCCTCGCTCACCACCGGCGCGCACTCGCGTGCGCAGGCCGGCAAGGCAACGGAGGCCAACAGCAGGCTGGCGAATGCCAGCGGAGCACCGATCCTGTTCATCGGCCTATGATACCGGCACGCCGAAAACCGGAGTCCACGATGCATCGTTCGCTGTCGTTGCTTGCCGTCGCCTGCGCGCTGGCCGCCTGCTCATCCGACGCGCCCGCCCCCGCCGGCAGCCCGGAGGTTCCCGCGGCAACGCCGGTCGAACCGCCGCGCGGCAGCGAAGACGAGTCCGCCGGCACCACCCGGCTGACGATCTACAGCGGCGACTACGCGGCACTGGCCGGCGTCGACCGGGCGCAACCCGGGATGCCCGGCTACGCGCTGGTCGAGCGGCCACTGCACTACTCGCTGAAGGAAGGCCTCAACACGGTGTCCGCCACCGGCGTGCCGCCGGCGATCGACGCCGAAGCGGCCGTGCTGCGCGCGCAGTCGGCCGCCGTCGGTATCGAATCACAACGCTACATCGCACCGCTGTCCGGCAGCGCCGACGTCACCTCGCAGGTGCTCGGCCAGCGCATCACGGTCGAGCACACCGCCGGCGGCGCCAAGCAGACCGACACCGGCGTGCTGGTCGCCGCGGGCGATGGCCTGACCCTTGCGCTGGGCGACGGACGCATCAAGGTCATCCGCGAGTACAACAGCTTCAGCGTGGTCGACGGCACCCGGTTGCTGCCGCAGCGCGCCGAACTGCAGTGGACCGTTCGGGCCAGCGGCGGCGGCGACGCCGACTTCGTGCTGAGCTACCCGATGGGCGGCCTGGCCTGGCGGGCCGAGTACCTCGCCACGATCGCCGCAGGCGACAACTGCCAGCTGTCGCTCGACGGCGCCGCGATGGTGGCCAACCGTGCCGGCGTGACCTTCTCCGACGCCAGCCTGACGCTGGTGGCAGGCGAGCCCAACCGGGTCCAGCCCGAGCGCCGCTACATGGCCCGCGGCTATGCCGAGGACGCCGTGGCGGCCGCACCGGCGCCGCAGATAGCGGTCCGGCGCGCGTCGGGCGAGTACCACGCCTACGACGTGCCGGGCACCACTGCGGTGCGGGCCGGCTCGACCGAGCGCGTGCCGCTGTTCGCCCGCGTCGACGCGGTCGCGTGCAAGCGCGCCTACGTGGTCGATGCCGGCGGACCGGACTGGGAACCGCCGCGTCCGCTCATCGACCCGGGCTTCCGCGGTGAAACCGGCGACCTGCCGGTCAAGTCGGCGGTGTCGATCCAGAACACGAAGGAAGCCAACCTGGGCCAGCCTCTGCCTGCCGGGCGGGCACGCATCTTCCAGGGGAGCGATTTCCTGGGCGAGTCCACGCTGGGCCACACGCCCGCGGGCGCGGAGCTGCGGTTCGAGGTCGGCACCGCGTTCGACCTCACGGCCCGGCGCGAGAACACCGGCTTCAACGTCGACCGTGGTGGCCGCACGATCACCGAGTCGTTCGCGCTTACCCTGGCCAACGCCAAGGACACCGACGCCACCATCAGCGTGATCGAACCGCTGCCGCGCTGGAGCGACTGGGAAGTGGTGTCCAGCAGCGTGCCGGCCGAGCGCCGCGACGCGCGCCATGCCGAGTTCACCGTGGCGGTCCCGGCCGGTGGCGAGACCCGCCTGACCTATACGGTGCGCTACCGCTGGCCGGACGGGGTGACCCCTTGAGTCGCGTCGAGGTCGTCACCCACGGCGCGATCGTCGAGCTGAGGCTGGCACGCTCACCGGTCAATGCGCTCGACCCGGCGCTGTGCCGCGACCTGCGCGCCGCGATCGACGCGGCGGTGATTGGTGAGGCCCGAGGCATCGTGCTGTCCGGCGGGCCCAAGGTGTTCTCGGCGGGCCTGGACGTGCCGTACCTGGTCGGACTGGGCGAAGACCGCGCCGCGCTGACCGCCGCGTGGCAGGCGTTCTTCGCCGCCGCGCGCGCGATCGCGACCTGTCCGGTGCCGGTGGCCGCGGCGATCACCGGCCATTCGCCGGCCGGCGGCTGCGTGCTGGCACTGTGCTGCGATTACCGGGTGATGGCCGCCGGCGATTTCCGCATCGGCCTCAACGAGACCCAGGTCGGGCTGGTCGCCCCCGAGGGCATCCAGCGACTGATGCGCCGTGTGGTGGGCACCGCGCGCGCCGAGCGCCTGCTGGTGGCCGGGGAACTGGTCGAAGCCGAGCGCGCCTTGCGGATCGGGCTGGTCGACGAGCTCGCGCCGCCGGAGGAAGTCACCGCGCGCGCCATCGCGTGGTTGCAGCACCTGCTGGCGCTGCCGCGCGAGGCGATGTCGCACACCCGCCGCATTGCCCGGGCCGACATGATCGAGGCGCTGGAACCCGAGCACATCGAGCTGGACCGCTTTGTCGAGGCCTGGTACGCCGAGGGCACCCAGGCCGCGTTGAAGGCGCTGGTCGCGAAGCTGGGGAAATAGGCCTCAGCGCGCGACCGGCCGGTTGGGGTCCTCGAGCCAGCCGCTCCACGAGCCGGTGTACAGCTTCGCTCCCGGCAGGCCGGCGTGCTCCATCGCGAGCAGGTGGTGGCAGGCGGTGACGCCCGAACCGCACATCACCGCCACCTCGTTCGCGGGCCGGCCATCCAGCAGCTCGCTGAACTCCCGCGCCAGTACCCCGGCCGGCTTGAACCGCCCGTCCTCCAGGTTCTCGGCGTACGGACGATTGACCGCACCCGGGACATGCCCGGCGACACGATCGAGCGGCTCGGCCTCGCCACGGAAACGTTCCGACGCACGCGCATCGATCAGCATTCCGCCATCCGACAGGTGCTGCTGCACGCCCTCGGCGTCGAGCAGGCGCGAGCGGTCGAACCGCGCGGTGTAATCGGCCGGCGCAACGGCAGGCATGCCGGTGTCGACCGGGCCGCCTTGCGCGGTCCATGCTTTCCAGCCGCCATCCAGCACCGCCACGTCGCGATGCCCGAGCGCCCGCAGCAGGAACCACGCGCGCGCCGCCGCGAGCGCTCCGTCACCGGCGTCGTAGACGACGACCTGGTGCGACGGCGTGATGCCCCAGTGCCCCAGGCGCGCGGTGAAGGCGTCCGCCCCGGGCCACGGGTGTCGACCGCCCTTGCGGTCGTGGTCGGAAAGGTCCCGGTCGAGGTCGGCAAACCGCGCGCCGGGGATGTGGCCGTCCCGGTACCACGCCTCGCCGGCGCTGCGGTCGGCCAACGAGACGCGTGCATCAAGCACGACGAGGTCGTCGCGTCCGAGCGCCGACGCCAGTTGTTCGACGTTGACCAAACCCTGCCAGCGAGGGGCGGTGGAATCGTTCATCGTGCGTCCTCCAGTCGTTGCCGCAGGTTCCACAGGATCGAGGCGGTGGCGCCCCAGATGCGTTGCGAGGGATAGCGGAACTCGAGCACGTGCCGCATGCGGCCCTTGTACTCCAGCTCCCGGCGCTCGAGGTTGGCCGGGTCCAGCAGGAACGCCAACGGGACCTCGAATACCTCGGCCACTTCGCGCGGGTCCGGACGGGCAACGTAGCCCGGGTCGATCACGGCGACCACCGGCAGCACCCGGAAACCGGTGATCGTCAACAGCGGATCGAGCAGGCCGACCGGCTGGATCCGACCCGGCGGCACGCCGATCTCCTCGCGGGTCTCGCGAAGCGCCGCGGCGACCGCGTCCGTGTCGTCGGGTTCGACCCGGCCTCCGGGAAAGCTGACCTGCCCGCCGTGGTGGCGCAGGTCGGCCGTGCGCAGGGTCAACACCACGCCGGTGCCTTCGCTGCGCGCGACCAGGCCGACCAGCACGGCTGCGTCGGCCAGTTCGACCGCCGGATGCAGCAGGTCGCCGATCTCCTCCCGGTTCCAGCCGTCGCCGATGGCCGGATCGTCCAACGGCCGCAGCACCGACCGCAGGCGGGTGACCTCGCCCGGCGCGTCGGCGATGCCGCCCGGGTTCACGTGCGGGTGGCCTCGCGGGCCGGCAGCACCTCGTCCATGATCCGCGAGCGCTCGTCGTCGCCCATCTGCGACCAGCGCGCGATCTCGTCGCCGGTGCGGTGGCAACCCTCGCACAGGCCCTGCGCGTCGAGGCAGCAGACGCCGGTGCAGGGAGTGAGCATGGCAGGCAGGAAGGTCGTCATCGGGGACTCGACTGCGTGGCGCGGGAAATGCGTGGCGCTGAAACGGATGCGCCGGCCTAGAGGCCGGCGCAAGGGTACCGCGGACGCCGCCGGGCAGGCCCGGCGGCGGTGTCACGTCACTTGATGCTGACCAGCTTGACCTCGAACTGCACGGCCATGTTCGGCGGGACGCCGGTGCGCGGGTCGGCGCCATAGGCCTGCTCGGGAGCCAGGGTGATCTCCCACTTGGAGCCGGCCTGCATCTGCAGCAGCGCCTCGCGCATCGCGGGCATCTCGACCTCGCTCACCTTCAGCGGCGGCATGGCGCGGGCCTGGGCGTTCTCGCCACGCTGGCCCCACGGGAACGGACCGGCGACCTCGAGCTGGACGGTGCTGGCCTGGGTCGGCTTGGCGCCGCTGCCGTTCTCGATCACGCGGTACTGCACGCCGCTGGGCAGCGACTTCACGCCGGCCTTGGCCTTGTTCTGCGCGATGAACGCGTCGCTGCGGGTCTTGTTCTCGGCCGAAGCCTTGTCCCATGCCGCCTTGGCCTTGGCCTGCTGGCGCTTCTGCATGTTCTCGACCGCGACGCGCAGCTGGTCGACGGGCACGGACGGGTCCTTCTTGGCGTAACCGTCCTGCAGGCCCTTGATGATGGTGTTCACGTCGAGCGCTTCGCCGCTTTCGCCGGCATTGCGGCCGAGGTCATAACCGAGCGCGTAGCTCAGCTTGCCCTTCTCGGACGACGTGTCCTGCGCTACGGCGTGGCCCGCGGTGAGGGTCAGGGCCGCAACGGCGACCGCAATCAAACGCAACTTCATTCGGTGGAACCTCCGGTGATGACGCGAGCGGCGGCACCGCCCCGTATTGGGTTGGTCCAGCCGGTCGAACGGCCCCGGATGGACGCGCTAGGATAGCGACGCAGGGGCTTAACTGCCACTGACGTCCAGCTCAGACAACCCGGCGCCGCGCGAGTTCCACGATGCGTCGCGCCTTCATGTTCCAGCAAGAATCCGCCCAGTCCCCGAGGGAGCTCCCGCATGTCCGACACCCATGCCGCCACACCGGTGGCCATTGCCGACCGCGGCGCCGTCCGCGTCATCACCGTCGATCGCCCGGACAAGCTGAACGCGCTGAACGCGGCCACCCTCGATGCACTCCACCAGGCGTTCGACGCCGCCGCGGCCGATGACGCCGTGCGTTGCGTGGTGCTGACCGGGTCGGGGTCGCGGGCCTTCGTCGCGGGTGCGGACATCAGCGAGATGAACACGCTCACGCCGGTCCAGGGCCGCGATTTCTCGCTGCGCGGGCAGCGGCTGATGCGCCGCATCGAGAAGATGCCCAAGCCGGTGGTCGCGATGATCAACGGTTTCGCGCTCGGTGGCGGGCTGGAGCTTGCGATGGGATGCCACCTGCGGATCGCCGCCGACAGCGCCAAGTTGGGCCAGCCCGAGGTCAACCTGGGGCTGATCCCCGGTTTTGGTGGCACCCAGCGCCTGCTGCGCCTGGCCGGCCGGGCCGCCACCCTGGAGCTGTGCCTGGTCGGCACCCCGGTGGACGCGGCGCGGGCGCGCGAGCTGGGCATCGTCAACCGGGTGGTACCGGCCGCCGATCTGGAAACCGAAACCATGAAGCTGGCCAACCAGCTGGCCGAGTCCGCGCCGCTGGCACTGCGCGGCGTGCTGGACTGCGTCAACGTCGGCGGCGAGTGCGCGATCGAGGAGGGCCTGGAGTACGAGACCGCGCAGTTCGGGCTCATGTTCTCGACCGATGACATGCGCGAAGGCACCGGCGCGTTCCTGGAACGTCGCAAGCCGGCTTTCGCCGGGCGCTGAGGTGGACGGCATCAACGGCTGCCGCTGCGGCTGCACGTCGCGCGACGGTGCCGGCGTGCACCGTGTCGCGGCTGCACTGGCGGTCGAGGATGTCGACCACGCGATCGAGGCCGGGCTGCTCGATTGCGAGCCGTGCCCGGATTGCAAACCCGGCTGCCAGGCGTCGGTGATCCGCGCGCGGGATGAGCGACGGGTCGCGTTGGCGGCACGCGAGCGTTTCCGCGCGCGCGAGGCGCGGCTGCAACGCCTGGCCGCGGAGCGCCATGCCCGGCGCGCAGCGCGCCCCCGCCCGGCCGCACCCGATACGTCGGCCACCGAACCCGCCCGCCCGGCCCTGCCGGCCGCCGCCGCCGCCGCACTCGCCCGCGCGCGCGCCAGGGCGGCTGGCACGCGCACCTCCTGAGCACGCATGCCCACGTCCCGACCCCGCCGCGCCATCAGGAAGCGCGCCGCCCGTTCAAGGCTGACCCGCGCCGCCATCACGGAAATGTTCGCCCGCCTGAAGCAGCTCAACCCCAGCCCGACCACCGAGCTGGAGTTCTCCTCGCCCTACGAGCTGCTGGTCGCGGTGACCTTGTCGGCGCAGGCGACCGACGTCGGCGTCAACAAGGCCACCCGCAAGCTGTTCCCGGTCGCCAACACACCGGCGCAGATCGCCGCGCTCGGCGTCGACCGGCTCAAGCCCTACATCGCCACGATCGGCCTGTTCAATACCAAGGCCACCAACGTGGTGGCGATGGCGGAACAGTTGCTCGAGCGCCACGAGGGCGAAGTGCCACGCGACCGCGCTTCGCTCGAGGCACTGCCCGGCGTCGGACGCAAGACCGCCAACGTGGTGCTCAACACGGCGTTCGGCGAGCCGACGATGGCAGTCGACACCCACATCTTCCGCGTCGCCAACCGCACCGGCCTCGCGCCGGGCCGCAACGTGCGGGAGGTCGAGGACCTGCTGGTGCGGGTGATCCCCGACGAGTACCTGCACGACGCGCACCACTGGCTGATCCTGCACGGCCGCTACGTCTGCAAGGCGCGCGTGCCGGACTGCCCGCACTGCGCCATCCGCGACATCTGCCGATACCCGGACAAGACCCGGGGCGAGCCGGTACCGGCGACCACGCCGGCAAGCTGAGCCACCGCGCAACGCGACGAGCCGGCGGAGGAATGTCACATTCCTGCAAGATTTGGCGCCTAACCTGCGCCCACTTCCCCGCTGTGACACCAGACCGTCATGAAAATCACACCAAACCGTCTTGCGGCCGCGCTCATGCTGGCCAGCATCGCGCCACTCGCCCATGCCGGTGTCCCGATCGACACCATCGGTGGTTCCGAAATCAGTTTCGAAGGCCTGGTCCAGGCCGACAGCAGCTGGTACGACAGTGACCTTGCCGACCTCGACGGCGATGCCGGCGATGGCAACGACCATGACCACGAACTGCGCCGCGCCGAGCTGGTACTCAAGGGCAAGGGGCCCGGCAACGTGGACTGGGTGGTGGGCTACGACGCCAAGGGCGACAAGTGGCTGGACGTCAACGTCGGCTACGACTTCGGTGGTGGCCACGGCCTGACGGTCGGCCAGTTCAAGCAGCCCAACAGCCTGGAGGAGCTGTCGTCGACCAAGAACAACGACTTCATCTCCAAGGCGATGACCACCAACACCTTCGCCGTGTCGCGCCGGCTCGGTGCCGCCTATGGCTACTCGGCCGACGACTGGAGCATCACTGCAAGCAGCTTCGGCCGCGAATTGACCAGCGGCGGTGCGCACGGCGCGGGCTACGGCCTGCGCGGGACATTCGCCCCCATCCACGACGACGCCAGCATCCTGCACCTGGGCCTGTCGTACGTCGACCAGGACACTGACGCCGATACCCTGCGGCTGCGTACCCGCCCGCAGGCCGACCTGGCCGGCGTGAGGCTGGTCGATACCGGCACACTGCTCGACACCGACCGCGTGGCCACCACCGGCGTCGAGAGTTTCTGGGCGCATGGCCCGTTGAAACTGCAGGGCGAGTACATGCATGCCTCCGTCAGCAGGCACGACAACGCTGACTACACCGCCACCGGCGGCTACCTCAGCGCCGTCTACAACCTGACCGGCGAGTCGTGGGGCTACAAGTCCGGCACCCCCGGCACCGCCAAGCCGGCCGATCCGGCCCGCGGCATGTGGCAGGTGGGCCTGCGCTACGACACCATCGACCTGGACGACGGCACCGTTGAAGGCGGCCGGATGGACGCGATGACCGCGGGCGTGAACTGGTACTGGCGCAAGAACTTCAAGTTCGCGCTCAACTACGTGCAGGTCGACAGCGAGCGCCAGGGCCTCAGCGACGACCCGGACATCATCGAGACACGGCTCCAGTTCTTCTGGTAGCGGGAGCTTCCAGTCTCTCTCTCAATCTCCCTCCCCTGGGCAGGGCGCGACCAAGGTCGCGCCCTTTTTGTTTGCGCGTCCGGTACCGGCCGGGTGAACACGGCCCGCACCGGCTGTAACAAAACCGGGCGAACTGTCATATCGGCGTAACAGAAACATCATTTCATGGTCGCACCCGCCGGCAGGTGCCGGCATTCCTCGTCACGGAGTTCCGAATGAACACCACGCCGGCCGGCTTCAACCTCCGCACCGCCGCCCTGTCCGTTGCCCTCGCGTTCGCCGTCGCCGCTTGCGGTGGCAACGATTCCACGCCCGCCGCCGATGCCGGCGGTTCCGCCCCGGGGGCCAGCACCGAGGCGGGCGACCAGGTCTCCGCGCAGATCACCGGTGCCGGCGCGACCTTCATCTTCCCGCTGATCTCCAAGTGGTCCGCCGACTACAACGCCGCCACCGGCCACAAGGTCAACTACCAGTCGATCGGTTCGGGCGGCGGCATCGCCCAGATCAAGGCCGGCACCGTCGACTTCGGTTCGTCCGACGCGCCGCTGTCGAGCGAGGAGCTGGCCGAGGCCGGCCTGCTGCAGTTCCCGTCGGTCATCGGCGGCGTGGTGCCGGTGGTCAACGTCAAGGGCATCGAAGCCGGCGAGCTGAAGCTTACCGGCCCGCTGCTGGCCGACATCTACCTGGGCAAGGTCAAGACCTGGAACGACCCGGCCATCGCCGCGGTCAACCCGGGTGTCGAGCTGCCCGCCGGCAAGATCAACCTGGTGCAGCGTTCGGACGGCTCGGGCACCACCTTCAACTTCACCAACTACCTGACCAAGGTCAGCCCGGCGTGGGCGGACGCGGTCGGCGAAGGCAAGTCGGTGCAGTGGCCCGACGGCGTGGGCGGCAAGGGCAACGAGGGCGTGGCCTCCTACGTGCAGCAGATCGACGGCTCGATCGGCTATGTCGAGCTGGCTTACGCGCTGCAGAACAAGATGGCCTACGCGATGCTGCAGAACGCGGCCGGCAACTTCGTCGCGCCAAGCGCCGAGGCATTCGCCGCCGCCGCCGCGACCGCCGACTGGACCAGCGTGCAGGACTTCAACCTGGTCATCACCAACGCGCCGGGCGAGCAGGCGTGGCCGATCACCGCCACCAACTTCATCCTGATGTACGAGCAGCCCAAGGACGCCAAGCGCAGCGCCGATGCGCGTGCGTTCTTCGAGTGGGCGCTGGAAAACGGCCAGCAGCAGGCTGCGTCGCTCGACTACGTGCCGCTGCCGCCGGAGCTGGTCGGCCAGATCGAGCAGTACTGGGCCGCCGAGTTCAAGGGCGCCACCGCGCAGTAACCGCGTCTCGTCGGACCGCCCCCGGATGCCACGTGCACCGGGGGCGTATTGCCGGCCAAGGAATCCGATATCCGCATGAATGCCATCGCCCTCCCCGCCTCGCGCGACCACAAGGACGCCCGCAATGACCGGATGTTCCGGTACGTGCTGGTCGCCACCGTGGTGTTCGTGCTGCTGGCGCTCACCGGCGCGGCGCTGTCGATGCTCTGGGGTGGCCGCCAGGCGCTGGAGGCTTCGGGCCTCGACTTCTTCTTCAGCGCCGACTGGAACCCGGTCGAGAACCGGTACGGCGCGCTGGTGCCGATCTACGGCACCGTGGTCACCGCGATCATCGCGATGGTCATCGCAATCCCGGTGAGCTTCGGCATCGCCTTCTTCCTGACCGAGGTTGCACCGCGCTGGCTGCGTGGCCCGGTCGGCACCGCGATCGAGCTGCTCGCGGGCATTCCTTCGATCATCTACGGCATGTGGGGCCTGTTCGTGCTGGTGCCGGTGATGACCAGGTACGTCACGCCGTGGGCCAACGAGCACCTGGGCACGCTGCCGGTAATCGGCCCGCTGTTCCAGGGCCCACCGATCGGCATCGGCATGCTCACGGCCGGCATCGTGCTGGCGATCATGGTGGTGCCCTTCATCTCGTCGGTGATGCGCGAGGTGTTCCTGACGGTGCCGACCCGGCTCAAGGAGTCGGCCTATGCGCTGGGCTCCACCCGATGGGAAGTGAGCTGGGACATCGTGCTGCCCTACACCCGCTCGGCGGTGATCGGCGGCATCTTCCTCGGCCTCGGCCGTGCGCTGGGCGAGACCATGGCGGTCGCGTTCGTGATCGGCAATTCGACCCGCTTCACCGCATCGCTGCTCGAGCCGGGCACCACCATCGCCGCACTGATCGCCAACGACTTTGGCGAAGCGACGGAGACCTACCGTTCGGCGCTGCTGCTGCTGGGCTTCGTGCTCTTCATCGTGACGTTCATCGTGCTGGCGATCGCCCGGCTGATGCTGGGCCACCTGTCGCGCAAGGAGGGCAACCGATGACCTCGCCCGCCGCCGTCGCCGACGCGCGCCGCCAGCGCACCGCCAACGCGCTGTACCGCCGGCGCCGCATCACCAACGCGGTGTCGCTGGTGCTCGCCTGCCTGGCGGCCGTCCTTGGCCTGCTGTTCCTGGGCTGGATCCTGTGGACGCTGGTCGCCAAGGGCCTCGGCGGAATCGACGCGGCGCTGTTCACCCAGGACACGCCGCCGCCGATGGCCGAAGGCGGCCTGCGGAATGCCTTCTTCGGCAGCGCGGTGATGTGCCTGATGGCGATCGGCATCGGCACGCCGCTGGGCATCGCCGCCGGCACATGGCTGGCCGAGTACGGCGCCGTCAGCCGCATCGGCACCGTCGTGCGCTTCGTCAACGACATCCTGCTGTCGGCGCCGTCGATCGTGCTGGGCCTGTTCGTCTACACGCTGCTGGTGATGCAGGCCGGCGGCAACTTCTCGGCGGTCGCCGGCGCGGTGTCGCTGGCCTTCATCGTGCTGCCCGTGGTGCTGCGCACCACCGACGAGATGCTGCGGCTGGTGCCCTCGCAGATGCGCGAGGCGGCACTGTCGCTTGGCGTGCCGCAATGGAAGGTCATCGTCCAGGTCATGTACCGCTCGGCCATGCCCGGCATCGTCACCGGCATCCTGCTGGCACTGGCCCGCATTTCCGGCGAGACCGCGCCGCTGCTGTTCACCGCATTCGGCAACCAGTACTGGAGCGCCGACGTGACCGGCCCGATGGCAAGCGTCCCGGTGGTGATGTACCAGTTCGCCGGCAGCCCGTACACGTCCTGGCAGGACATCGCCTGGGCCGGCGCGCTGGTACTGACCGGCTTCGTGCTGCTGATCAGCCTGGTCGCACGCGCCATCGTCGCGCGCAAGCGGGTGAGCCATGACTGAGCCCGCCCCGTCCCGCCGCCCGGCTGCGGCCCCGCACCCCTCAACCTTCCAGGCACCCGCCATGAACGACCTCATCGCCTCCCCCATCGACACCCGGGCGCCGGTCAAGCTCGCCGCGCGTGGGCTCGACTTCCACTACGACCGGTTCCACGCACTCAAGGGCATCAACCTGGAGATCCCCGAAAAGCAGGTCACCGCGCTGATCGGTCCGTCCGGTTGCGGCAAGTCGACCCTGCTGCGCGTGTTCAACCGGATCTACGCGCTGTACCCCAAGCTGCGTGCCAGCGGCGAGGTGCTGTTGGACGGGGAGAACATCCTCGACCCGAAGTACCCGATGAACCGGCTGCGCAGCAAGGTCGGCATGGTGTTCCAGAAGCCGGTGCCGTTCCCGATGACGATCTTCGAGAACGTCGCCTACGGCATCCGCCACCACGAGAAGCTGGGCAAGGCGGAGATGGCCGACCGGGTCGAGCTGGCGCTGCGCCAGGGCGCGCTGTGGGACGAGGTGAAGGACAAGCTGGGCCAGAGTGCGCTGGGACTGTCGGGTGGCCAGCAGCAGCGCCTGTGCATCGCCCGCGCGGTCGCGCTGCGCCCCGACGTGCTGCTGCTGGACGAGCCGACCTCGGCGCTGGACCCGATCTCCACCAGCCGCATCGAGCAGCTGGTGGCCGAACTCAAGAACGAATACACCATCGCCATCGTCACCCACAACATGCAGCAGGCCGCGCGCGTGTCCGACTTCACCGCCTTCATGTACCTGGGCGACCTGGTCGAACATGGCCCGACCGACCGGATCTTCTCGGCGCCGGACAAGCAGCAGACCGAGGACTACATCACCGGCCGGTTCGGCTAAGGAGAACCCCATGACCACCCAGCCCCACGACCACATCGTCAAGAGCTACGACGACGAGCAGCGCCGCCTGCTCGACGAGACCCTGCGCATGGGCGAGATGGCCGCCGCGCAGCTGGAGGCCGCGCTGGACGTGGTCGCACGCCGCGACGACAAGGCCGCCGCGCGCATCATCGCCAACGACGAGGCGATCGATGCGCTGGAACAGGAGATCAGCCAGGACGTCATGAAGCTGGCGTTGCGCGGGCCGATGGCCCGCGATCTGCGCGAGATCCTCGCGGCGATCCGGATCGCCTCAGACATCGAGCGCATCGGCGACTACGCGGCCAACGTCGCCAAACGCTCGACCGCGCTCAACCTCGCCCCACCCCTGCCGCAGGTGGGCGGCCTGCAGGTGATCGGCCGGCTGGCCGTCGAGCAGCTGCGCGACGTGCTGGTGGCCTACCGCGACAACGACGTCGAGGCCGCCCAGGCCATCCGCGCCCGCGACGCCGAGCTCGACACCGCCTACACCGCGCTGTTCCGCGAGCTGCTGACCTACATGGCCGAGGACCCGCGCAGCATCACCGGCTGCACGCACCTGCTGTTCATGGCCAAGAACATCGAGCGCATCGGCGACCACGCGACCAACATCGCCGAAAACGTCTGGTTCCTCGTGCGCGGCAACGACGACCTGCCGCCGCGGGAGAAGCGCGACGGCAGCAATACCGTCGCCCCGTAGCGCCCGTTAACGACCGGCACCGGCAACCGCGCTAGCATCGGCCTCCACCGCGGCCCCGGCCGCCACCACGGAGACAGCCGATGTCCAGCAAGCCGAACAAGCCCGTACTCGCCGCCGCCGGCATCGCCGGCACCCTGCTCCTGGCCGGCGCCGCGTTCGCCGCCACGCCGCTGGCCCAGGGCTACATGCTCGGCGCCAGCGACGGCGCCGCCGCGAGCGAGAAGGACCCGCACGAAGGCCGCTGTGGCATGGAGCGCATGGACACCGACAAGGACGCGCGCATCTCCCCGGCCGAGTTCGCCGCCGCGCATGACGGCGACGGCAGCCGCTTTGGCGAGCACGACCCCGATGGCGACGGCTTCATCAGCGCCGCCGAGATGGACGCCCACCATCCGAAGGCCCAGGCGGCCGACACGGGCGGAAAGGCCGGGATGGAAGGCAAGTGCGGCGAGGGCAAGTGCGGCGGCATGTGAGCCGCGGCACGTACGCATACCCGGGATGACCGGTCCGGCACGGCTCGCCGCCGACGCCGTCGGCCTCGGCCTGCGGCGGGCCCTGCTGGGTCCGCTCCGGGCGGCGCCGGGCGGCAGCTTCGACTTCCTCGAGGCCGCCCCGGAGAACTGGATCGGAGTCGGCGGCGCGCTTGGCGACGGCTTCGAGGAGCTGGCCACGCGCCACCCGATCGTCTGCCACGGCTTGTCGCTGTCTCTCGGTGGACCGGGTCCGCTCGACGAGACCTTCCTGGGCAAGCTACGGCGCTTCCTCGACCGGCTCCGCAGCCCGATCTACAGCGAACACCTGAGTGCCTGCAGCGACATGCAGGGCCAGCTGTACGACCTGATGCCACTGCCGTTCACCGACGTGGCGATTGCCCACGTGGCGACACGCATCCGCCAGGTGCAGGACGTGCTGGGGCGTCGCATCGCGGTCGAGAACATCTCCTACTACGCGACCCTGGCACCGCGTGGCATGCCGGAGATCGATTTCATCCTCGATGTGCTGGACCGGGCCGACTGCGATCTGCTGCTCGACATCAACAACGTGGTGGTCAACGCGACCAACCACGGCTACGACGCGGGGGAGTTCATACGTGCGCTGCCCGGCCAACGCATCGCCTACCTCCACGTCGCCGGGCACCATGACGAGGCACCGGACCTGAAGATCGACACCCACGGTGCCGCGGTGAGCGACCCGGTCTGGGCGTTGCTGGGCGAGGCGTACCGGGTGTTCGGTCCGCGGCCGACCCTGCTCGAGCGCGATTTCAACCTGCCGCCGCTGGACGAGCTGCTCGGCGAACTCGACACCGTGCGCGCGCAGTTGTCACGCGCGCAGCGGCAACGCCATGCCGCCTGATCGCGACCCGGCCGGAAGTGGCACTGTGGACCGCCTCGCTACCGATCCGCAGCGCGCACTCGCCGACTACATCCGCGACCCCACCCATGCGCCCCCGCCCGAAGGCATCGAGCCGCACCGCCTGAAGGTCTACCGCGAACTGTTCTTCAACAACATCGAATCGATGCTCGCCGGCAACTTTCCGGTCATCCGGCGCATCTGGTCGGATCCCGAGCCGGAGCGCTGGACTGGGCTCGTACGCGACTTCTACCGGGAACATCCCTCGCGCACCCCGCTGTTCCCGGAGCTGGCGCGCGAATTCCTGCGCTACCTCGAGCACCGGGCCGGGGCCGGCCGCGGCGACCCGCCGTGGCTGGTCGAACTGGCCCACTACGAGTGGGTCGAACTCGCCCTGCAGATCAGCGAATCCCGCGCCGACGACGTCCCCTTCGATCCCGATGGCGATCTGCTCGACGGCGCGCCGCTGGTGTCACCGCTGGCGTGGCCGCTCGCCTATGCCTGGCCGGTGCACCGCATCGGGCCCGGATACCTGCCCGACCACCCGCCCGACGCCGCGACCTGCCTGCTCCTGCAGCGCGATGCGCAGGGCAAGGTGGGCTTCCAGCAACTGAGCCCGCTGGCGTTCCGGCTGCTGCAACGGCTCGACCAGCAGCCGAACCTGGATGGCCGGAGCCAGCTGCGCGCACTCGCCGGAGAGGCCGACGTGGCGCCGGACCAGACGTTCCTCGACGACGGCGAACGGATGCTGCGGCAGTTCCACGAGGCGGGGGTGATCCTCGGCATCCGCATGGCGCCGGACGACGACCCGAACGCGTAGCAGGGCCGGCGCGCGGGTCTGCTAGGCTTTCGGCGATGAGCTCCCCCACCCCCACCACCCCCGCGGGTTCGCCTCCCGCGGCCGCCGCCGTATCCCCGCTGGCCACCCGCTTCCGCGGCTACCTGCCCGTGGTGGTCGACGTGGAGACCGGCGGCTTCGACTGGAACCGGCACGCGTTGCTCGAGATCGCGGTGCTGCCACTGGAGCTGGACGACGACGGCCTGCTGGTGCCCGGCAAGACCACCAACGCGCACGTGGTGCCGGCCCCCGGCCTGGACATCGATCCCAAGTCGCTGGAAATCACCGGCATCCGGCTCGACCACCCGTTCCGGCTCGCCAAGGAGGAGCGCCCCGCGCTCGACCACGTGTTCGCGCCGGTGCGCGAGGCGTGCAAGCGGCACGGTTGCCAGCGCGCGATCCTGGTCGGGCACAACGCCCACTTCGACCTGAACTTCCTCAACGCCGCGGTGGCGCGCGTGGGCCACAAGCGCAATCCGTTCCATCCCTTCAGCGTGTTCGACACGGTGACGCTGGCGGGCGTGGCCTACGGGCAGACCGTGCTGGCCCGCGCCGTACAGGCGGCGGGGTTCCACTGGGACCCGAACGAGGCCCACTCGGCCGTGTACGACACCGAGCGCACCGCCGAACTGTTCTGCCGGATCGTCAACAACTGGCCACGCGGCGTCGCGGCCGTCGGCTGACCGGCTACGCAAGCCGCGCCCACTTCAGCGGTCCATCGCCACCACGCTTATCTCGCCGGTCTTCTCGACCGTCGCCAGCGCCACCTCATCGACCCTCTCCAGCCCGTTCTTGCGGATGCACGCGAGCACCTCGTCCTCGGTGATGAGTTCGTGCCGCATCGCCCGCGGCAGCATCCGGCCGTTGCGCACGATCACCACCGGCTTCTCCGCAGTCAGGCGCCTGATGAAGGGAAAGCGGAACTCGAGCACGTTGACGACCCAGTCCCAAGCGAGCACCACGACCGCCAGCAGCAGGAAGTCGATGGGTTCCTCGGACCCGACCGACATGCCGTCGGCCACCAGCGCACCCATCATCACCAGCGCAAGCATGTCCGACGGTGAGTGGTCGCCGATCTCGCGCTTGGGTAGCAGCCGGATAGCGATGACGACCGCAAAGTAGATGACCGTGCCGCGGACAAGGAAATCCGGCAGCGGAGCCGAAAGTTCGAAGGCATTCATGGGCGGGACCACGGCATGGCCGCGGGAGCACGGCCGCGGGATCTTCGCCCCCGGGGCGTGAAGCCGGTGCCTCGGTCAGGAATGGCGCTGGCGCACCGCTTCGAACAGGGTCACGCCGGCGGCAACCGAGACGTTGAGGCTTTCCACCCCGGTACCCGGCATCGGGATGCGCACCAGCTGGTCGCAGTTCTCGCGGGTCAGCCGGCGCAGGCCATCGCCCTCGCCGCCAAGCACAAGGCCGACGTTGCCGCGCAGGTCGAGCGCGTACAGCGACGCGTCCGCCTCGCCGGCCAGGCCGTACAGCCAGACCCCCAGCTGCTGCAGGTCGCGCATTGTCCGGGCCAGGTTGGTCACCGGCACCACCGGGATGCTGTCGGCGGCACCGGCCGACGTCTTGCGCACGGTCGCGTTGACCTGCACCGACTTGTCCTTGGGGATCACCACCGCGGTCACGCCGGCCGCGGCGGCGCTGCGCA
This sequence comes from Lysobacter luteus, assembly GCF_907164845.1. Taxonomy (NCBI): domain Bacteria; kingdom Pseudomonadati; phylum Pseudomonadota; class Gammaproteobacteria; order Lysobacterales; family Lysobacteraceae; genus Novilysobacter; species Novilysobacter luteus. The sequence goes on from NZ_OU015430.1 coordinate 1,841,570, forward strand.
GGCAGGCGCCGAGGTTGTGCGGGTCCTGCACGCCGTCAAGCAACAGCAGCAGCGCACGACCTTCCGCCGCCTCGACCAGTTCCTTGAGCTCGTTCTCGTTCCAGGTCCGGGCTGCCGCGTAACGAGCCACCACGCCCTGGTGGCGCAGGTTGCCGACCACACCGTCGATTGCCTGGGTGTTGACCCGGCGCACGTCGATCCCGACCCGTCGTGCCGACGACTCGATTTCGACCAGTCGCGGGTTTTTCGCGCCGGCCTCGATCAGCACTTCGCGCACGTTGTCGGCATCGTGCTCGACGGCGGCGGCGACGGCATTGATGCCGGCGATCCATTGCTTCTGGCTCATGGGGAGTTGGGCGCGTGGGGGGCGGCCATTGTAGGGGAGCGGCGTCGACCGCCGCTCCCCGACCGGGCCCCTAGTACTTCTGCTTGACCCGCTTGGCCGGCTGGCCGCGCTCGGGCAACGGCTTGACCCCGCGCTCCTCGACCAGCCGGAAGTCGATCTTCCGCTCCTCCACGCTGGCCTTCATCACGATGATGCTGACCCGGTCGCCCAGGCGGAATTCGCGGCCATGGCGCTCGCCGGTAAGGGTCTTGCGGATCGGGTCGAAGTGGTAGAAGTCGTGCGGCAGCTGGGTCACGTGGACCAGCCCGTTGACCTTCGACTGGTCCAGCTCGATGAACAACCCGAAGCTGGTGACGCCACTGATGACGCCGTCGAACTCGCCACCGACGTGCTGCTCCATCCACGCGGCGCGGTAGCGCTCGTCGACCTCGCGCTCGGCCTCCTCGGCGCGGCGGCCACGCTCGGAGCACTGCAGCGCAAGCTGGGCCATGTCGCTCGGGGAGTACTTGAACTTCTCCGGCCGCTTGCCGCTCAGCGCGTGCTTGATCGCGCGGTGCACCAGCAGGTCGGGGTAACGGCGGATCGGCGAAGTGAAGTGCGCGTAGGCCTCCAGCGCCAGGCCGAAGTGGCCGACGTTCTCGGGCTGGTAGACCGCCAGGCTCTGGCTGCGCAGCAACACCGATTCGATCAGGGTCGAGTCGGCCCGCTCGCGGATGCTCTTGAGCAGGTTGGTGAAGTCGCGCGGCTGCACCTTGGCCCACGGCGGCATGCGCAGCTTGAACTCCTTCAGGAACTCCAGCAGGTCGGCGTATTTCTGCTCCGGCGGCCGGTCGTGGATGCGGTAGGGCGCCGGCACCTCGGCGTCGATCAGGAACTTCGCCGCCTCCACGTTGGCGGCGATCATGCATTCCTCGATCAGCTTGTGCGCGTCGTTGCGCACGATCATCCCGGCCTGGGTGACCTCGCCCTTGGCGCCGAGCACGAAGCGGACCTCGCTTGACTCGAACTCGATGGCGCCGCGCTTGGCGCGCGCCTTGGCCAGCACCTGGTACAGCTGGTGCAGGCGCTGCACCTGCGGCAGCAGGTCGCCGATCCGGCCCAGCGCGTCCTCGCGGTCCTCGTCGCTGGCGTCGTCGCCGACCGCGTTCCAGACCTGCGTGTAGGTCAGGCGCGCGTGCGAGTGCATCACCGCCTCGTAGAACTTCGAGGCGGTTACCTCGCCCTTGCGGTCGATCTGCATGTCGCAGACAAAGCACAAGCGGTCCACCTTGGGCTTGAGCGAGCAGATGCCGTTGGACAGCGTCTCCGGCAGCATCGGAACCACGAACCCGGGGAAGTACACCGAGGTCGCGCGCTTCTGCGCCTCGTCGTCCAGTGGCTCGCCGGGACGCACGTAATGGGAAACGTCGGCAATCGCGACCACCAAGCGGAAGCCCTCGCGGTTGGGCTCGCACCAGACGGCGTCGTCGAAGTCCTTGGCGTCCTCGCCGTCGATGGTGACCAGCGGCAGGTCGCGGATGTCGACCCGCTCGCTGGCCTCCGCTTCGGGGACCTCCAGCGGCACCGCTGCAGCCTGGTCGAGCACCTGCTGCGGGAACTCATGCGGGATGTCGTGGCCATGGATGGCCGCCTGCACCGCCAGCGAGGCGGTGAGGCGCTCGCCCAGGACGGTCAGGATGCGGCCCATCGGCGGGCGGCGGGCGTCGGGAGCGCGGGTCAACTCGCACACCACCAGCTGGCCGGCCTGGGCGTCGCCGCGGCTCTCGGGCGGGATCAGCACGTTGCGCTGGATCCGGCGGTCGTCGGGTTCCACGTAGCTGACGCCGTCCTCGAGGATGTAACGGCCGATCAGGCGGCTCAGCCGGCGTTCGAGCACCTCGACGATCGCGCCTTCGCGTCGGCCACGACGGTCGACACCGGTGACGCTGGCCAGCACGCGGTCGCCGTGCATGACCTTGCGCATCTCGTACGGCGGCAGGAACAGGTCGTCGCCGCCGACACCGTCGGGCCGCAGGAAGCCGAAGCCGTCCGGGTTGGCGATGACGCTGCCGGGTACCAGGTCGACCTGCTGGGCGGGGACGAAACCGCCGCGCCGGTTCTGCAGCAGCTGGCCGTCGCGGACCATCGCGCGCAGGCGGGCCGACAGTGCATCGAAGCGCTCGGGCTCGGACAGCCCCAGCCGCTCGGACAGTGCCTCGGCCTCCATCGGGCCGTCGGCGGCCGACAGCAGTTGCAGGATCATCTCGCGGCTGGCGATGGGCTGCTCGTAGCGGGCGGCCTCGCGGTCGGCATACGGATCCGCCGGGCGACCATCCTTGCCGCGCACGGGTTCGCCGTGCAGCGGGGCCAGCGGTGGCTTGCGGGTGCCGCGCGGCGGCGGCTCGGGGAGCCAGCCGGGCTTCTTGCCGGCCGGCTTGCCACCGGGTTTGCCGCGACCGGCGCCGGGCGGGCCGCCACGCTTGCCGGGGGCGGAGGTATCGGGGGAGCCGGCCTTGCCGGATGACTTGCGGGCGCCTGCGCCGCGCTTGCTGGGGGGCTTGTTCATCGGCGCGATGGTACACCCCGCCTGTCAACGCCCCGTGCCGCGCGAACGTGCATTGCGGGCAACAAAAAACCCCGCCGGAGCGGGGTTCTTCGTGTGTCCGGCGCGGTAGTCACCGGACGGTGTTTGGTGCCCAGGAGAGGACTCGAACCTCCACGGAGTTGCCCCCGCTAGCACCTGAAGCTAGTGCGTCTACCAATTCCGCCACCTGGGCAAACCGCACGTTGGTGCTGTGCGGGCCGCGCATGATGAGTGGCGACGGCGGGGATGTCAACACTTCCTTCACCCTTCCAGTCGTCGCGTGCGGGCCACGGCGGCCGCCGGCTGGCGGTTCGCCCCCGGCGGTCGGCGGATGGGCGAAGGGCACGCTCTGGAGTAGACTCAAGCGGCCGCGGGCGGCGCATATTGCGTCGCCCGCATCGCTTTGGAGCCCACGCATGACTGCCCCTTCCATTCTCCTTTCGCGCCTTGACTGCGAGCGCCTCGAGGCGCTGCTCGAAGCACCCGGCACCGCCGACCTGGACACCTCGGCGCTCGAGGCCGAACTGGCCCGTGCGCAGATCCTCGAGCCGGCCCAGATGCCGTCCGACGTGATCACCATGAACTCCACCGCGCGTTTCCGCGTACTGGACGGCAGCGACGAGGGCCAGGAACGCGAGCTGACGCTGGTCTATCCGCGCGACGTCAATGGCCAGGCGGACCGGGTCTCGATCCTGGCGCCCGTCGGCAGCGCCCTGCTGGGCCTGCGGATCGACGACACCATCGAGTGGCCCGTCCCGGGTGGCCGCACCGTGCGCCTGAAGGTGCTGTCGATCGCCTACCAGCCCGAGGCCGCCGGCGAGCTCCACCGCTGATTCCCGGCCGCCCAGGACACCACAGCCCGAATGACTGAATCCGTACGTCCGACCTTCCACGGTTTCGAACAGATCCCGCTGCGCGAGTACGCCGAGCGCGCCTACCTCGACTACTCGATGTACGTGGTGCTGGACCGCGCCCTGCCGTTCCTGGGCGACGGGCTGAAGCCGGTCCAGCGCCGGATCATCTATTCGATGAGCGAGCTGGGCCTCAACGCCGCCAGCAAGCCCAAGAAGTCCGCCCGCACCGTCGGCGACGTGATCGGCAAGTTCCACCCGCATGGCGACAGCGCCTGCTACGAGGCGATGGTGCTGATGGCCCAGCCGTTCTCGTACCGCTACCCGCTGATCGAGGGCCAGGGCAACTTCGGCTCCAGCGACGACCCCAAGTCGTTCGCGGCGATGCGCTACACCGAATCCAAGCTGACCCCGATCGCCGAGGTCCTGCTGGGCGAGCTCGCCCACGGCACGGTCGACTGGGATCCGAACTTCGACGGCACCCTCGAGGAGCCCTCGTGGATGCCGGCGCGCCTGCCGCACCTGATGCTCAACGGCACCACCGGCATCGCCGTCGGCATGGCGACCGATGTGCCGCCGCACAACCTCAACGAGGTGGTCAGCGCCTGCGTGCGCCTGCTGGAAGACCCCGACGCGACCACGCGCGACCTGTGCGAGCACGTGCTCGGGCCGGACTACCCGACCGAGGCGGAGATCATCACCCCGCGCGCCGACCTGGTGTCGATGTACGAGACCGGCCACGGCAGCGTTCGCGCCCGCGCGGTGTACGACAAGGACGGCGCCAACATCGTGGTGACCGCCCTGCCCCACCAGGTCTCGCCCAGCAAAGTGATCGAGCAGATCGCCACCCAGATGCGGGCCAAGAAGCTGCCGTGGCTGGAGGACATCCGCGACGAGTCCGACCACGCCAACCCGACGCGCATCGTGCTGGTGCCGCGCAGCAACCGGGTCGACATCGACACCCTGATGGGCCACCTGTTCGCGACCACGGACCTGGAGCGCAGCTTCCGGGTCAATTTCAACGTGATCGGCCTGGACGGACGCCCGCAGGTCAAGAACCTCAAGGCCTTCCTGACCGAGTGGCTGCAGTTCCGCGCCGACACCGTGACCCGTCGCCTGACCCATCGGCTGGAGAAGGTCGAGCGCCGCCTGCACCTGCTGGAAGGCCTGCTGGTCGCCTTCCTCAACCTGGACGAGGTGATCCGGATCATCCGTTCCGAGGACGAGCCGCGTCCGGTGCTGATGGAGCGTTTCGCACTCAGCGAGGAGCAGACCGACTACATCCTCGAGACCCGTCTGCGCCAGCTTGCGCGCCTGGAGGAAATGAAGATCCGCGGCGAGCAGGACGAGCTGGCGACCGAGCGCGAAAAGCTGATCGCGACCCTCGGCAGCAAGGCCAAGCTGCGCAAGCTGATCAAGGACGAGCTGCTGGCCGATGCGAAGAAATTCGGCGATGCGCGCCGCTCCCCGCTGGTCGCCCGCGGCGCCGCCCAGGCCCTGTCGGAAACCGACCTGGCCCCGAGCGAGCCGATGACGGTGGTGGTCAGCGAAAAGGGCTGGGTGCGCGCGGCCAAGGGCTTCGACATCGACGCCGCCGCGCTCAACTACCGCGAGGGCGACGAGCTGCTGGCGGCAGCGCGTGCTCGCAGCAACCAGCAGGTGGCGTTCCTCGATTCCACCGGCCGCAGCTACTCGACCATCGTCCACAGCCTGCCGTCGGCCCGCGGCAATGGCGAGCCGCTGACCGGCCGTTTCTCGCCGGCCCCTGGCGCCTCGTTCCAGGCGGTGGCCAGCGGCGACAACGACACCCGCTTCGTCCTGGCCTCCAGCCACGGCTACGGCTTCGTCACCCGGTTCGAGAACCTCACGAGCCGAAACAAGGCCGGCAAGGCGATGCTGTCGCTGACGCCGAACGCGAAGGTCGTGCAGCCCGCGCCGGTGACCGATGTCGCGATCGACCGCGTCGTGGTCGCCACCAGCGCCGGCCACCTGCTGGCGTTCCCGGTGGCCGAGTTGCCGGAACTCGACAAGGGCAAGGGCAACAAGCTCATCGACATCCCCAAGGCCAAGCTCGGCACCGAGCGCGTGGTCGCGGTCGCGGTGGTGCCCGAGGGTGGCAGCCTGCAGGTGCGTTCCGGCGCCCGCACGATGACCCTGTCGTGGAAGGACCTGGACGGCTACATCGGCGCTCGCGCGACGCGCGGGGGGCTGTTGCCCAGGGGATGGCAGAAGGTCGAGGGCCTGGCGGTCGAGTGACCGCCGCCGTTCCGCGTTGACGGAAGCCGAAGGACCGGGGTGACAGAATCGACGTTTCCCTTTCCGGAGCGCGGACATGACCACCAGGGCCTACGGCGCGCACGCCGCCGACCAGCCGTTGCAACCGATCGACATCGAGCGCCGCACGCCCGGGCCAGGCGATGTACAGATCGACATCGCCTACTGCGGTGTCTGCCATTCCGACCTGCACACCGTCCGCTCCGAATGGGGCGGCACGCGCTATCCCTGCGTGCCGGGCCACGAGATCGTCGGCCAGGTCACGGCGGTCGGCAGCGCGGTCACCGGCTTCAAGGTGGGCGACACCGTCGGCGTCGGCTGCATGGTCGACAGTTGCCAGTCCTGCAGCGCCTGTGGCGATGGACTGGAGCAGTACTGCGAGAAGGGCTTCATCGGCACCTACAACGGCCGGACCCAAGACCCGCCGGGGCATACGCTGGGCGGCTATTCACAGCGGATCGTCGTCAGCGAGCGCTTCGTGCTGCGTGTCACCCACCCCGAGGACCAGCTGGCCGCCGTCGCCCCGCTGCTGTGCGCCGGCATCACCACCTGGTCGCCGCTTCGCCACTGGAAGGTCGGGCCGGGGATGAAGGTCGGCATCGTCGGCATCGGCGGGCTCGGCCACATGGGCATCAAGCTCGCGCGGGCGATGGGCGCGCAGGTGGTGGCCTTCACCACGTCCGAAAGCAAGCGCCAGGACGCCCACGACCTCGGCGCGCACGAGGTGGTCAACTCGCGCAACGCCGGCGAAGTCCGCGCGCATGCCGGCACCTTCGACTTCATCCTGGACACCGTTGCGGCCAGCCACGATCTCGACGCGTTAACCGCGTTGCTCAAGCGCGACGGCACGCTGTGCCTGGTCGGCGTGCCGGAGCATCCGCATCCGAGCCCGTCGGTCGGCCAGCTGGTGTTCGGTCGCCGGTCGATCGCCGGCTCGCTGATCGGCGGCATCGCCGAGACCCAGGAAATGCTCGACTTCTGCGCGGCGCACGGGATCGTGTCGGAGATCGAGATGATCCCGGTGCAACAGATCGACGAGGCCTACGAGCGCATGCAACGCAGCGACGTGAAGTACCGCTTCGTGATCGACAACCGCTCGCTGGCCGGGTGAGCTGATGGAACCCGACTACTGGCTCGAGCGCTGGAAGGACGGCCGGACCGGGTTCCACCAGGACCAGCCCACGCCGTTGCTGGCCGCGCACTGGGACGGTCTCGGCGTCGCCAGCGGTGCGCGCGTGCTGGTACCGCTGGCGGGAAAGTCGCTCGACATGGCGTGGCTGGCCGGCCGCGGCCACCGCGTGCTCGGGGTGGAACTGTCGCAACTGGCAGTCGAGCAGTTTTTCGCCGCGCACGCGCTTGAGCCGGAGGTCCACGACACGCCCGCCGGGCGCGTGTACCGCGCGGGTCCGGTCGAGATGATCCACGGCGATGTGTTCGCGCAGGACGACGAAACCCTCGCCGGCTGCGACGCGGTGTACGACCGCGCCGCCCTCATCGCGCTGCCGCCGGACATGCGCGCGCGATACGCCCGCGAGCTTTACGCACGCCTGCCGACCGGCTGCAAGGGCCTGCTGGTCACCCTGGAGTACCCGCCGGACGAGATGCAGGCCCCGCCCTTCTCCGTGCCGGAAGATGAAGTGCGGGCCCTGTTCGCCGACGACTGGCAGGTGGACGTGCTGGAACGCCGCGCCATCCTGGACCAGCAGCCGGCCTTCATCGAGCAGGGGCTGACAGCACTCGAGACCGTCGCCTACCGCCTGCAGCGACGCGGTTGAGCCAACTGGCCTAGGCCAGCGCCGCCTGGTGCACGCCCGCCACCGCGCGTCCGGACGGGTCGGCGGCCTCGGCGAACGCCGCATCCCAGGCGATCGCCGCCGGCGACGAGCACGCAATCGACTTGCCGCCCGGTACCGTCCCGGCACAGGCCGCGCCGGGGAACAGCTGCTCGAAGATCCGCCGGTAGAAGTACGCCTCCCGGCTCTGCGGAGGGTTGATCGGGAAGCGGCTGGCGGCGGCGACGAACTCGCGGTCGCTGACATGGGCTTCGGCATGGGCCTTGAGTCCGTCGATCCAGCCATAGCCGACGCCATCGCTGAACTGCTCCTTCTGGCGCCACAGGATGGCGTCGGGCAGGTAACCCTCGAACGCCTCGCGCAGGACCGCCTTTTCGATGCGCACGCTGCCGTCGGGCCGCACGCCGACCATCTTGGCGGTCGCGTCCATGCGCATCGCCACGTCGAGGAACTCGATGTCCAGGAACGGCACGCGCGCCTCGACCCCCCAGGCCATCATCGACTTGTTGGCGCGCAGGCAATCGTAGGCGTGCAGCGCATCGAGCTTGCGCACCAGCTCGTCGTGGAACTCGCGCGCGCCCGGCGCCTTGTGGAAGTACAGGTAGCCGCCGAAGATCTCGTCGCTGCCCTCCCCCGACAGCACCATCTTGACGCCCATCGCCTTGATCCGCCGCGCGAGCAGGTACATCGGCGTGGATGCACGGATGGTGGTGACGTCGAACGTCTCGACGTGCCGGATGACCTCCGGCAGCGCGTCCAGGCCCTCCTCAAGCGTGTAGGTGAAGCCGTGGTGGACCGTGCCGAGTGCCTCGGCCGCCACTTCGGCGGCGGCGAGGTCGGGCGATCCCGGCAGGCCGATCGCGAACGAGTGCAGCCGCGGCCACCAGGCCTCCGCACGGTCGTCCTCCTCGATCCGCCGGCGGGCGAAGCGGGCCGCGCAGGCAGCGACCAGCGACGAGTCCAGCCCGCCCGACAGCAGCACGCCGTAAGGCACGTCGCTCATCATCTGGCGATGCACCGCGCGCTCGAACGCCTCGCGCAGCTCAACCGGCGAGACTGCCACGCCTCGAGTCGCATCGTGGTCCCGCCAGGGCCGCTGGTAGTAACGCTGCAGCTGGCCGGTGGCGCTGTCGTACCAGTGGCCGGGCGGGAATTGGGCGACGTCGTTGCAGACCCCAACCAATGCCTTCATCTCCGAGGCCACCCACATCCGGCCCTGGTCGTCGTGACCCCAATACAGCGGGCACACGCCGATCGGGTCTCGCGCTACCAGATGGCGCTCCCGCTCGCGGTCCCAAAGGGCGAAGGCGAAGATGCCGTTCAACCGCCCCAGCCAGCCGCCGATGTCGTCGTCCTGCGCGTACAGGGCATTGATGACCTCGCAGTCCGAGCCGGTCTGGAAGTCATGGGGTGCGGACAACCCGTCCTGCAGTTCGCGGTGGTTGTAGATCTCGCCATTGACGGCGAGCACATGCCTGCCATCGCCAGACACGATCGGCTGCGCACCGCCGGCCGGATCGACGATCGCCAGCCGTTCGTGGACAAGGATGGCGCCCGGGTCGGCGTGGACGCCGCTCCAATCGGGGCCGCGGTGGCGCTGTCGCCGCGACAGCGCAAGCGCGTCGCGGCGAAGTCGGGGCAGGTCGTCGCCAGGAGTGAGGCCGAAGATGCCGAGGATCGAACACATATGCAGTTTCCTTTGCGATGGTTGGAGGTCGTGGGCGACCGGCTGTTTCGTGCGGCAACAAAAAAGCCCGCACTTAGCAGTGCAGGCCTGGGAGAACGATGAGCGTGGTGCTACGCGCTAATCGCCGGCCTGCGGGAGGCTGGCGTTGTTATTGCCGGGGTTGTGGATGGACAGCGGCATGGTGTCGGGCCGATCGATGGATGCGCAGGGATACGCCCCCCTTTGAACCCGGTCAACGCCGGTCGGCGGGGGAAGCGGCCAACCGGGCCGTATGATCCGGAACGGGTCCGCCAGGGGAAGACGATGCCGACACGTTCAATCAATCCCGGCCTGGGGGCAAGTGGCAGCCCCGTGGTCGCCGCCGTCCTGGTGCTGGCGTTCGTACTCGCGGCATGGCTGGGCGTCGCTCAGAACCGCGCGCCGTCGCCGGTCGGCGCGGATGCCGCCGCGGATGCGTTCTCGTCCGCCCGCGCCATGGGGGTGCTCGAGCGCGTCCTTGGCGACCAGCGCCCCCACCCCACCGCCAGCCCGGCCAATGCCGCCGTGCGCGATGCCATCGTCGCCGAGTTGCGGGCGATCGGGCTGGAGCCACAAGTGCAGCGGCGCTTCGCTTGCGGCGGGTTCACCTGCGCGACGGTCGACAACATCGTGGCCCGCGTACCGGGCGTCTCGGCCGACGACGCGGTGCTGTTATCGGCGCATTACGATTCGGTCGCCGCCGGGCCGGGCGCTTCCGACGATGGCGCTGGCGTGGCCGCGATCATCGAAACCGCCCGTGCGCTGCTGGCGGGGCCTGCGCCAGCGCGCGACGTCTGGCTGCTGCTGAACGATGGCGAGGAGCTTGGGCTCATCGGCGCGGAGGCATTCGCGCGGGAACCGGAATTCGCCCGGATTGCGCGGGTGGTCAACCTGGAGGCCCGCGGCACCACCGGCGCGAGCCTGCTGATCGAGACGCAGGCCGGCAACGCGGCGCTGGCGCGCCTGCTGCGCGCATCGCTGTCGGCGCCGGCCGGTTCGTCGCTGGAGTACGAGATCTACCGCACCCTGCCCAACGACACCGACTTCACCGTGTACAAGCGCGACGGGCTCGCGGGTGCAAATTTCGCGTGGGCGCGGGCCCCGGCGCGATACCACACCCCGCTCGACGACATCGCCCACCTCGACCGCGGCTCGCTGCAGCACCACGGCGAGCATGCGCTGTCACTGTCGCGCGCGTTCTCCGCCGCCGAGCCACCGGCGCCCGACGATGCGGACGCGGTGTTCTTCAGCCTTCCCGGCAGCCTGATGGCGGGTTGGCCCGCATCGTGGAACCCGGTGCTTCTGGCGATCGCGGTGCTCGGCTGGCTGGTCCTGGGCGCGCGGCTGGTCCGCGCCGGCGCGGTCCGCGCGGCGGCATTGCCCGTGGCCGCGGTGCTGGCGGTCGTCGGCATCGCGGTACTCGGTGTCGCGGGCGTGCTGGGCCACATGCTGCTGCAGGCGCTCGGCACGGTGCCGGCGACCTGGACCGCGCAGGGCGGCGCCATGGTTGCCGGCATGATGCTGCTCGCCATCGGGATCCTGGTGCCGCTGGGCTGGCTTGTGCAGCGCACATGGGGCGTGGCGGCGTTGGCGTGGGGGGCGCTCAGCCCGCTGGTGCTGGTGGCTGCCGCGGCGGTGCTGTGGATGCCGGGCGGCGCGCACGTGGGGCTGGTGCCCGTCCTGGCCGGCGTGATCGCGAGCCACCTTGCGCCGCGGCGACCGCTGTTGTGGGCCGGCTTGGCCGCGCTGCCCGCGGCGCTGCTGTGGATGCCTTATGCCGAAGGCGCCTACGACGCCATCGGCCATGAAGGGCTGGTCGCCGTGCCTGCGGTCGTTGGGATCATGTTGTTGCCGCTGTTGCCGGCAGTGCTCGCCCTGCCGCGTGGCGCCGCGCTCGCCAGCGCCGCGGGGTGGCTCGGTGCGGGCGTGTGCGTGCTGCTCGCCGTGTCGCAGCCGGCATTTGACGCCGACGTGCCGCGGCCGGCCAACCTCGTGCTGGTGGCGGGACCGGACGGTTCACGGCTGTTCGCGCAATCGGGCGCACTCTTGCCGCGCGCGTTCCTGGACGCTGCGGGCTTCGCCCGCGAACGCGAGCCGATGAACCCCTGGGGAAGCCGCGGCGTGCCGGGCCCCCGGGGGCCTGCGCTGGCCATGCCCGCGGTCGTGATCGAGCAGCGCGACGTGGTCGGCGACCGCCAGCGCCTGCAGGTGCGCTTGCGGTCAGCGCGCGGGGCGACGACCGGCGGACTGATGCTGCCGGGCACGGTCGACCTGACATCCCTGCGGGTCAACGGGCAACCGCTGGCGCAGTCGCGTTGGCACGCGCGCGACGAACCCTGGCGCGGCATTTCGGTCGTGGGCCTCGGCGCGGACGGCGCGGTGTTCACGTTCGACCTTCCGCTGGACGCGGAGCATTTCCATGCGTTCGATCGCTCGCACGGGCTGCCGACGGGACTTGAAGTCGTGGTTGCCGCGCGCGACGAGGTCGGCGTACCCATCGGCGGCGGCGACGCGTCGATCGCCTGGACCACGGTGCCGCTGCCGGCAGTCGCTCCCCAGGACCCGCCCGAGGACAATCAGGCCGGCAGCAACCGCTCGATAAGCGCGAGGTAGAGGTCCGGCAAGGCTTCCAGGTCGGCGACGCGCACGTGTTCGTCGACCTGGTGGATGCTCGCGTTGACCGGCCCGACTTCGATGCACTGCGCACCCAACGGCGCGATAAAGCGCGCGTCGGACGTGCCGCCACCGGTGCTCTCGGCCGGCGGCGCCCCGGCGAATGCTGCCAGCACGTCCCGCGCGGCTTCCCGCAACACACCTTCGGGGGTGTGGAATGGCTCGCCGCTGCGGTGCCAGTGCAGGTCGAACGCGAGGTCGTGCCGTGTCAGCACCGCCTCGCACTCGGCCTCCAGCCGGGCGGCGTCCCAGTGCGGGTTGTAGCGCAGGTTGAACAGCACCTGCAGCTCGCCGGGAATCACGTTGCTGGCGCCGGTGCCGGCGGTGATGTTGCTGATCTGCAGGCTGGTCGGCGGGAAGGTTTCGAACCCATCGTCCCAGCGCCGCGCCGCCAGCTCGGCAAGCGCCGGCAGCGCAAGGTGGATCGGGTTGCGTGCCTGGTCCGGATAGGCGACGTGGCCCTGCACCCCGTGCACGGTCAACGTCCCGGTCAGGCTGCCGCGGCGGCCGACCCGCAACAGGTCACCGAGCTTCGCGGTCGAGGACGGTTCGCCGGTGATGCACCAGTCGATGCGCTCGCCGCGTTGGCGGAACACGTCGGCCACCCGCCGCACACCGTCGATTGCATCGCCCTCCTCGTCGGAGGTCAGCAGCAGCGCGAGTCGGCCGGCATGCCCGGGGCGGGCGGCGACGAAGCGCTCGGCAGCCACCACGAACGCGGCCACGCTGCCCTTCATGTCGGCGGCGCCGCGGCCGTACAGCACGCCGTCGCGGATCTCCGGCACGAACGGATCGCTCGACCATGCCTCGCGCGGACCCGTCGGCACCACGTCGGTGTGGCCGAGCAGGACCAGCGTCGGCGCATCGTCGACACGGCTGCCGTGCGTGGCCCAGAGGTTTTCGACCGCACCAAAGCGCAGGTGCTCGCAGTGGAAGCCGGCGGCACCGAGGCGCCCGGCGATGAGCGCCTGGCAGCCGGCGTCGTCGGGGGTCACCGACGGGCGGGCGATGAGGTCGCGGGTGAGATCGAGAACGTCGGACATGCGGGGAGATTACCTGTCACCGGCCGGAGCGACGGCCGGACGCCCGGGTTCAACCAACCCCGAAGCGCTTCTTGAACGCGTTGTCGCTGAAGCCCTGGGTCACCGCACCATCGTCGGTGACGACCACCGGCCGGCGGGCCAGTTGCGGGTACTCGCGCAGCAGCAGCTTCCACTCCGCGTCGCTGCCTGGCGCCTTGCGGTGATCCGGCAATTGCCGCCAGGTGGTCGAGGACTTGTTGGTCATGGCGTCCCAGCCGCCCAGGGCCTCCTTCCATCCGACCAGCTCTTCGGGCGTGCGGGGCTCGTCCCGGTAATCCACGAAGCGGTGCTCGACACCGAACCGGTCCAGCCACTTGCGGGCCTTGCGGCAGGTGTCGCAGTTCTTCAATCCGTAGAGCGTGGTGGCCATGTCAGTCGGCCAGGCCGCGCAACAGGTCGTTGATGCTGGTCTTGGACCGGGTCTTCGCATCGACCTGCTTGACGATCACCGCGCAGTACAGCGAGTGCGAACCGTCCTTGGCCGGCAGCTGGCCCGACACCACCACGCTGTACGGCGGCACCGATCCGTAGGTGACCTCGCCGGTGGCGCGGTTGTAGACGCGCGTGCTCTGGCCGAGGAACACGCCCATGCCGATCACGCTGTGGTGTCCGACGACAAAGCCTTCGACCACCTCCGACCGGGCGCCGATGAAGCAGTGGTCCTCGATGATCGTCGGGGTGGCCTGCAGCGGCTCGAGCACGCCGCCGATGCCGGCACCGCCGGACAGGTGGCAGTGCTTGCCCACCTGCGCGCACGAGCCGACCGTGGCCCAGGTGTCGACCATCGTGCCCTCGCCGACGTGGGCGCCGATGTTGACGAAGCTCGGCATCAGCACCACGTCCTTGCCGATGTGGGCGCCGCGGCGGACGATCGCGCCGGGCACCACGCGCGCGCCGAGCTGGCGGAACGCGGGTTCGTCGAACTCGGCGAAGCGGGCCGGGATCTTGTCCCAGAACGGCGCCGGGTAGGATTCCACCACTTCCATGTCCTGGGTGCGGAAGTACAGCAGCACCGCCTTCTTGAGCCACTCGTTGACGGTCCAGCCGCCGTTGCCATCGGGCTCGGCGACGCGGAACTCGCCGTTCTCGATGCCCTCGATGACGCGCTCCACCGTCGGCCGGGTCGATCCTTCCATCTCTTCGGGCGTCAACATCGTGCGGCGCTCGAAGGCGCTGTTGATCACCACCTGGAGCTCGTCGGCCGGCGACATGGGCGCGGTCGCCTTGCGTGCCGGGGTCTTCCTGGTCGCCTTTTTCGCGGGGGTCTTGGCGCTCTTCCGTGGGGGACTCATGGTGCATCTCCTTCGAGGCAGGCGAGCAACGCGTCGCTGAGCGCCTGCTGGCGTGCGGGGTCGAGCGGCCGGTCGCGGCCGTCGCTGGTGGTGGCGGTGATCTGGAACACGTCCTCGGCGCGCTCGCCGAAGGTCGCGATGCGTGCGTCGTGCACGCGCATGCCCTGGTTGCGCAGTGTCTGGGCGACGTCGGCCAGCAACCCGGGGCGGTCGGTGCAGACCAGGCTCAGGGTGGTGCGGCCGTTGTCGGCCTCGTCGAAGGCGATGCGCGGAGCGATGCGGAAATGACGCAGGTGGCGCGGCAGGGTGCGGCGGGCCGGGCGGATGTCTTCCAACGGTCCCACCAGCGCGCGTGCAAGGCGCGTTTCGACATCACCGGCGGCGGGGGCGTGCCGCGTGTCGGCGGGGATCACTTCGAACGTGTCGAAGATGGTGTCGCCCGGCCCGTCCAGCACGCGTGCCTGCTGGATCGCCAGCCCGGCCCGGTCGAGCGTGGCGACGATCGCCGCGAACAGACCATCGGCGTCGGGAGAATGCACGAACACCTCGAGCGCACCGGCATGGGCGGGCACCTGGCGCACCCGCACCACGGTCGATCCCGGCGCGGCGTCGCGCAATGCCTCGCCCTGCCACGCCAGCTGGTCAGCGCGACCGCGCTGGAACCCGACGGCCGGCATCCGGGCAAACAGCGCATCCACCCCGCTGGCCGCCATGCCCTGCCCGACCAGCAACGCGCGGACGGCCTCACGCGTCTCGGCGCTGCGCTCCTCGGCTGCAAGCGGATGTTCCAGGCCACGCCGCAATGCGAGCCTGGTCGCGCTGTAGAGGTCGGCCAGCAGCCGGTCCTTCCACGCATTCCACAGCTTGGGGGAGGTGCCGGCGATGTCGGCGCAGGTCAGCAGGTAGAGATGGTCCAGCCGCTCGCGGTCGGCCACCGCGGTGGCGAAGCGGTGGATCACGTCGGGATCGGCGATGTCCTGTTTCTGCGCGGTCATCGACATCAGCAGGTGCTTGCGCACGAGCCATTCAACCAACGCCGCGTCGGACTCGCCCAGGCCCATGGCCAGGCAGAACGCGCGGGCATCGTCGGCACCCAGTTCGGAATGGTCGCCGCCGCGCCCCTTGGCGATGTCGTGGAACAGCCCGGCGAGCAACAACAGCTCGGGCTTGCGCAGGCGTGGCCAGGCCTCGTGCACCAGCGCGAAGCGCGGGTCGCGCTCGCCCGATGCGAACGCCTGCATGTAACCCAGCACGGCCAGCGTGTGCTGGTCGACCGTGTAGACGTGGAAAAGGTCGAACTGCATCCGGCCCGAGACCTTCTGGAACGCGGGTATCCAGCGCCCCAGCACGCCCAGGCGCGCCATCCGGGTCAGGCTGCGGACCGGCTGGTCGCCGCGCAGCAGGCCGAGGAACTGCCGGCGCAGTTCGTCGTCGGCATTGGCGAAGTCGGGAAAGTCCGGCAGAGCCTCGGCCAGTGCACGGGCGGTGTGCGAATGCAGGCCACGGGTCTCCCCGCGACAGGCCCAGGTCTCGAACAGCGCCAGCACTTCGGACGGCGCGTGTGGCCAGTCGGCGTCGCGCGCGGCCAGGTAGCCGCGGCGCAGCTCGAACAGCCCATCCAATGGTTCGGGTTCGGCCTCGCCCTGCAATTGCTCCTCGAACCGCTGCAGCAACCGTTCGCCGATGCGCAGCACCAGCGATGCGCTGCGGTAGAAGCCCTGCATCATCTGCTCGACTGCGAGCGTGCCGCCGGAGTCTTCGAACCCCAGTCGCGCGGCCAGCAGTTTCTGGTAATCGAAGCGCAACCGCTCCTCGCGCTTGCCGGCGACCAGGTGCAGGCCATAGCGCAACCGGGCCAGCGCGCGTCGCTCCCGCTCGATGGTCGCGACCTCGTCGGCACCCATTTGTCCGAATGCGACCAGCGACTCCATGTCGGCCGTGCCGATCACGCGCAGGGCGATCCAGTGCAGCGTCTGCACGTCCCGAAGGCCACCGGGGCCTTCCTTGAGGTTCGGCTCGAGGTTGTCGGCGGTATCGCCATAGCGGGCGTGGCGCTCCACCAGTTCGTCGCGCTTGGCCTCGAAGAACGCCTGCGGCGGCCAGACCACGCGCGGCGACACCGCGGCCTGCAGCTCACGCCGCTCGTGTTCGTTGGCCGCCAGCGGGCGGGCCTCCAGCAGCGCGGTCAGGACGGTGATGTCGTCCACCGCCGCCTCGGTGCATTGCCCGAGCGAGCGTACGGCGTGGCCGACCGGCAGCCCCGAGTCCCACAGGACCGCGAACAGCCGCGCCAGGTCGTCGGCATGCGCCTGCGACGCGGCCGGCGCCGCCATCACCAGCAGGTCGACGTCGGATTGGGGGTAGAGCTCACCCCGCCCGTATCCGCCCACGGCGAACAGCGCCAGTTCGGCCTCCGCCGGGATGCAGCGCTGCCAGGCCGCCTGCACCAGCGCATCGACTGCCGCGGCGCGTTCGGCCAGCAGGCGGTCGATGTCGGAATCGGCATCGAAGCGGGCGGCGAAGCCGGCGTCGGCCTGCGCCAGCTCCTCACGCGCCCGGGCGGCCCAGGCGGCGTCCTCCTGTCCCGGGTGCTGGGCAGGTCCCGCCGTACCGCGGTCGGCCGGGACGACGCCGGTCATAGGTCGTTGTCGTCACCCGGCAGGCGGGTGAGGATCTCGACGCCGTCGTCGGTCACCGCGACCGTGTGCTCCCACTGCGCCGACAACTTGCGGTCCTTGGTCACCACCGTCCAGCCGTCCGGCAGGACGCGGGTGTGGCGGGCGCCCTCGTTGATCATCGGCTCGATGGTGAAGGTCATGCCCGGCTTCAGCACCACGCCCTGACCGGGCCGGCCGTAATGCAGCACCTGCGGTTCGTCGTGGTAGACCTTGCCGATGCCATGGCCGCAGTACTCGCGGACCACGCTGAAGCGCTCGGCCTCGGCGTAGGCCTGGATCGCGGCGCCGACGTCACCGAGCGTGGCGCCCGGCTTCACCGCGCGGATGCCGCGGAACATCGCCTCACGGGTCACCTCGACCAGCCGCCTGGCCATCACCGACGGCGTACCGACCATGTACATGCGGCTGGTATCGCCGTGCCAGCCGTCCTTGATGACGGTGACGTCGATGTTGACGATATCGCCGTCCTTCAAGACCTTGGCCTCGTTGGGGATGCCATGGCAGATGACGTTGTTGACCGACGTGCATACGGTCTTGGGGAAGCCCTTGTAGCCCACGTTGGCCGGGGTCGCCCCCTGGACGTTGACGATGTGGTCGTGACAGATGCGGTCGAGCTCTTGGGTGGTCACGCCCGGCTTCACGTGCGGGGCGACGACCTGTAGCACCTCGGCGGCCAGACGGCCCGCGACGCGCATTTTTTCGATGTCTTCGGGGGTTTTGAGGGTAATTGCCATCCGCCCATTATCCCCGATTTGGGCCCAAGACTGTCCGACCGGCCATCATCAGTAGCTGCCGCCGCCCCGCCCCAGGCCGCCTGCAGTCACAGAATAAATGGGACTGAATCAGATATTCAGCCTCCTTGACGTCGCTCCTTGACCGGAAATGACGCAAATGGTCTCTTATGGCCGACGTCACACTTCAGCCTTGACGCCCAGCCAACATTCTGACACCAAAAAGTTGGCACGCGGCTTGCGTATGTCCTTGGCGACCTTTCCCGAACTGCGCCCAATGCGCCGGAGCTTCACCGATGAATCTTGTCCAGACCGCTGTCCTCACCGCCCTGATTGCCGGCGGCGCCATGGCGCCTGCCTACGCCGAGACCAAGACCTCCACCTTCGATGTCACCATGAAGATCAAGAAGTCTTGCGATATCACCGCCACGGAAAACGTTGCGTTTGGCGAGCAGCTCGCTTCGGCCGGTTCGGTCGATGCAACGGGCTCCGTCAGCGTCAAGTGCACCAAGAACACCCCGTACCAGGTGAGCCTCAACGGCGGTGGCGCCGCTGATACGTCAGCACGGCGCATGCTGAGCGGCACGGCCGCCATCCCCTACCAGCTGTACCAGGAAGCCGGCCGTTCCACTGTCTGGGGCAATACCGCCGCGGATGACAAGGAAGCGACCGGCACCGGGTTCAAGGGCGCTGCAACCAAGCATGTCGTTTATGCCCGCGCGACGCTGGACGGCGACCAGGTTGCCGGTGACTACACCGACACCGTCACCGCCACCGTGACGTTCTGAACCAAATGGCATCGAGCCGTCCTCATGTCTGTAACGGCCGGGAGCGCATGGGCGTGCGTCAAGCCGCCCATGCCGCTTTGTCCCGGTAGCCCGGGACCATTGCTGACATGAAGTTGAGTACGCCGGTAGTTTGCGCGGCGCTTCTTGGCTTCGCTTTGATGGCTCCCCAGGCACGGGCGGAATCGCTCGTGACCGATTTCGATGTCTACCTCGATGTAGCCGCAAGTTGCAGCTTCACCGGCACCAAGGATATTGCGTTTGGCAACCGCGCCGTCGTACCCGGGCAGCAACTCGAGGCATCCGGCTACTTGAAGGTCCGCTGCAATGTCCCGGTCGCCTACAAGATCAGCCTCGACGATGGCCTGCACGGCAGTGGCATCTCTGATCGACGGATGAAGGCGAGCTCGGGAGACACCATTGCCTACCAGCTCTACAGCGGAAACAGCAGTGCTCGACCATGCAGCTCCGCAGGCGGCGTGCAATGGGGCGACGCGAGTGGCGGGTGCATCTACAACGCTTCGTTCGGGGGCACCGAGCAGTCGATACCGGTGCTCGGAAGGCTCACGATCGATGACCCGGGCGCCGGCAGCTACAGTGACACCATCACAGCAACCATCACCTACTGAAATGGCGACTGACTTCTCCCACGCGATGAGCCGGAGACCTCCCACGGCGTGGGCCCGGATCACACTGGCGGCGCTGGCGTGCTTCTGCATCCCTGCGTTTGCCGCGAGTCTCCAGGTCGCACCTACGCTGGTGGAACTCGCTGCGAGCGAGCGCGGTGAAGCCGTGTGGCTTACCAACACTGCGGCCGACACCCCGACACGCGCGCAAGTGCGTTTGTTTCGCTGGACCCAGAAGAACGGCGAGGACATCCTCGAGCCAACCAGCGATCTCGCCATAAGTCCGCCGCTGACCGAGTTGGCAGGTGGTGCGCAGCAACTGGTACGCGTCATCCGCACCGGCCCGCCGCCAACGGGTGCCGAAGCCAGCTATCGAATCATTGTCGACGAGGTTCCGCGCGCGGAATCCTCCGACCAGACGGGGCTGAACTTCCTGCTGCGATATTCGATTCCGGTGTTCGTACTGCCCGTAACCGAAGCGCCCATCGGCTACGACCTCGCGCCTCGCCTGGAAAGTACGGGCGAGCAGGTGATGCTGGTGGTGACCAACCGTGGGCTCCAGCACGCCCAGATCGCCGACCTCTCGTACGTTGACCGGAGTGGCGCGCGCCACGAACTCATGAGTGGGCTGGTTGGCTATGTCTTGCCCGGCCAGACGATGCGTTGGTCGCTTCCATCAGCCGGCAGGGATTACTCCGGCGGCAGTTTCAAGGCACGGATCAATGGCGAAGCTGTCGAGCAGACGCTCAAGCTCCACCCTGCGTCGGGTTAAGCCGCTGCTGTTGGCTGCCCTCTGGCTGCCCGCGAATGTGCTTGCCGTCACCACTGCGGTACCGCTGCTTGAACCCGACCCGCCCGGCCAGGCGGACATCACGCTGTACCTGGACGTCGAGCTGAACCAGCAGGCGACCGGCCTTTTGTTGCCGTTCGTTTCACGCAACGGGCGTCTGTACGCGAGCCCCGATACGCTCTCCCGGCTTGACTTCCAGGTAGCCGATGCTGGGCCCGGAGAGCTGATCGCGCTGGATCAGCTGCGCGGCGTGGAGGTGCACTACGACGCCTCGATGCAGCGGGTGTCGATCTCCGCGCCGCTGTCGCAGCTTGACCTGCAGACCACCATCGTGGGAGTCGATCGAACCGAGGTAGTCCCGGCAACCAATTCGCCCGGATTGCTGCTCAACTACGATCTCTACGTCAATCACGGTGACCTCTCCAGCAACGCCACCGCTTTTGCGGAGCTGCGGGCGTTTGGAGGCAAGCTCGGCGTCTTCAGTACCACCGCAGTGACGAGGGCGTTTCGCACTTCGGAGACGGACTGGAGCGGAGACAGCGTGCGTCTGGATTCGAGCTGGGACCTGGCCTTCCCGCAATCCATGTTGAGCCTGCGCGTCGGCGATGTCACAACCGGCAATCTCAGCTGGACCCGTGCCGTGCGGGTCGGCGGCATTCGTATCGGTCGCGACTTCGGGCTGCAGCCCTATCGCGTGACCACGCCCCTGCCCGCGTTCCTGGGCGAAGCGGCCGTCCCCTCGCAACTCGAGCTCTACGTCAACGGAGTCCGCCAGTATTCCGGCGAAATTCCGGTCGGCCCCTTTCAGCTGATCTCCCAACCGGGCATCAACGGCTCGGGTAACGCGCAGGTGGTCATCACCGACGCGTTTGGCGCCGTCCGGACCCTTGATTTCCCGTTCTACGCAACCCAGAGCCTCCTGGCCCGGGGACTGTCCGACTGGTCGGTCACCGCTGGCCTGGTCCGCGAAGACTACGGCTTGCGCTCGTTCTCCTATGGCGACGCGCTCGTTGGCAGTGGCGAATGGCGCTACGGCGTCAGCGACGACCTGACGGTGGAGGCGCATGGCGAGGGTGGCGACGGCCTTGCCAACGTCGGGGCCGGAGCCGTGTGGTCCATGGGTCAACTCGGCGTGGTCAGCGCGTCGTACACCGATAGTCGCTGGGATCAACACACTGGCTCGCAGACCGCCCTCGCCTACAGCTGGAACAGTCCCCGTTTCAACCTGTCGTTGAGTACCCAGCGCACCCACGGTGACTACCGGGACATCGCCTCCGGATACGGGCAGGCGCCCGCAAGGATCAGTGAACGTGCATTGGTTGGCTGGAACGCGCCTTCCGTCGGCAACATCGGCGCGAGCTATCTTCGACTTCAATATCCCGGGGCCGAGGCGAGCCGGTACGCGAGCACGTACTGGAACCGGAGTTTCGGCGGGAACTCGGCGCTCAATCTGAGCGTCAACCAGAATCTGGACGACAGCGAGGATCGCAGCCTGTATCTGGGGATCTCGGTCAGCCTGGGTGAACGTCGCATGCTCAACACCTCGTTGCAGCGCAATGCCGGACGCGACAGCATAAATGTCGACGCCAGCCAATCGGTTCCCACGGATGGCGGGCTGAGCTGGCGACTCCAGGCCAGCCACCTGGATCCCGATGCCTACCAGGGGCTGGCCGAAGCCGGTTGGCTGGGGGATTACGGTCAAGTCAGCGGTGGCGTCGCGGGCGGCGGCGAAAGCTGGTACGGGTACGCGGGCGCCAACGGCGGGCTCGTGTTGATGAGTGGCGATGTATTTGCATCGCGCCGCGTCAACGATGCGTTCGCGGTCGTCTCGACCGGCGACATTCCCGGCGTTCCGGTAAAACTGGAGAACCGGTTGGTCGGCAGCAGCAACGACAACGGCCTGCTACTCGTGACCCCACTGAACGCCTGGCAGCGGAACCGGCTGGCAATCGATCCGATGGATCTCCCGGCAGACATGAGGCTCGGCAAGGTGGAAATGTTCGCGGTGCCAAGTGACCGGGCCGGCACCGAAGTCCAGTTCGAGATACAGCCCGTGCGTGCGGCGGTCGTGGTCCTGCATGATGCTGGAGGCGTCCCTCTCGCCGTCGGGAGCAGTGCCGCGCTCATCGACAATCCAGCGTCGGCCGCGTTCGTCGGGTATGACGGCGAGGTCTACCTGGACCTGCTCGGTGACGACAACGTCCTTCAGGTCACAACGCCCGAAGGCGTCTGTCGGGTCAGCTTCGAATACCCCATCTCGCCGGAACCGATTCCCCGAATCGGTCCGTTGACCTGCATACCGGAGGCTTTGCCATGAATTGGCTGCGTACCCTAGTCGTAGTTTCGCTGGCAATCTCGGGATATCTGTTCGGTATCTTGGAGGCCCGGGCCGGGACCACGTGTACGGCCGATATGTCCAATCTGGCATTCGGCAATGCGAGTACGACTACGGCGTCGATCACTTATAAATGCGAGACCGACACCTTCCCGTCAGCCGCGGACACGGCGGTCTTGCAAATGTGCTTCGCCATCGGAGAAGGCAGGTCTCCTGGAAGCACAGTGGCCCAACGGAGCATGAATGACGGGGTGGACAAGCTGTATTTCAATGTTTCAAAGGATCCGGGCGCGCCTTCGAACGATTGGGGCAACACGCCAGGAACCTACAAGAGGGTGGCGATTGAAGTTCCTCTGTCCGCATCGGGGTTTCTGGGGTTGCGGAGAACTGGTTCCGCTACAGGCAACGTTACGGTTTATGGCCGCATTCCCTCGCGACTCGGCGCAGCAGCAGGCACTTATACGAACGAGTTCCAGGCAGGCGATACAACCCTGATGTATCGCTACAACGACACGCTTTTCGGATCTGGCGACCCGGTGGACTGCCAGAGTGGTGGCGCGCCGGGCGTGCCCGACGCATTCCCATTCAAGGCGACTGCCGCGGTCCTAGGCAGTTGCTCGGTCGTCACCGCGAGCAACATGAACTTCACGCCTGGCGGAATGCCGTTGTCGGGCACGAGTACCGGCAATCTCGCCAGTAGTTCAACCATTGGACTCACCTGCACCAACCGAACCGCCTGGCAGGTGGGGCTGGATGAAGGGCTGTACCCGAGCGCCGGCGTTCGGCGCATGTGCAACACCGACGGGGCCTGCCTCAGCTACCAACTTACCCAGCCCGATGGTGCCACCCCGTGGGGCGACGACCTCGACGTCAACACCGTCGTTGGCATCAGCGAAGGCAGCCGACAGTCTCTGACCGTCCATGGTCGGGTCAACGACCAGCCCCTTACCCAGGCTGGCCGCTACAGCGATACCGTCAAGGTCATCCTGACGTACTGATCCGTGCGACCACTGCGCCGCAGCCACGCTAAAAGCCAGCGAAATCGAGCAACGGTCCGGACCAATTTGTAACGAACGCCACAGAAACGCGGTCCCGCGGCTATCGGCGGCTCAATTTTTGCTTGGGCCGGCCGACAGATCAACTGATCCCTCCCACCCTGATCAGTGGGCCATCGGAGCAGTTGATGCGTATTTTCAGAGTTGCGACGGCCTTGGCCGTGCTCGGCATGGCACTGACCACCCCGTGCGCCGCCATTGGCGCTTCGATCAAGGTGGGCATCACGATTGTCACGGGTTGCAATGCCAGTACAGCAAGCTACTCCGACCACGCCTCCACTCCTGCGATACATGCCGACTGTTCAAAGAACACGCCCTTCAACGTGCTGGTGGGCCAGCGTCCCATGACAGATGGTCGGTCCAGGCCTGCTCACGTTCCTGGCGAAGCCCAGTTAGCGGGACCGGACCAGAATTTTCGAATCGCGACGCTGACCTTTTGACGCGCCAACCTGGACAGCCGCTTCAAGGCAATATCCGTTCCACGGCACGCAATCGCGTTGTCAGCGGACATCTTCTTGCGCCCCGACGCGGGCGCGCGTATCCTTGATCGGCTGCGCAAGCCTTGTGCTTCCGTTCCGCCCACGCCGGGCGTCACCGGCGAATCCACACCCGCTGTAGAAACCCCGTGCCGGGGTGTTCCGTTGGAGTCGTGGGCGTCAGCCCATCAAGCGCCATCTGGAATTCGGCCACGGAAGCAGCGGGGAAGCTCAACCCCGGAATCCTTTGCCCTGGCCCATGCCCGGGCAGCCGCCCCAACCTTTCCGGCGGCCGGATTCCCATATCGGAGTGTCAAGCAATGCCCCAGATCACCATGCGCCAGATGCTGGAAGCCGGCGTCCACTTCGGCCACCAGACCCGTTACTGGAACCCGAAGATGGGCCCGTACATCTTCGGCGCCCGCGGCAAGATCCACATCATCAACCTCGAGAAGACCGTTCCGCTGTTCAACGACGCGATGAACTTCATCTCGGGCATCGCCCAGAAGCGCGGCATGATCCTGTTCCTGGGCACCAAGCGCAGCGCGCGCGAGGCGATCAAGGAAGAGGCCGAGCGTTGCGGCATGCCGTACATGAACCAGCGTTGGCTCGGCGGCACCCTGACCAACTTCGCCACGGTCAAGAAGTCGGTGTCGCGCCTGAAGGAGCTGGAAGCGGCCGAGACCGACGGCACCTTCGAGAAGCTGGTCAAGCACGAAGTGCTGGGCCTGCGTCGCGAGCGCGACAAGAAGGAAGCCTCGCTGGGCGGCATCAAGGAGATGAACCGCCTGCCCGACGCGCTGTTCGTGATCGACATCGGCCACGAAGACATCGCGATCAAGGAAGCCCGCAAGCTCGGGATCCCGGTCGTGGCGGTGGTCGACACCAACTACGACCCGGCCCTGGTCGACTACGCGATCCCGGGTAACGACGACGCCATCCGGGCCGTCCAGCTGTACGCCCGTGCCGCCGCCGACGCCGTGCTGGAAGGCAAGGCCGCCGCGCCGCAGGCGGCCAGCGTCCGCGAGGAAGACTTCAACGCCGAAGGCGAAGCCGGCGACAAGCCGCGCCGCGCCCCGGCCAAGAAGGCCGCCCCGAAGAAGGAAGCCGCCAAGGCCGAGGACAAGCCCGCCGAGGGTGAGTCGGCTGAAGCACCGGCCGCCGAGTAAGCGCGATGTCATGCGGCCGCGCCATGCTGCGCGGCCGCACTTTCCTGTAGGAGCGGCTTCAGCCGCGATCCGTAACGGACGGCAGCTCGCATCCCGTCGCGGCTGAAGCCGCTCCTACACACCCCCGAATTCAGAGGTAACCCCCATGGCAGAGATCACCGCTTCCCTGGTCAAGGAACTGCGCGAGCGCACCGGCGCCGGCATGATGGAGTGCAAGAAGGCGCTCACCGAGAACAACGGCGACGTCGAAGCGTCGGCCGAGTGGCTGCGCAAGCAGGGCCTGGCCAAGGCTGACAAGAAGGCCAGCCGCGTCACCGCCGAGGGTCGCATCGTCTCCGCGCAGGCCGACGGCAAGGCCGTGCTGGTCGAGATCAACTCCGAGACCGACTTCGTCGCCAAGGACACCAACTTCCTGGCCTTCACCGAAGCCGCTGCCGACGCCGCCCTGGGCGCCGCCGACATCGACGCACTGAAGTCCACCAAGCTGTCGTCCGGCGACACCGTCGAGGAGGCCCGCTCGGCCCTGATCGCCAAGGTCGGCGAGAACGTGCAGGTCCGCCGCATGGCCCGCATCGACAGCAGCAACACCGTGGCGGCCTACGTCCACGGCGGCCGCATCGGCGTGCTGGTCGAGCTGAAGGGCGCGAGCGACGAGCTGGCCCGCGGCATCGCGATGCACGTGGCGGCGATGAACCCGCCGTACATCTCGCCGGCACACGTCCCCACCGATTTCGTCGCGAAGGAGAAGGAAATCGCCCTCGCCCAGGTCAAGGACACCGGCAAGCCGGCCGAGATCCTGGAGAAGATGGTGTCGGGCAAGGTCGCCAAGACGGTCAACGAGATCTGCCTGACCGGCCAGCCGTACGTGCTGGACACCAACCAGAGCGTTGAGCAGGCCCTGAAGGCCGGCGGCGCCGAGGTCATCAGCTTCGTCCGCCTCGCCGTCGGCGAAGGCATCGAGAAGCAGACCGACGACTTCGCGTCGGAAGTGATGAAGCAGGCCGGCCTGGCGTAAGCCACCCGTCATGCATCAAGAGGCCGCGGGCAACCCCCGCGGCCTTTTTTTTTGCGTCCTGCACAAAGAACAGGGCCGCCTTGCGGCGGCCCGAATGAGAGAGAGACACCCGGCGCGGCAAACGACCGCGCCGGGATTTTTGTCGCTTAGAAGTCGTACCGCAGGGCAAACCGCACGCTGCGCGGGGTCGAGTAGCTCAGGACCCGATTGCTGTGTGCGTACGGCACGCCGGGGCCACCCAGCTCGCCGTACTCGACGATGCTCTGCGCTTCCTGCTCGTCGAACACGTTGAACACGTCAAGCGAGAACTCCAGCGCGTTGTCCGCCCAGTTCGGGGCATACGCGACGCCGAGGTCGAGCTTGTTGGTCCACGGCAACCGGCCGCTGGTGCCACGCGGCACCGGCTCGCCGTTGCAGAAGTGGTAGTACGGACCACCGTAGGAGTAGAACTCGATGAACTCCTCGTCTTCCGGCGAGTTGTTCGGGTAGTAACCGGTGCAGTTCTTCGGACGGCCGGACTGGAAGGTCGCGGTGGCCGAGAAACGCCATTCCGGGGTCAGCTGGTAGAAGCCATAGCCCTTGATGTAGTGGCGCCGGTCGTTGGGCAGGTAGCCGTTGGCGTACTCCATCAGCTCCGGGTGATCCCAGTCCATCGTCTGGGACACGTCGCCCTGGCCGACGTCGGACTTCAGCTGGCCTTCGGCGTTGCCGTAGTTGCGCGACAGGGTGTAGTCGATGCGGCCGTACCAGGTGCCGTCGAACGGACGCTCGACGAAGAAGTCGATGCCCTGGTACATGCGCTTCAGCTTCGGGAAGCCCAGCTCTTCGGCGGTGAGGGCCACCTCGACGAGGTTGCCGCTGCCGTCATCGAGCATGAACGTGTTGTCCTCGCCCGGGTTGAACAGGCGGCAGGACGCCAGCTCGTTGCCCAGCTGGTCGGCCATTTCCTCGGACATGCCGCGGGCGATCGCCCAGTTGTAGGCCGGACGGTAGTCGCACATGTCATCGATGGCGGCCTTCAGATCGCGATGCACGTAACGCGCACCCACGTTGATCTGGTCGGTCAGGCGCTTCTCGAAGCCCAGCACGAACTCGTCCTGGTAGTGCGAGTCCAGGCCCTTGGCGGTCACCGAATCCGGGTGCGGCGCCTGGCCATACTCGCGGTTCGACGAGTACGGACCATCACCCAGCGGAGTCAGGCCGATCGGCGCACCGGTGACCGGGTCGATGCCGGTGAAGGCGAAGTACTCGTTGGTGTAGAGCGAACCTGCCGCGCCGCGCAGCGCCACGTTGTTGGGCATGGCCAGGTGGTAGCGACCGGCATTGGCAAACAGCTTGAGCGAAGCGTCCCCGAAGACGTCCCAGCTCGCGCCCAGGCGCGGCGCCCACTGGTCCTTCTGCTCGGCATACACCTCGCCGTCGGCGTTGAAGTTCTCGAACGCCTCGTTGCGCAGGCCCAGCGTCAGCAGCCAGTTGTCGGTGACCTGCCAGCGGTCTTCCAGGTAGTACGCCGACTGGTCGACCGAGAAGGTGCCACCGTTCGCGTACCGGTACTGCGACACGTAGTCGCCGCTGCCACCCGGGCACACGGCGCCGCCGCCACCCTGGATCGGCTCGCCGGCGGCACCCGGTCCGCAGGAGCTGTAGATCCAGCGGTAGCCGGCCGGGCCGGAGGTCACTTCGCCAGCGCGCGAGGTCGAGTCCTGGCGGTCATAGCCGACGCGCAGCGAATGGCTGCCGACCTGCCACTCCAGATCTACGCGGAAGCCCTCGGTCTCGTCGAAGGCATCCGGGAACGCGAGCTGCGCATAGGTGCCGCGCTGGACCGGATCGGCCACCGACCGCGAATCGCTCACGTAGACGACGCTGGGGTCATAGCCGAACGGAACCGCGATGTGATCCTGTTTCTGCGTGCCGTACATGGCCGTCAGGGTCAGCGAATCGGTCAGGTAACCGGTGTACTTGCCGACGTACAGCTCGCCGCCGTCCTCGTAGAAGTAGCCACCGGTCTTCTCGTAGCCACGGATGGTCTCGTCGGTGCCCGGGGTGTAGGTGTACGGGAAGTAATCCACCGTCTGCTTGGTGATGTCGGAGACGGCGGTCAGCTCGACGATGTGGTTGTCGGTGATGTTCCAGTCGATCTTGGCCAGCCAGCGCGGAATCTCGTAGTGGGAGTCGCGATAGCCGTTGGTGGCACCACCCGGCCGGGCGAGCACGCTGGACTGGTCCTGCTCCTCCATCTCGCCGCCGACATACATGAACAGGCGGTCCTTGATCAACGGGCCACTGGCGTACATGCCGTAGCTCCACGAGTTGACTTCGATCTCCTCACGCTTCTGGTAGATCAGGCCGTCGTTGGGAGTCCCATTGTCGGGATAGAGGATGTTCTCGTAGTCGGCACGCAGGCTGGCGGGCCGGTAGGTCATCAGGCCGCCGAACTTCCACTCGTTGCCGCCGCGCTCGGTCACGATGTTGACCACTCCGCCGGTCGCACGGCCGAACTCGGCGCCGTAGCCGCCGGTGATGACCTGCATCTGGCTGATGCCGTCAAACGGCAGGCTGGTGGAGCCGAGGTTGGTGAGCGGGTTGGTGACCGCGTAACCGTTGATGTAGAACGCGTTCTCGGACGCGGCCGAGCCGCCGAAGGACGCCGTACCCGGGTAGCGGGAGTCCGCCTGGACAACGCCCGGCGCGAGCAGCGCCACCGACTCGATGCTGCGACCGACCGGCAGCTTCTCGAGCTGCTGTGCGGTGAACGTGGTGCGCGTATCGGTCGAGGAGACGTCGATGAACGACGCTGCCGTGCCGGTCACGACGATACGGTCAAGGTCGGTCGCCGAGCCGTCCGCGGCACCGCCTGCGGAGAACGACACCTCGCGGCCACCACCCAGGGTGACCTGGACGTCTTCCTTGGTGGCCAGCACTTGGCCGTCGCGCTGCAGGGAGACGGTGTACTCACCGGTGGGAAGCGCGGTCGCACTGTAGCGGCCGTTGGCGTCCGCCGTGATCTGGCGGGTCAGGCCGGTGTCGACGTTCTGGATGACGACAACGGTTCCGGGCTCGCCGGTGGAACCGAAAATCGAGCCCGCGGCATTGGACTGGGCATGCGCGACCCCGGAAGCAAAACAGACACCGAGTGCGACGGTCAGTGCACTACGACGCAAAGCGCGGTTGAAGGTGGGTTTTGACACTGGTGACTCCCCTAACGCAGTCGGAAGGAAACCCTTTCGGGCCGGCCGACTATGACTTTGGTCACGGGGACGTAACAAGGCGCTAAGGAAACATTTATGTAGAAATGTGACCTACGTCACGTTTTTGCCGGAACAAAGCCACTTGCCATACTGGCAAAGCTGTGGCCGGCGCCTATTTAGTAATGTGTGGCACTTGTGAAACGCATCGGGATGTTGTCTGCAGCTGCCGGGCGGGGCGCTGCCGTTACAATTCCCGCGCCCCCTTCCGAGACGATCCCATGCCCCAGCTCGCCTATCGCCGCATTCTCCTGAAACTGTCCGGCGAGGCGCTGATGGGGAGCGAGGACTACGGCATCGACCCCAAGGTCATCAACCGCCTCGCCAACGAGGTGATCGAGGCCCAGGCGGCCGGCGCGGAGATCGCCCTGGTGGTGGGTGGCGGCAACATCTTCCGCGGCGCCGGCCTTGCGGCCGGTGGCATGGACCGGGTGACCGGCGACCACATGGGCATGCTGGCCACCGTGATCAACGCACTGGCCATGCAGGACGCGCTCGAGAAGCTCGGCGGCAAGGCGCGCGTGATGAGCGCCATCAAGATCAACGACGTGTGCGAGGACTACATCCGGCGCCGCGCCATCCGCCACCTGGAGAAGGGCCGGCTGGTGATTTTCGCCGCCGGCACCGGCAACCCGTTCTTCACCACAGATTCGGGCGCGGCACTGCGCGCGATCGAGATCGGGGCCGACCTGCTGCTCAAGGCGACCAAGGTCGACGGCGTCTACGACAAGGATCCGAACAAGCACCCCGACGCCGTGCGCTTCGACCAGCTGAGCTACGACGAGGTCCTCGCCCGCAACCTGCAGGTGATGGACACCGCCGCGTTCGCCCTGGCCCGCGACAGCGACCTGCCGCTGCGCATCTTCGACATGAGCCAGCCCGGCGAACTGCTGCGCATCCTGCGCGGCGAGCAGATCGGCACGCTGGTGCAGGGACGCAGCTGAGCAGAGTGCGCGCTGGGGCAACCGCATCCCTGCGGGCGACGGAATAGTGTCCGCGCGCACGGCGTGACAGCATCTCGTCCATGCACGCCCACGACCACCATCAGGGCACCCGCGCATTCGCCGCGGTGACCCTCATCAACCTGGCGTTCACCGTCATCGAAGCGGGGTACGGCTTTGCCACCAACTCGCTGGCATTGCTGTCGGACGCGCTGCACAACCTCGGCGACGTGCTGGGCCTCGGGTTGGCCTGGGGCGCCGCGGTGCTGGCCCGCCGGATGCCGACCGATCGCCACACCTACGGCTGGCGCCGCGCCACCCTGCTCTCCCCCCTCGCCAACGCGGTGTTGCTGGTCGCCTTCTCGGGCGCCCTTGCATGGGAAGCGATCCGGCGCTTCAACGCACCGCCCGAAATCCCGGCGTGGCCGGTGATCCTGGTGGCGTTGCTTGGCATCGCGGTCAACCTGGGATCGGCCTGGTTCGTGCGCGACGGACATGACCACGACCTCAATCGTCGCGGCGCGTTCCTCCACCTGATGGCCGACGCCGGGGTCTCACTTGCCGCGGTACTCGCGGGCACCGGCATGCTGTGGTTGGGTTGGGCCTGGCTGGATCCGATGATCGCACTGCTGATCGGGCTGGTGGTCGCGGCCAGCGCGTTCGGCTTGCTGCGCGAGAGCTTCAACGCCGCCATGGACGCCGTGCCGCGCTCGATCGACCAGGAGGCGGTGCGCGGTTTCCTGGCCGGGCAGCCCGGGGTCAGGGCGGTCCACCACCTGCATATCTGGTCGCTGGGGGCCGGCGAGATCGCGATGACCGCGCACCTGGTCCGCCCGGACGCTCGCGACCACGATGCCTTCATCGATCGGGTCAACCTGGCGCTCGACCAGCGCTTCGGCATCAACCATCCGACCCTGCAGATCGAGCACGGCACCGCCTGCGAGCACGATCGCCACGACCGCGCGCCGCACGGCCATTAGCACGGGTCCGGCGCGGGGCTCCGCTATACTCCCCGCGATTACCGCACGAGACCGGAGCCGGCAATGCTCGACGAGATCAAGAAAGACGCCCAGACCCGCATGAACAAGAGCGTCGAGTCGCTGCGCCACGACCTGACCAAGGTCCGCACCGGCCGCGCTTCGACCGCACTGGTCGACCACCTGAAGGTCAACTACTACGGGTCGGACATGCCGCTGACCCAGGTCGCCAGCGTGGCCGTCACCGACGCCCGCTCGCTCACCATCACCCCGTGGGAGAAGCAGATGGTCTCCGCGGTGGAGAAGGCGATCATCAACTCCGACCTCGGCCTGACCCCGAATACCGCCGGCACCGTGATCCGGATCAACCTGCCCGCCCTGACCGAGGAGCGCCGCAAGGAGCTGTCCAAACACGTGCACGGCGAAGGCGAGAACGCCAAGGTCGCGATCCGCAACATCCGCCGCGACGCGAACCACCAGGTCAAGGAGCTGCTCAAGGAGAAGCTCATCTCCGAGGACGACGCCGCCCGCAGCGAGACGGAAATCCAGAAGCTGACCGACGACGGCATCAAGAACGTCGACGAGGTGGTCAAGGCCAAGGAGCAGGAGTTGATGGCCGTCTGATGGCAGCGGCGACACTTTCGCCCGCCCAGGCCATGTCTTCCGAAACCGGTTCCGCCGCGCGAATCCCGCGCCACCTGGCCGTCATCATGGATGGCAACGGGCGGTGGGCGCAGCGCCGGCGTCGGCCGCGTGTGATCGGCCACCGCGCCGGGGCCCGCGCGGTCAACGTCTGCGTCGACTTCTGCCTGGCCAAGGGCATCGAGGTCCTGACCCTGTTCGCGTTTTCCAGCGAGAACTGGGGGCGGCCGGAGGATGAGGTCGGCGCGCTGATGAAGCTGTTCATGGGCGCGCTCGAGCGCGAGGTCGACGAGCTCGACCGCCGCGGCGTGCGCGTCCGTTTCATCGGCGAACGCGAGCGCTTCAGCGACGCGATCGTCGCCCGCATGGACGCTGCCGAGGCGCAGACAGCCGGCAACGCGAAGCTGCACCTGGTGATCGCCGCCAGCTACGGCGGGCGCTGGGACATCGCCCGCGCCGCCCGCCTGCTCGCCCAGGACGTGGCCGACGGCAAGCTGCGGCCGGAGGAGATCGACGAGCAGGTTCTGGGCGGGCGCATCACGCTGTCCGACCTCCCCGCGCCCGACCTGTTCATCCGCACCGGTGGCGAGAAGCGGATCAGCAATTTCCTGCTGTGGCAACTGGCCTATACCGAACTGTGGTTCACCGATCTGTTGTGGCCCGAGCTGGATGCGGCGACACTGCAACGCGCGATCGACGACTACAGCGGCCGCGAACGCCGCTTCGGCCTGACCGGCGCGCAGTTGGCCGCTCCCGACGAGACTCCCGAATGACCCGCACCCGTACCCTCGCCGCACTGGTGATGGCCCCGCTCGCGATCCTCGCGATCCTGCTGCTGCCGACCGACTGGATGATGATGCTGGTCGCGGTGGTGTTCCTGCTGGGCCTGTGGGAGTGGTTCGACCTGGCCGAGATCGAGGACACCCTCGCCCGCACCGTGCTGCTGGTCGCCCACCTGGCGGTGATGGTGGCGCTGGTGTGGGCTTCGCGATCGACAACCGGCTTCAGCTTCGTGCTGTTCCAGCTGATGACCGTGGTCGGCGTGATCTGGTGGTTGCTGGCGCTCGCCTGGCTGGGTCGCTACACGTTCGCCAGCGACCATGAGACCTACGCACGCGTGTTCAAGCTGGCCGCCGGTGCGCTCAGCATCATCCCGGCCTGGTGTGCACTGGCGTGGATCCACGCCGGCGAGCCCAATGGCCACCGCTGGCTGCTGACCGCCCTTGCGGTGGTCTGGGCGGCCGACACGGGGGCCTACTTCACCGGCCGCAAGTTCGGCGGCAAGTTGTTCAAGGGCCGCAAGCTGGCACCGCGCATCAGCCCGAACAAGACCGTCGAAGGCCTGGCCGGCGGCATGCTCGCCGCCGTAGCGGCCGGTATCGGCTTCAGCCTGATCGCCGGCGCCGGCGTCGCCCAGTTGCCGGCGGTCGCGCTGGTGTCGCTGGCCGCGGGCCTGTTCTCGGTGGTCGGCGACCTGTTCGAGAGCCTGCTCAAGCGCCACGCCGGTGTTAAGGACTCAGGACACCTGATCCCCGGCCACGGCGGGATCCTCGACCGTCTCGACGGTGTCCTCGCGGCGTTGCCCGCCTTCGCGCTGGGCAAGGCGCTGCTGGGCTTCTGAGCATGAAACGGGTTGCCGTCCTCGGCGCCACGGGGTCGATCGGCGCCTCGGCGCTGGACGTGATCGCGCGCCATCCCACCGCGTTGCGGGCCACCGTGCTCGCCGCCGGCCGCCAGGTCGACGCCCTCGTGGAGTTGTGCCGCCAGCACCGCCCCGAGCACGCAGTGATCGCCGACGAGGCCATGCTTGGCCGCCTTCGCGACCGGCTGCGGGGCGCCGGGCTTTCCACCATTGCCCACGCGGGCGATGCCGCGCTGGTCGAACTGGTCGGCGGCGACGCCTGCGACACCGTGGTCGCCGCCATCGTCGGGGCCGCCGGCCTGCCGTCGACGCTGGCCGCGGCCCGCGCCGGCAAGCGCCTGCTGCTGGCCAACAAGGAATCGCTGGTGCTTGCCGGCGAACTCCTGATGGCGGCCGCGCGCGAAGGCGGCGCAACGATCGTCCCGATCGACAGCGAGCACAACGCGATCTTCCAGTGCCTGCCCGATGCGCCCGCGCGCGACGGTCTGGCGCGGATCATCCTGACCGCCTCGGGCGGGCCGTTCCGCGGCCGCAGCCGGGCATCGCTGCGGGACGTGACGGTCGAGCAGGCCGTGGCACATCCGAAGTGGTCGATGGGCCCGAAGATTTCGGTCGACTCGGCCACCCTCATGAACAAGGGGCTCGAGGTGATCGAGGCCCACCACCTGTTCGACGTCGACGGCGACCGGATCCAGGTCCTCGTGCATCCGCAGAGCCTGGTCCACTCGCTGGTGGAATTCGTCGACGGCTCGACCCTGGCCCAGCTTGGCCTGCCGGACATGCGCACCGCGCTGGCGGTCGGGTTCGCTTGGCCGCAGCGCATCGCCTCGGGCGTCAGCGGGCTGGACCTGCTGGCCGAGGGCGGGCGGTTGGAATTCGAACCGCCGGACCTGGACGCCTTCCCGTGCCTGAGGCTGGCCTTCGACGCGCTGGCCGCCGGCGGCACCGCGCCGGCGGTCCTCAACGCCGCCAACGAAGTTGCTGTTTCAGCGTTTCTTCAGCGCCGGGTGGGTTTCCTGTCGATCCCTGCGATCGTCGAGGACACCCTCGCGGCACTTCCGGCCATTCCCGCGGTCTCACTCGACGCCCTGCACGACGCCGACGCCGCCGCGCGGCGCCACGCCAGCCGTGCGGTCGACGACAGGTCGAGCGCATGACCCTCCTCTCCTCCCACCAGGACCCACGGCATGTCTGAGTTGCTTGGATCGATCTGGTGGCTGATCGTCAGCCTCGGCGTGCTGGTGACTTTCCACGAGTTCGGCCACTACTGGGTGGCACGGCGCTGCGGGGTCCGGGTACTGCGGTTCTCGGTCGGCTTCGGTCGACCGCTGTGGTCACGCCGGGGACGCGACGGCACCGAGTACGTGGTCGCGGCGATCCCGCTGGGTGGTTACGTCAAGATGCTGGACGAGCGCGAGGGCGACGTCCCCGACGGTCAGCTCGACCAGGCCTTCAACCGCAAGTCGGTGTGGAAGCGGATCGCGATCGTCGCCGCCGGCCCCATCGCCAACCTGCTGCTCTGCATTGCGCTGCTGTGGGCGATGTTCGTGATCGGCCGTCCGGACTATGCCCCGGTGGTGGGTGACGCCAACGGCATCGCGGCCGAAGCCGGCCTTCAGCGTGGCGACCGCGTGCTGGCCGTGGGCCAGCGCGAGACCCCCACCTGGAGCGATCTGCAACTTGCGCTCCTACCCGCCGCGCTGGACCGGGCCGACGTCGAGCTGCGGGTCCTGACCGCCAATGACACCCCCGCCCGGCGCATGCTGGCGCTGTCCGCGCTGCCGGCCCGGTTCGACGAGCGCCGCGCGATCGCCGAGATCGGACTGACGCCGCGCCACATGCTGGTCCCGCCGGTGATCGGCCGGGTGGCCCCCGATACCGCGGCATGGGGCGTGCTGGCCGAAGGCGACCGGATCACCGCGATCGACGGCCAGCCGGTGCAGTCGTGGAACGACATCGGCCCGATGGTCCAGCAACTTGGCGATCGCGACGGCCCGGCGATGGTCGAGGTCGAGCGCGACGGCGACCGGCTGGCACTGGAGCTGACGCCCACCCGCATCACCCCCGAGGACGGCGGCGAACCGTACTGGGCGCTCGGCGTGAGTTCGGTGCGGCCCGACATGCCCGAGATGGACGCCGAGCTGCGCCACGGGCCGGTCGCCGCCATCCCGGCCGCCCTGCGTGAAACCGTGCACCAGGCCGGGGAACTGGTCTCCATGATCGGCCGTGCCTTCACCGGCCGGGTCGAGGTCGAGAACACCGTCGCCGGCCCGATAACGATCGCCCGGGCGGCCAATGCCTACGCCGACCAGGGCCCGGCCTGGTACCTGTCGCTGCTGGCGATGCTGTCGCTCAGCCTGGGCATCCTCAACCTGCTGCCGATCCCGATCTTGGACGGCGGTCACCTGCTGTATTACCTTATCGAGCTGGTCAAGGGCAGCCCGGTCAGCGAGCGGACGATGGCTGTCGGGCAGTACGTGGGCCTGGTGCTGATCGTCGGGCTGATGGGCCTGGCGTTCTACAACGACATCGTCAACAACCTGATGCGCTGACGCCATGCCCGTCGAACGTGCCTTTTACCCGGGCCCCACCCGCCTGAGACCCACCCGCCCCGCCTCTGCCCGGCACCTGCACCACGCGGGCGCCGCAGAACCCAACCGGACGTGATGATGACGCGACCCACCAATCGCCGCCTGCTTGCCCTCGCCCTCGCCTCGGCGCTCTCGACCGCCCCGGCATTGCCTGTGCTGGCACAGACGGCCACGGCCGCCCCGGTTGCCCCGTTCACGGTGAGCGACATCCGGGTCGACGGCCTGCAGCGCATTTCCGCCGGCACCGTCTTCACCTACCTGCCGATCGAGCGGGGTGACACGGTCGACCAGGGCCAGGTCGGCGACGCGATCCGCGCGCTCTACAAGACCGGTTTCTTCGAGGACGTGCGGATCGGGCACCAGGGCAACATCCTGGTGGTCACCGTGACCGAGCGGCCGGCGATCAACAAGCTGACCCTGAGCGGCAACAAGGACATCAAGACCGAGGACCTGATGAAGGGCCTGGCCGACATCGGCCTGACGGAGGGCAACACCTTCGACCGGCTGAGCCTGGACCGCGTGACCCAGGAGCTGACCCGCCAGTACAACAACCGCGGCAAGTACAACGTCGCGATCACCCCCACGGTGACGACGCTGCCGCGCAACCGCGTGGACGTCGCAATCGCCGTCAAGGAAGGCAAGGCCGCCCGCATCCAGCACATCAACCTGGTCGGCAACGAGCTGTTCGAGGACGAGGAGATCCTGGACACCTGGGAGTCGGGCGAGCACAACTGGATGAGCTGGTACCGCCGCGACGACCAGTACTCGCGCGAGAAGCTCTCCGGCGACCTGGAAAAGCTCAACAACTTCTACCTCGATCGCGGCTACGTCGACTTCGCCATCGACTCCACCCAGGTCTCGATCAGCCCCGACAAGCAGGACATGTTCATCACCGCCGGCGTGACCGAAGGTGACCAGTACAAGGTGTCCAGCGTGACGGTGACCGGCGATACGGTCCTGCCGAAGGAGGAGATCGAGAACATGGTGCTGGTCAAGCCCGACCAGATTTTCTCGCGCCGCCTGCTCGAGATCAGCTCCGATGCGATCACCGCCACCCTCGGCAACGTCGGCTACGCGTTCGCACAGGTCAACCCGATCCCCGACGTGAACCGCGAGGACAAGACCGTCGGCATCAACATGCAGGTGGTGCCGGGCCCGCGCGTCAACGTGCGCCGGGTGGTGTTCAAGGGCAACAGCCGCACCGCCGACGAGGTGCTGCGCCGCGAGATGCGCCAGTTCGAGGGCAGCTGGTACTCGCAGGCCGCGATCGACCGCTCCAAGATCCGCCTGCAGGGCTTGGGCTATTTCGACACGGTCGACGTCGAGACCCAGCCGGTGGCGGGCACGCACGACCAGGTGGACGTGGTCTACACCGTCAACGAGGTCGCCGCGGGCAGCTTCGTGTTCGGCCTGGGCTATTCCGCGCTGACCGGCCTGAGCACCCAGATCCAGCTGTCGCAGAACAACTTCCTGGGCAGCGGCAACCGCATCGCGGTGCAGGCGCAGCGCAATGCGTACCTGCAGCGCTATGACTTCTCGTTCCTCAACCCCTACTTCACCGACAACGGCGTCTCGCTGGGCTACAACCTGCGCTGGAGCGAGTTCGACAACTCCGACTTCAACACCGCGCAGTACTCGTCCACCAGCGGCGTTGGCCAGGTGGTACTGGGCGTGCCGATCACCGAGACCGACAGCATCACCGCGCTGCTGGGCATCGACAGCAACCAGATCTTCGCCTTCCGCGGCCGCACGCCGGACTCGCTGGTGGACTACATCGACGCCATCGGCCAGCGCACGTTCCACGCCTGGCGCGGCGAGATCGGCTGGGGCCGTAACACGCTCAACAGCGCGCTCACCCCGACCCGCGGCACCAACCAGCGCGTCTGGCTCGAGGCGACCCTGCCGGGCTCGACGGTCGAGTACTACAAGCTCAACTACAGCTTCTCCAAGTTCTGGCCGCTGTCGCGCCACCTGGTACTCAACACGCGCACCGACCTGGGCTACGGCGACAGCTACGGCGACGAGTTCGTACGCAACGTCTGCTTCACCGGCGGCAGCGTGGTCGATACCGACGGCGATCCGGATACCCCGCCGGTGTTCGTGCCAGGCCCGGACCCGACCGAGCCGTGCCTGACCGATTCGCCGGACTTCGTCGAGACGATCACCGCCGACGGCCTGCCGTTCTTCGAAAACTTCTACGCCGGCGGCGTGCGCTCGGTGCGCGGTTTCACCGACAACACGCTGGGTCCGAAGGAGGCCGCTGCGGGCAGCAACTACCTGCAGCCGATCGGCGGCGCGTTCAAGACCACCGGCTCGCTGGAGATGTTCTTCCCGACCCTGATCGACAGCACCGCGGCGCGCGTGTCGGCGTTCGTCGACGTCGGCAACGTCTACCGCGACTTCGACACCTGGGATGCCGGTGAACTGCGTGCATCCACCGGCGTGGCGCTGATGTGGCGCTCGCCGATGGGCCCGATCTCGATCAGCTATGCCTACCCCTTCCGCAAGGAAGAGGGAGACGACCTGGAGCGCCTGCAGTTCACCTTCGGCGGCACGTTCTGACGGCGCCGGACGCCGTCGTGACCCGCGCTGCCGCCACCTTCACCGCCACCGAGCTGGCCCAACGCTTCTCGCTCGGGCTGCGCGGTGACGGTGGAGTGCAGCTGGAAGGCGTCGGCACGCTCGCCGGCGCCGGCGCCGGGCAACTCGCCTTCCTCGCCAATCCGCGCTACCGCAGCCAGCTGGCATCGACCGCCGCCGGTGCCGTGGTCATGCGCGAGGCGGACGCGGACGGATACACCGGAACCGCGCTGGTCGCCGCCGATCCGTACGCGGCCTTCGCGAAGATCTCCGCGTTGTTCGAACCGGTACCGGTGCGCCCGGCGGGCATCCACCCATCGGCCGACATCGACCCGACCGCGACCGTGGCCGCCGATGCCCATGTCGGCGCCTTCGTCAGCATCGGCGCGCGCAGCCGGATCGAGGCCGGGGCGGTCCTGGGTCCGGGTTGCGTCATCGGCGATGACTGCGTGGTTGGTGCCGGCAGCGAACTGATCGCCCGCGTCACCCTGGTTACCCGCGTGCAGCTGGGCCAGCGCGTGCGGATCCATCCCGGCGCGGTGCTCGGCGCCGACGGCTTCGGCCTGGCGATGGACGCGGGGCGCTGGCTCAAGGTGCCGCAGCACGGCGGCGTGGTGATCGGCGACGACTGCGAGATCGGGGCCAACACCTGCATCGACCGCGGTGCGATCGAGGACACCGTGCTCGAAGAGGACGTGCGCCTCGACAACCAGATCCAGATCGGCCACAACGTCCGCATCGGCGCACACACGGCGATGGCGGGCTGCACCGCGGTCGCCGGCAGCGCGCGCATCGGACGCTACTGCCTGATCGGCGGCGGTGCCGGCATCCTCGGACACCTGGAGGTCTGCGACCGCGTGGTCATCACCGCGATGAGCCTGGTCAGCAGCTCGATCCGCGAACCGGGCGAGTACTCTTCCGGGA
The DNA here is from genome assembly GCF_907164845.1 of Lysobacter luteus. Lineage (NCBI taxonomy): Bacteria > Pseudomonadati > Pseudomonadota > Gammaproteobacteria > Lysobacterales > Lysobacteraceae > Novilysobacter > Novilysobacter luteus. Next base: position 1,881,354 of record NZ_OU015430.1, read on the forward strand.
CCGGCCTGATGGACAATCGCAGCTGGCGCAAGAACGCAGCGCGCTTCAAGCAGCTCGACAGCCTCGTCCGCCAGTGGCGCGGGCGCGGTGACTGAAATGGAAGGCGGCCCGTCCCGACGGGCCCGCAAGCAAGGAAAACCGACCTAGTGAAACTGCCGATCGACGTCCCCACCATCCACGCGCTGCTGCCGCACCGCTACCCGTTCCTGCTGGTCGACCGCGTCGTCGAGCTCGAACCCAACAAGCGCGTGTTGGCCTACAAGAACGTCACCGCGAACGAGAACTTCTTCAACGGCCACTTCCCGGGCCGTCCGGTGATGCCCGGCGTGCTGGTGATCGAGGCGCTGGCACAGGCAGGCGGCCTGCTGACCCAGCTGTCCACCGGCGGCGAAAGCGACGGCAAGCTGTTCTACCTGGTCAAGGTGGACGGCGCGAAGTTCAGCAAGATGGTGGTGCCGGGCGACAAGCTCGAGCTGGAGGTGATCCTCAAGCGCACCATCCGCAACATGGCGCTCTACCAGGGCATCGCGCGCGTGGACGGCGAACAGGTCGCCTGCGCCGACATCCTCTGCGCCGAGGTCGTCAACGAAGCATGAGCCAGGCCGTCGTCCATCCGAGCGCCGTCGTCGAGCCGGGTGCCCGGCTGGGAACCGGCGTGCGCGTGGGTGCCTTCAGCTACATCGGCACCGAAGTGGAGATCGGCGACGGCACGGTGGTGGGGCCGCACTGCAGCATCCACGGCCCGACCCGCATCGGACGCGACAACCGCATCCTCGGCCACGCCGCGCTCGGCGGCGACCCGCAGGACAAGAAGTACGGCGGCGAGCGGGTCGAACTGGCCATCGGCGACCGCAACACCATCCGCGAGTTCGTCACGATCAACCGTGGTACCGGTGCCGGCGGTGGCTGCACCCGCATCGGCGACGACAACTGGTTGTTGGCCTACACCCACGTCGCCCATGACTGCGTTGTCGGCAACCATTGCGTGTTCTCCAACAACGCCACGCTGGCCGGCCACGTCGAGATCGGGGACCACGTGATCCTCAGCGGCTTCGTCGGCATCCACCAGTTCTGCCGCATCGGCGCGCACGCCTTCATCGGCATGGGCGCGTTCGTCAACGGCGACGTGCCGCCGTTCGTAATGGTCGCGCAGGAAGGCTACGGCCGGCCGCGCGGGATCAACAGCGAAGGCCTCAAGCGCCGCGGGTTCGACGCCGACCGCATCAGCGCCATCAAGCGCGCCTACCGCGCGCTCTACGTCGCGGGTGGCTCGCTCGACGAGGCCCGGGTGAAGCTGGCCGACATGGCGGGCGAAAGCCCGGACATCCGCGCCCTGCTCGATTTCATCGACGCTGGCGAGCGCCCGCTGTTGCGCTGACGCCGTGGACTTCCCCGACGAACCCGTCCGGACCCGCCCGATGCGCATCGCGCTGGTCGCGGGCGAAGCCTCCGGCGACCTGCTGGGCGCCGGGCTGGTCGAGCAGCTGCGACGCCGCTGGCCGAACGCGCACTTCGTCGGCATTGGCGGCGACGCGATGCGGGCCGCCGGTACCGAGACCTGGTTCGACGCCTCCGAACTGGCCGTGATGGGCCTGTCGGAAGTCCTGCGGCACCTGCCCCGCCTGCTGCTGCTGCGCCGCGAGTTGCGCCAGCGCCTGCTGGACTGGCAACCCGACGTGTTCATCGGCATCGACGCACCGGACTTCAACCTCGGCGTCGAGCGCTGGTTGAAGCAGCGCCGCGGCACCAACGGCCTGCCACGCACGGTCCACTACGTCAGCCCGTCGGTCTGGGCCTGGCGGGAGAAGCGTGCGGAAAAGATCGGCCTCAGCGCGGACCGGGTGCTGTGCCTGTTCCCGATGGAGCCACCGATCTACCAGCGCCATGGCGTCGACGCGCGTTTCGTGGGCCACCCGCTGGCGGATGCGATGCCGCTCGAGCCCGACCGTGCGGCTGCCCGCGAAGAACTCCGCCTCGATCCCGCGCGCCCGCTGCTGGCGGTGCTGCCGGGTTCGCGGGTCGGCGAGATCGAGCGGCTGGCCGGCGACTTCCTCGCGGCCGCCGCGCGCGTGCTGGCGGCCGAGCCGGCGTTGCAGGTGGTGGCGCCGATGGCCAACCGCCACGCGCGCGACGCGTTCGAGCGCGTGCTGGCCAACCACCCCGACGCCGCCACGCTGCAACCGGCGTTGCGCGTAATCGACGGAAACGCGCGCACGCTGATGATCGCCAGCGACGTGATCCTGCTCGCCTCGGGTACCGCCACGCTGGAGGCCATGCTGGCCAAGCGGCCGATGGTGGTGGGGTACCGCGTAGCCGGCCTGACCTACCGGATGGTCAAGGGCCTGGGGATGTTGAAGGTCGACCACTACGCGCTGCCCAACGTGCTCGCCGGTGAGCCCCTGGTGCCCGAACTGATGCAGCACGACTGCACGCCCGACCGGCTCGCCGAGGCCGTGCTGCGCTGGCTCCGCGACCCGGTCGCCGTCGCCCGGCTGGTGCCGCGCTTCCTCGCACTGCACCAGGCCCTGCGCCAGAACGCCTCGGTGCAGGCGGCGAACGCGGTCATCCAGCTGCTCGAAACCGGGCCCGATGCACCGGCGACGCAGCCTGAAACGGATGAAGCGGCGCATGGGCACGGCTGACCAGCTCGGCCTGGAGCTGGCGGTCGCCCATGGCGCCCGGCGCATCGCCGGCGTCGACGAGGCCGGCCGCGGCCCACTGGCCGGGCCGGTGGTGGTTGCCGCGGTCGTGCTGGGCCCGGGCCGCACGCCGGTCAATGGGCTGGCCGACTCCAAGCAGCTGTGCGCCAATCGCCGAGAGGCGCTGTACGCCCGCATCATCGACAAGGCGGTCGCCTGGCACGTGGTGCGGGTGGAGGTCGAGGAGATCGACCGGATCAACATCTATCAGGCCACCATGCTCGGCATGCGCCTCGCGGTGGAGGGCGTGCGCCACGCGGCCGAGCTGGCGCGCATCGACGGCAACGCCCTGCCCCGGGGCCTGCCGTGTCCGGCCGAGGCGTGGATCGGCGGCGACGCCCGCGACCGCGCGATCATGGCCGCGTCCATCCTCGCCAAGGTGACGCGGGACCGGGCGATGGTTGCCCTGCACCAGCAGTTCCCGCAGTACGGGTTCGCCGAGCACAAGGGCTACTCGACCCCGGCCCACCTGGCTGCGCTGGCCACGCACGGCCCCTGCCCGCACCACCGGCGCAGCTTCGCGCCGGTACGCGCGGCGCTGGGCGAAGCGGCCGGAGTTCCGGTCGCGGTCGAGGCGTTCGGCGAACCCGCCCTGCTCAGCGGATGATGATCGCCGGGTCGATGGCCTGGCCGTCGACCCGGATCTCGTAGGGATACGTGGTGCCGGGCGTGCCGTTGGCGACCAGTGAGGCCCGCTGCCGTCCTCCAGTGTCGTGCGACGGATAGTCCCGCGGCGTGCCCCGCCCGCCCGGGCTCGCGCCGCTGGTGAACGCGATCTCGAACGAACGCATCTCGCCGGGCGGCCCGCGCCACGTGATCCGCGTGCCGGGATCCACCGTGCAGTCGCCCTTGGGTCCCGCCTCGTAGGACACGATGTCGATATAGACCGCGCGGGCACCCTCGGAATGGGCGCAACTGACGCCATCGGTATCCGACAGCGTTTCCTGGATCAGTTCGCAACCCGGCAACACGACCAAGGCGGCGACGGCAAACACGGGCAGCACACGCATATCGCTCTCCTGCGTTGGCCTGCGACGGGCAGGCCTTCGGTTTACAACGCGCCCCCGCGCCCGTCGTCCAGAGAAACGTCCTTTCCGGTGCCCAGCGCCCGCAGTACCGGCGCCGACTCGATGCGTTCGTCGGGAATGCCGGCCTCCCGCGCCAGTTGCATCCGCCCGCGCGCGCCGTCCACGTCGCCCACCAACGCCAGCGTCTGTGCGTTGATCAACGCCACCTCGGCCTGTTCGGTGCCCAGCGCCTCGGCATGGGCGACATCGGCCAGCGCCGGATCGCGCTGACCCAGGTTGGCCCGATACCAGCCCAGCAGCGCGGCGGCCTGGGCGTCGCCGGGCTTGACCGCCAGGTACTCCGCCGCCATCCCCGCGGCGCGCGCGTAGGCCTTGGCGGCCGCTGCGGCGCGGTCAGGGGCGTCGCCGGCAACCAGTGCATCGCCGATGTTCCCCCAGATCCGGAAGTCACTCGGGTCCAGTCGCGCTGCCCGCTGGTACAGCATGGCCGCTTCGCCGTAGAGCCCCTGTCCGTAGCGCAGCGTGCCCAGGTTGCTCAGCGCACCGTAGCTGGGGGCGATGGCGAGTGAGCGGTTGAATCCCTCGGCCGCGCGATCGGCATCGCCGCGGGCCAGGTACAGGCCACCCAGCGATGCCCACAGGGTGGCGTCATCGGGCAGCAGGCCAGTGGCGTTGGTGAACGAGGCGATCGCGCCGTCGATGTCACCGGTCGAATACTGGTGGACGCCCAGCTCGCGGTGGATGCCCGCATCGCCGGGCCGCATCTCCAGCGCGCGGGCGTAGTAAGCGCGTGCCATGGCGTCCTCGCCCTGCGCCGAGTGGGTGGCGGCCAGCCCGACCCAGGCGGCCGGCCGAAGCGACAGGTCGTCGAGCGCGCGGGTGTAGTGCTCGATCGCCAGTGCGTTGTCGCCGCGCACGCGGTGCATCTCGCCGAGCGCGAGGCTCACCTCGCGCAGGCCCGGCGCCATCTTCGACGCCGCCTCGCAGGCGCTGCGGGCGCGCTCGAATGCCGGGGTGTCGCGGGTCGCCTCGAACCGCTTGATCTCGACCCGGCACACGCCGGCCCGGGCCCGCGAGAACCCGCGGTCGATCATCAGCGCGCGCCGGAAATACCCCAGCGCGTCCTGCAACGCCGCGTCGTCCTGGGCCTCGCGCAGGCGCTGCTGGCCGTGCAGGTAGGCCTCATACGCGCCCAGCTCCCGCGTCGGCGCCAGCCGCTCGCGCAGGCCCTCGCCGTCGCGCGGCAGCACGCCGAGCAACGCCCGCGTCACCTCGCCGGCAATCTCGCCCTGCACCGCAAAGACGTCGTCGGGCTCGCGGTCGAAGCTGTCGCTCCACAGCGTGAAACCGCTGCGGGTATCGACCAGGCGGGCATTGATACGCACGCGCTCGCCGTCGCGCCGCACACTGGCATCGAGCACCGTGGCTACGCCAATTGACCGCCCCAGCGCCTGCAGGCTCGGGTGGCGACGGCGGGCGGCATCGGCGCTGTCGATGGCGGCCACCTTTACGCCGGGAACCCCGGCCAAGGCGTCGTGCATCTCGACCGCGAGGCCTTGGGCGAAATAGCGGTCCTCGTCGTTACCGCTGAGGCTGGCGAAGGGCAGCACCGCCACCGATGCGTCGCCGGGCAGTGCCGGCCCCGCGTTCCGGTTCCACCACAGGCTCGTCGCCAACGCGATCGCCAGCACCGCGGCGGCCGCCATCCAGGTGTGGCGCACGCGCCAGCGCCGCACGGCGGGCGCGACGGGAGGACCGGCCACGAGCGGCGCATTGGCGAGCGCTGCATGGACGGGCGGTGCTTCGATCGGCGGGTCGATCGGTGAACCCGGGAGGGGCGGCGGCGTGCTGGCCGGCTCGTCCAACCGCGTCGACGCGCCGCTACCCGTCTCCGCCGGTTCTTCCTTTGCATCCGCCTCCAGCGCACCCACAAACCGGTAGCCCAGCGCGTGGACCGTCTGGATGTAACGCGGCTCGTGCGCGTTATCGCCGAGCGCGGCCCGCAGTTGTGCGATGGCCCGGGTCAGCACCCCGGGAGTGACGTGACGGTGGCCCCAGACGTGGTCGAGCAGTTCGTCACGGGGGACCAGCTCGCCTCGGTGGCGGAGCAATGCCAGCAGCACCGCGAATGCCTTTGGCTCGACCGGAAGCGACGCCCCGTCGCGGCTCAGGGTGTGCGCGACCGCGTCGACCAGCACCCCGTCGAAACGGTAGCGCTCGCCGCCGGCCTGGCGCTCCCCCCGGAGCCCGCTCGGTTCCATCGCAGAAACCTCATGTTTGCATCGCCATCCCTGCGACAAAGGTGTTCAAAGGCTCGCACCGACCTCATGACTGCAACGCCGCCCCGGGGCGACGCTGGCCCCGCACCACACCGGTGCCCGTCCGGAGAGTCCCATGAACGCCATGCTTGCCCACACCAGCGTCCTGCCAGCCGTCCTGCCCACCACTGCCCGCGCGCCACGGCAACCCGGCCTGGCCCGACGCCACAGCATCGGAGGCTTCAACCCGGGTCCCTATGCGCTTGACCGCTTCAACGTCCTGCTGGAGCGGCTCGGGCGTGAACAGGGCCCGATCGATTGTGACCAGTTGGCCACCGCCGCGCGTGAATTGTGCGGATGCAGCACCACCCTGGCCGCCGCGGCAATCGGCGTGCGGATGCGGCGCGCGGCCGTGGTCGACACGATGATCGCCGACCGGAACTGGCAGGCCGCCAACGACGCCCTGCTGGTCGGCGCCGCGGTGATCGACTACGTGCGCGGAAACGACGACCTGATCCCCGACGCGATTCCGCGGGTCGGGCGCCTGGACGACGCCATCGTGGTCGACAGCGCCTGGCCGCGGTTGTCCGACGAGGTGGCCGCCTACGCCGACTACCGACGGCTGCGTCGCATCGAGGCCGCGCTGCGTGGTTGCGACGCGCATGCGTTCGCATTCGACCGTAGCGACTGGCGCGAGGCGCGGCAGGCGGAAGCGGCGCTGACCGCGCACCGCGCCCGGGTTCGTGACAGCGCCTATCTGCCTGCCCCGTCGGCACTGTTCCGCATTCACTGACGTGAGGCCGTCCGGTGTTCAGTGCGCGTTCGCGGAGGTGTACGCGGGACACGCCGAAAGCCAATGCCAGCGCGGCCTGCAGGGTTGCATACCGTTCGTCACCCCCACTTACGAAACAGCGACAACACTGGTGCAACGGAGCACGATCAGGGTGCATCGAACACCTGAGAACACCCGGACGCGCGCCCCCACCGGCCGGCGCGCCGCCCGTCCTCCGAGGCCGGTACAGCGAGGTGTGCCATGCGCACGTCAGTCCCGACACCGACTGCCGACCCTCTGCCGTACTTCAGGCACGACGAGGCACCGGAACCCACCCGGGCCCATCCCCACCTGTCGTTGCACAGCGATGCGATCGCCCGCTTCGACGCCCTTCTGCACGAGATCCATCCCGACGCTCCGCGTGTCGACCCCGACCGGCTGCAACACCTGACCGACTGGCTCCTGTCGCTGCCGCCGACCCGGGCCCACGACGTGCTGGACCGCCGCCTGCGCCGGATCGACGAGCTGCGCGACATGCTCGACGACTTCGACTGGGATCCGCAGCCCGCCACCCGCGCGCGCCTGCTCAAGCTGCTGGCCTACATCGACCGGGACGACGACCTGATCGAGGACCACCAGCCGCTGCTCGGCCTGCTCGACGACGTGTTGCTGATCGAACTGGCCTGGCCCGCGTTCGCCGCGGAAGCCGAGGAGTACCGCGACTTCTGCGCCTACCGCAACGACGAGCACCCCGACGGCAGCGGCGACCGCCAACGTGCGGCCTGGGTCCGCGACCGCATCGCCGAACTGGCGCTGCTGCAGCACCAGGCCCGGGTCAACGCCAGCCACTACGCGCACTCGGGCGACCTGCAACCGCGCTTCCGCGTCGTCTGACCCGGGCAGGGTTCCACCCGTAAACCCGTCGCGGCCCCCGCCGCGGCGCAGGGCAACGCTGTCCCGGCAATACCCCTCCCCCGCCACGGATGGCACGCACGAGACTCCCGCCATGAACGCCGTCCTCGCCCAACCCGCCCCCCTGCCGCAGGCGCTTTCCCGGCGCAGCGACAGCGCCCGTCGCCGCCACCGCATCGGCCACCACGCGCTCGACCCCGGCGTGCTGCGTCACTTCAACGAGCTGATTGCCCGGATCGACCTGCAACGCGCCCCGCTGGACCGCGACCAGCTCGCCAGCGCCGCCCGCGAGCTTATCGACGACCCGGCCCAGGGCTTCGCGCCCGCGTGCATCCACCAGCGCATGCGCCGCGCCGCCGCCATCGATCGCATGCGCGCCGACCCCGAGTGGGACGTCGACGCGGCCGTTGCCTCCGTCGGCACGCTGGTAATCGACTACCTGCGTGGCCCGATGGCGCTGATCCCCAACGCGCTGCCGGTGGTCGGTCGGCTGGACGACGCGATCCTGGTGGACGCGGCCTGGGCCAGCATCGCCGACGAGGTCCGCGACTACCTCGACTACTGCCGCCTGCGCCACGTCGAAGCCACCCTGCGCGGCGAAGCCCGCACCCACTTCGGCTTCACCCGCGAGCACTGGCTGGACGCCCGCCGCGCCGAACTGGAATGGATCGCCCATTGCGACCGCGTCGGCCGCAGCAGCTACCTCACCGCCAACCCCAGCGCCAGGTTCCGCGTGAGCTGAGCATCGCGCTCCTGACCCGGCCCCTGTAGGAGCGACGTAAGTCGCGATCGCCAGCCGGCGTGGCCACCACCGCTCCCCGGTCGCGACTTACGTCGCTCCTACAAGCCCCCCGGCATGGACGGGCGGTGTCAACCCTGACCCGCCCGCGCGGCCCTGCTAATCTGGCCGTCGCCCTAGCCGGTACGCCACGGCAGCATGTCCGCATCGCCCTTCGTACACCTTCACCTCCACAGCGAATTCTCCCTTGCCGACTCCACCATCCGGGTCGGCGAGCTGGTCAAGCGCTGCGTGGAGCTCGAGCAGCCGGCCGTCGCGCTGACCGACCTCAACAACCTGTTCGCCGCGGTCAAGTTCTACCGCAAGGCCGAGGGTGCCGGTATCAAGCCGATCCTGGGCGCCGACATCGGGCTGGCCGACGGCAACGAGACGCCGTCGCGGCTGACCCTGCTGTGCCGGGACCACGAGGGCTACCTCACGCTCTCGCGCCTGCTCAGCCGCATGTGGATGGAAGGCCACCGCATGGACGGCGTGGCGATGCGCCCGGAATGGCTGCGCGAGGACAATGCCGGCCTGTTCGCCCTCGCCGGCCGACAGAGCCTGGCGGGGCGGCTGGCCATGGGCCACCGCCCGGAACTGGCCGAAGCCTGGATCGCCGACTGGCAGGGCGAGTTCGGCGACCGCCTGCACCTTGAGCTGACCCGCACCGGCCGCGAGGGTGAGCAGGTCTTCAACGACCTCGCCCTGCACCTGTCGGGCAAGCGCGGCCTGCCGGTGGTCGCCAGCAACGACGCGCGCTTCCTGCATGCCGACGGCTTCGAGGCGCACGAGGCGCGCGTGTGCATCTCCACCGGCCGCGTGCTCGACGACCCGAAGCGGCCGAAGGAGTACAGCCCCGAGCAGTACCTGCGCTCGTCCGAGGAAATGGCGCGGCTGTTCGCCGACGTGCCCGACGCGATCGACAACGCGGTCGCACTGGCCACCCGCTGCAATGTCGAGATGCAGCTGGGCACCTATTACCTGCCCGCCTTCCCGGTGCCCGACGACCACACCATCGAGTCCTGGCTGCGCAGCCAGTCGCGCGAGGGGCTGGCCCAGCGGCTGGAGAAGGCGCCGCTGGCCGAGGGACGGACGCGCCAGGACTACGAGGAGCGCCTGGAAACCGAGCTCGACGTCATCATCAAGATGGGGTTCCCCGGTTACTTCCTGATCGTTGCGGACTTCATCAACTGGGGCAAGGAACAGGGCATCCCGGTCGGGCCGGGCCGTGGTTCCGGTGCCGGCTCGCTGGTGGCGTGGGCGCTGGGCATCACCGACCTGGACCCGCTGCCGTACGACCTGCTGTTCGAGCGCTTCCTCAACCCCGAACGCGTGTCGATGCCCGACTTCGACATCGACTTCTGCATGGACCGGCGCGACGAGGTCATCGACTACGTCGCCCGCAAGTACGGCCGCGACCGGGTCAGCCAGATCATCACCTACGGCACCATGGCCGCGAAGGCCGTGGTGCGCGACGCCGGCCGCGTGCTCGGCCACCCGTACGGCTTCGTCGACGGCATCGCCAAGCTGATCCCCAACACGCTGGGCATCAGTCTCGACGATGCGCTCGGTGAATCGGAGGCCTCGCACAAGAACCCGATGCTGGCCTCGACCGACCTGATCGAGCGCTACCAGCGCGAGGACGAGGTCCGCGACCTGCTCGACCTCGCCCGCTCGCTCGAGGACCTCACCCGCAACGCCGGCAAGCACGCCGGCGGCGTGGTCATCGCGCCCAGCCCGCTGCACGACTTCTGCCCGCTGTTCGCCGAACACGACGGAGAAGGCCGCGGCAAGAGCCCGGTCACCCAGTTCGACAAGGACGACGTCGAAGCCGTCGGCCTGGTGAAGTTCGACTTCCTCGGCCTGCGCACGCTGACGATCATCGACTGGGCGGTGAAGGCCATCAACGTCCGGCGCGCCGCCGCCGGCGAAGCACCGCTCGACATCACGGCGCTGCCGCTGGACGACCGCGCCAGCTACGAGCTGTTCGCACGCGGCGACACCGTCGCGGTGTTCCAGTTCGAATCGCGCGGCATGCGCGAGCTGCTCAAGCGTGCCCAGCCCGACACCTTCGAGGACATCATCGCGCTGGCCGCCTTGTTCCGCCCCGGCCCGCTCGGCTCGGGGATGGACAAGGACTGGGTCGACCGCAAGCACGGCCGCGAGGCCGTCACCTATCCGCATGAATCGCTGGAACCGGTGCTGTCGCCGACCTACGGCGTCATCGTGTACCAGGAACAGGTGATGCAGATCGCCCAGGTGATGGCCGGCTACTCGCTCGGCGGCGCCGACCTGCTGCGCCGCGCGATGGGCAAGAAGAAAGCCGAGGAGATGGCCAAGGAGCGGGCCAAGTTCGAGGCCGGCTGCGAGGAGCGCGGCATCCCGGCGCGCATCGCCAGCCCGATCTTCGACCTGATGGAGAAGTTCGCCGAGTACGGCTTCAACAAGTCGCACTCGGCCGCCTACGCGCTGGTCGCCTACCAGACCGCCTGGCTGAAGGTGCACTACCCGGCCGAGTTCATGGCCGCGGTGCTGTCGTCGGACATGGACAACACCGACAAGGTCACCGGCTTCCTCGACGAATGCCGGGTGATGGGATTGGAGGTGCTGCCGCCGGACGTCGACGCGTCGGCCTACATGTTCGAGGCCGTGGCGCCCGGCGTGATCCGCTACGGCATCGGCGCGGTGAAGGGCGTCGGCCGCGGCGCGTGCGAGTCGATCGTCGATGCGCGCCGTGCGGGCCCGTTCAACGACCTGCTCGACTTCTGCAAGCGCGTCGACGGCAACAAGCTCAACCGCCGCACCGTCGAGGCGCTGATCATGGCAGGTGCGCTCGACAAGCTCGGGAAGAACCGCGCCAGCCTGATGCTGCAGCTGCCCGAGGTACTCAAGGCGACCGACCAGCTCGCCCGCGAACGCGCCGCCGGCCAGGTGTCACTGTTCGGCGGCGGCGACACCGCGGTCCCGGCACTGAAGCTCGACCTGCCCGAGACCGACGAATACCCGCTCGGCCACCTGCTGAACGGCGAGCGCGAGACGCTGGGCCACTACCTCAGCGGCCACCCGTTCGACCCCTATCGAGACGAACTGCACGCCCTCACCGGCCATGACCTCGGCGACCTCGAGAAGATCTGGGAGAACCGCCCCGAGTCCGCCCGCAGCGGCTGGCGCCCCGAGCTGGAAACCGTGGTCGCCGGCCAGGTCGTCGGCCTGCGCAAGAAGGGCGACAGCCAGATGTTCGTGCAGATCGAGGACGGCCGCGGCCGGTTGGAGGTCGCCTTCTTCTCCGAAACCTACAGCGACTACGCCACCCTGCTGACCCGCGACCGCCTGCTCGTGATCCAGGGCGGCCTACGCGAGGACGCGTTCAGCGGCGGCTTCGCCCTCAAGGCCGCGCGCTGCTGGGATTACGAGCAGATCTGCGCGACCCACGCCAAGCGGTTGTCGCTAAGGCTGGACCTGCGCGTGCCGGGGACGTGGAACCGGGTGGATGCGCTGCTGGCAAAGCACCGTCCCGGCAAGACGCCTATCCGCGTTGACCTGATCAAAGCGGGGGCCGCGGGAATGCTGGATTTGAATGGCAGCAGCTCGGTGCGGGTGGATGCGGAGCTGGTGGGAACGTTGAAGGCGGTACCGGGGGTCAAAGCGGTGAAGCTGGCGCTTGGGCGGCCTTGGGGGTAACGCGACGGTTTGCAGCGTTATGGATTAACACTGAGATTTGTCATGTACAGCCTCTCTGAGATAGGACTTTCGGGATCACGGTTCTCTTTCGCAACGGGCGAGGCTAGGTATTAGGCCCGGAGGGGAGTTCAATGGGTTTGAAAATAAGCGTCGACAAATCAGCGGCGAAGAAGGCTACTGCAAAGAGTGCCACCTCTAAGGGAACGCCCCGCAGGTCGGCACCCCGAAAGACCGCGAGCATGAGTCGCGCAAAGGTCGTGGTTGTCCCTCCGGGCCATAAGCGAGTGTCGAGCGGCCTGGTCGTTCCGGAGCGCACCTTACTCAAGCCACCGGACAGTGTTGTGCCGGCATCCAAACTCGAAAAGGGAATTGCGAGCGCACGCGCAAGGATATCAGGTGTTCTCGAAGAGCTAGTTGAAGCGACCCGAGACAGTTACGAGATCACAGAAATTGAGCTGGCAGCCAGCTTCAACGCGGACGGAAAGTTTCTCGGGTTCGGTGTTGGTGGCGCAATGTCGGTTACGTTTCGTGTCCGACCGGTTGCGCCCTAACAATATGCTTCAGAAGGAACCAACTTGTCACGCCCGATAAGCAGCTAATTCAATCCAATAGTTGGAACTCGGGCCGACTCGCCTCTGGGGTCAGGCCGCACAGAGCAACTATTCCTAAATCTCAGGAAACCTATGACTCCTTCTCTATCTTTCACCGTGTTCGCAGTTCTTCTTCTGACTGTAGGCTGCGCAACACGTGCGGTCCCGCCGACTTCGGCCAATGATGTTCCGCGCGAGCGAGTCTTTAGCAGCAGCTATTTGGCTCCGCAGCACGCCACAGCTTCCCGGCTTACCTTCGTACGGGACTCGGGGTTGTTTGGAGTGGGCGTAACGATTCACTTGTTCCTTGATGGCGAGGAAATCGCTGGCTTTCGTCCAGGGGAGCGACTAGAGCTTTTTCTTGCACCAGGTGAATACTTACTCGGCGTGAAGTCCAACCCAAATTTTGGGCTGGAGCAGTTCGTTGAAACACCGGTGCGAGTCGAACCGTCACAGCAATATTCCTTTAGGGTCGGCATAGACGGCAGCAAAGCAATTGTCCAGCGGACGTCAGCCTTCTAACGCCCAACCTTGCTTCGTCCGGCCGCTCGTGCCAGTTGTATTCCTGACCTGCGACAAGCCGATCTCGGCACCCGCCTGCATGTGACGCGTTCGCGCGGGCTGCTGGGGTAAGCATGCAATTCCTCCGATCACTTAAGGCGCGCGCCAGGGAACTGAAGCAGTTCACGCTGGTCGCGTATTACGCCGCGCGGGACCCGCGAACGCCGATAGTGGCGCGCGTGTTGGCGCTGCTGGTTGCCGCGTATGCGCTGAGTCCCATTGACCTCATCCCGGACTTCATTCCCGTCCTCGGCTATCTCGATGACATCGTGCTCGTCCCGCTGGGGCTGGCGCTGGTCATCCGGTTGTTGCCGGACGACGTGTTGGCGTCCGCGCGCCAGCAAGCCGGGCGCGCGGCGGACCGCCCCACCAGCAAATGGGCGGCTGGGGTGATCGTTGTCGTGTGGTTGCTTGTGCTCGCTTGGCTTGGCCACTGGCTGGTGGGGGCGATAGGTCGCTGAAGGTTCGGGCAATCCGGCCGCTCGCGCCTTCCGCACCACGGTGTCGCTGGCCCCCGGGCGGCGTGCTGGACTAGGGTGCGGCAACACCCCTTATCCGGAGATGGCGAGCGTATGGACGGCACGATGTTCTTCGACAGCGGCACGGTGCTGGTGCGCACGGTCGTGGTGGGTACCCTCGCCTACCTGGCGCTGGTGGCCCTGTTGCGCCTGGCGGGCAAGCGCACGCTGTCCAAGTGGAACGCGTTCGACCTGGTGGTGACGGTGGCGTTCGGCTCCACCCTGGCCACCGCGTTGCTGTCCAAGGACACCAGCCTGGCCCAGGGCGTGGTCGCGTTCGCACTGCTGGTGGGGCTGCAATGGGTCATCACCCGGTTGTCGGTCCGCTACGGGGTGTTCCAGCGGTGGGTGAAGGCGGAGCCGCGGCTGCTGTCGCTGAGGGGGCAGTTGCGGCACGACGCGCTGCGCGCCGAGCGCGTGTCCGAAAGCGAAGTGCGCGCCGCCGTCCGCGCCCATGGCAGCACGGCGCTTGAAGACATCGAGGCGGTGGTGCTGGAGACCGACGGCACCTTCAGCGTGATCGGGCAGCGAGGCAGCTCGGCGTCGGCGATGTCAGACGTCCAGGGGTATTGCCAATGACGCCACCCGGAGAGACGCCCGCCTGCATGCCGCGCTAACACCCGCCGCGGACCATGACGCCAAGTCGACCGAGGACCCCCGCGATGACGAAGCCATCCGACGACAAGCCCAAACTGCTGTCCGGCGGTAACCCGCAGATCCCCAAGGGTGACGGCGACGAGCCGGTGCAGGCATACATCGACGCGATGCCCGGCTGGAAGCATGACATCGGCCGCGAACTCGACGCGCTGATCGAGCGCACCGTGCCGAAGGTGCGCAAGGCGGTGCGCTGGAACTCGCCCTTCTACGGTGTGGAGGGCAAGGGCTGGTTCCTCAGCTACCACTGCTTCACGAAGTACATCAAGGTCACCTTCCACCGCGGCAGCGCCCTCAAGCCCGAGCCGCCGGAGAAGTCCAAGCACGAACACGTGCGCTACGTGCACATCACCGAGGACGAGGGGTTGGACGGGAAGCAGATGAAGGACTGGATCAGGCAGGCCGCGAAGATCCCGGGCGAAGCGCTGTTCTGAAGCGCCCAACGCGCCACCAGCAGCCCAAAGAAAAAGGGCCACCCATCGGGGCGGCCCTTTTTGGTGCTGCCGGGTTGCGACCCGCTCAGAAGCGGAGTTCGGCACCCAGCGTCAGCAGGTCGACGTCCACTTCCAGCCCGTCGCCGTCCGCCTGCAGGCGGTCGTAGTTCAGGCTCAGGCCGAAGCGCTCACTGAAGTCGTAACCGGCATTGACGCCGAAGTACGGCTTGGCGGAGCTCGCCTCGGCTTCCTCGACGTCGCCGTCGACGTCGAACGTGGCAACGCCGCGCGAGATGCCGACGCGACCGCCGACGAAGAAGCCCTGATGGGCGCCGCCGAAGTTCTTCTTGCCGACCACGCCCACGCCCGCGCCGTGCAGACGCAGCGTGTAGTTGTCGAAGCCGTCGTTGAACGAGGTCTTGTAGGCGTGGGTGTAGAAACCCTCGACCGCGAAGTTGGGGTTGAACCAGTAGCCACCGCGGACGCCCCAGCTGGTGTCGTCGTCGCTGGCGCTGCCGCCGTCGACGCTGAAGTCCACGTCGCTACGGCCCACTTCGCCACGGATGAAGCCATTGCCCTGCGCAAACACCGGGGCCGAAAGACCGGCCAGGACCAGGCCGACGGCCACGATCAGATTCTTCTTCACTGCTGTGTTTCCTTTTCACAAAAGGCCGCGGCGACATGCCGGGGCGCCGGGATCATACACGTGAAGAACTTGTTAAATCGGCCTGCGCTTCTGCAGTGCCCGGGAACGCACGCCGGAAGGCGGCTCGATCGCGCTTGCGCGACGGGACCGGCGCGCTAGGCTGTCGCCACAACGGACACGAGCCAAGGACGCCATGACGAAGCCCCCTTCGAACATCCGTTTCAAGGCCACGCTGCTACGCCCGGCCAAGCCCGAGAAGGGCGGCACGTGGTCGTTCCTGGTGCTGCCCAAGGCCGCCAGCGGCAAGCTGCCCACGCGCTCGATGACCAGCGTGGAGGGCACCCTCAACGGACAGGCGTTCGCCGCCACGCTGGAGCCCGATGGCCAGGGCAGTCACTGGCTCAAGGTACCCAGGGCATTGCGCGACGAGGCCGGCGCCCAGCCCGGTGACCAGGTCACGCTGGAGATCCGCCCGGCCGAGACCGAGCCCGAGCCCGAAGTGCCTGCCGACCTGCGCAAGGCGCTCTCCGCCGCGCCGGATGCCGAGGCGGTATGGGATGACATCACCCCGGTGGCGCGACGCGACTGGATCCACTGGATCACGTCAGGCAAGCGCGAGGAGACCCGCGTGCGGCGCATCGAGGTCGCCTGCGACAAGCTCGCCGGCGGCCAGCGCCGGGCCTGCTGCTTCGACCGGTCGGGGATGTACAGCAACAGCCTGTCGGCACCCGAGGCGGCGGAGTAACCGCGGGCGCCGAAGCGGCACGTCAGGCCTTCATCCGCGACAGCGCGGCGAGCGCGTCTCGCCGGCCCTCGGCCATGCCCACCAGCGGGCGTCGCGGATAGCCTGACCTGGCCGCCTCGTCGGCGGCGCCGGCCTCCCACGGAGCGTGGCGGGCCGCGGCGGGGAGCCCGCGCAACTCGGGAACCCAGTGCGCGATATACGTGCCGTCAGGGTCGAAGCGGCGCGCCTGCAGCACCGGGTTGAACACGCGGAAGTACGGCGCGGCGTCGACACCCGTGCCGGCGACCCACTGCCAGCCGAGCGTGTTGTTGGCCAGGTCGGCATCGACCAGGGTGTCCCAGAACCAGCGCGCGCCGTCCCGCCAGTGGATGCGCAGGTGCTTGGTGAGGTAGCTGGCGACCACCATGCGCACGCGGTTGTGCATCCAGCCGGTGGCCCAGAGTTCTCGCATGCCCGCATCCACGATCGGCACACCCGTGCGGCCCTGCTGCCACGCATCCAGTGTCGCCGGTGCGGGCTCGGCCCATTCGAAGTCGTCGAAGCGCCGGTTGAAGTTGGTGTCGGTGGTATGCGGAAAGTGGTGCAACACGTGGTGGGCGAACTCGCGCCAGCCCAGTTCACGCACGTAGGCGGCGCGCTGCTCCGGCGCGGTGTTGCCGACCAGTGCGTCAATGACCCGCCACGGGGCGATCTCGCCGAAATGCAGGTGCGGCGACAACCGTGAGGTCAGCGAACGCGCGGGCACGTCCCGCCCCTTGTCGTAACCGTGGACGCGTTCCTGCGTGAAACGCCCGAGCGCCGCGACAGCGCCCTGCTCCCCCGGCGTCCAGCGATCCAGGAACCGCGGGTCCCAGAAGCGGGCGTCCCAGCCCCGGCGTGGCGGCAAGCCGAGCGCATCCAACGGCACCTCGCCGGGCACGGCGCCGAATGTCGGCAACGCGGTAGGCGCGGGCTGCACGCGCGGCGGGTTCCACGCCGCCAGTGCCGCCTTCCAGAACGGCGTGAACACACGGAACGGATCGCCATTCCGCGTCGCCAGCTGCCACGGCTCGAACAGCAGGTGGCCGTTGTGGGCCTCCGCACGGAGGCCCTGGCGGTGCAACGTGCGACGGATGCGGCTGTCGCGCTCCTCGACCGCCGGCTCGTGGCGGCGGTGCCAGAAGACCGCTGTCGCACCCGTCGCGGCAGCCACCGCCTGCAACGTCGCGAGGCTGTCGCCGGCGAACACGTGCAGGCGGGACCCGCGTCGGCGCAGGTCGGCATCGAGCGCGACCAGCGCGCGGTGGCGCCACGCGTTCGACGCTGCGCCCGGTGCCCAGTCGCCCTCCTCGTGCGGGGCGTGGATGTACACCGGGAGCGGTGCCAGCCCCGCTTTCAACGCGGCCTGCAGCGCCGGGTGGTCGCGCAGGCGCAGGTCGTTGCGGAACCAGACGATGGCCGGGGTCATCGGATCCTCGGGTTGCTCGGGTACCGGCCGGGATTACCGGCGCGGTGCCGGGCGCGGTTCGCCGGCCATGCCGGGGCTGACCAGCGGCAGGATCTGCCACAGCGCCGACAGGCCCACGAGCACGTAGACCAGGCGCGCCAGCATGGCGTCCTGGCCGCCGAAGATCGCGGCCACCAGGTCGAACTGGGCGATGCCGACCAGGCCCCAGTTGATGCCGCCGACGATGACGAGCACGAGCGTCACGATGTTGAGGGTTTTCATGGAATGTCTCCGCGAGTGTGGTTGTGGGTGCGTTGAAAGGCGGTAAGGGGCGAATGAAAGGTGCGCAGCCCGCCGAGGAGCGCGGCGGGCTGCGCGGCGAGGACCGGCCGTGATGGGTATCGGAGGGTCGGCCGGTCCGCGCGCGGGGGTCGGGCGTCAGCTGCCCGGCATGAGGA
Organism: Lysobacter luteus; assembly: GCF_907164845.1. NCBI lineage: Bacteria > Pseudomonadati > Pseudomonadota > Gammaproteobacteria > Lysobacterales > Lysobacteraceae > Novilysobacter > Novilysobacter luteus. The sequence goes on from NZ_OU015430.1 coordinate 1,899,514, forward strand.
CCGTGTCGATCACGTGGATCACGCCGTTAGTGGCGGTGACGTCGGCCATCACCACGTTGGCGCCGTCGATCATCACCGCACCGTTGGCGGCGACGATGTCGACCGTATCGCCGTTGACGGTGGTGGCCTCGTCGAGCCCACCAACGCGACTGGCGGGGTAGCGGCCCGGCACCACGTGGTAGGTCAGGATCGCGACCAGCTTGTCCTTGTTCTCGGGCTTGAGCAGGTCCTCGACGGTGCCGGCCGGCAGCGCGGCGAACGCCTCGTCGGTCGGGGCGAACACGGTGAACGGGCCCTTGCCCTTGAGCGTGTCGACCAGGCCGGCGGCGGTCAGGGCCGCGGCGAGCGTATTGAACTGGCCGGCGGCAACGGCCGTGTCGACGATGTCGGCCTTGGCCTGCGACGGCTTGGCGGCGTCGCCTTCGTGGTGGCCGGCCAGGGCGACCGGCGCGGCGAGTCCGAGGGCCAGCGCGGTGGCCAGCAGGCGGACGGTGAAAGGAGCGATGGAGCGGTTGCGGGTGTTCATGGGAGCGGACCGGGTTGGTGGGAACGGCGCCAGTCTCGCCCGGGGCGTGTTATCTGGATGTACAACTTTCGCATGTACGTTTGTTGTACAGTGCCGACCATGTTCCCCGTCAAGGCTGCCGCCGAACTCAGTGGGCTCACGCCAGCGACCCTTCGCGCGTGGGAGCGGCGCCACGCCGCCGTGGTCCCGCATCGCGACGCGCAGGGACGGCGGCTTTACGACGCCGCCATGGTCGAACGGCTGGGCCACCTGCACCGGCTGACCGACCGCGGCCACCCGATCCGCGACCTCGCCGCGCTGGACGACCATGCGCTCGAAGCCCTGCTCGAGGAGCGCCGACAAACGGGCTACGGCGACCTGGAGTCGCTGCCCGCACGCATGCTCGATGCGATCGCCGACTACCGGGTGGACACGTTCGATCGCGACCTGTCGGTGGCGATCACCACCCTGCCAATCTCGGTACTGGTGGCGCGGGTCGTCGCGCCACTGCTACGCGAGGTGGGCGTGCGCTGGGCCGACGGCCGCCTGGCCATCGCCCAGGAGCGTCTGGTCAGCAGCCTGTTGCGCGCGCGTCTGCTGTCGATCCTCAACCAGCACCCGCGCGAGAACAAGCCGCGGGTGCTGTTCGCCACCCTGCCGGGCGAGCCGCACGAACTGGGCCTGCTGGGCGCGGCGCTGCACGGTTATGAGGCGGGCATGCCGGTGTTGTACCTGGGCACCGGCTTGCCACCGGAAGAACTGGCGCGCGTGGCCAACCGGCTCGGGGCGGCTGCGGTGGCGATCAGCTCGGTCGATCCCGGCCAGGCGCGCCCTGCACTGGAAGGGTTGCGTGCGCTCGAGGCGGCATTGGCGCCAGGGGTACCGGTCTGGGTCGGTGGCGCCAACGCGCGCTACCTCGCCGAGGCACTGGCGATCGACCGGGTGCGGGCAGTGACCGACCCGGCCACGCTGGGCGCGCTCCGGCGCGGACTCGAAGGGCGACCCGCGCCACGGCCATGACACCCCGTTACGTGCGGTCGCGACACCCTGTCCTTCCACTCGCGAGGACAACGCCCCCATGGCACGTACCGACAAGTCCCACGCCCTGAAGGGCTTCGCCGTCTGGATGCTGGTGACCTTCGTCGCGGCCGGCGTCGGCAGCATCGCGTCCACCCGGGCCGGCTCCTTCTACCAGCAACTGGTCCGCCCCGACTGGGCGCCTCCCGGCGACGTGTTCGGGCCGGTCTGGACGGTGCTGTATGTGCTGATGGGCATCGCGGCATGGCTGGTGTGGCGCCGGGCCGGCAGCTTTGCCGCCGCACGCACGGCACTGACGCTCTACCTGGTGCAACTGGTCGCCAACGCGCTCTGGAGCTGGCTGTTCTTCAGCTGGCGCATGGGCGGCGCGGCGCTGGCCGAACTGGTGGTGTTGTGGCTGCTGATCGGCGCGACGGTGATCGCGTTCTGGCGCATCAGGCCGCTTGCCGGTGCGCTGATGCTGCCCTACTGGGCCTGGGTGACGTTTGCGGGGTTTCTCAACTACGCGACCTGGCAGTTGAACCCGCAGCTGCTATGAATGGTTAAGGGTTCCGGCGGGTCGGCCGTTAAACCGGCCATCGACGCCCGCACCGCCGCCGCAAGCCTGTTCCCGCCGATGCGCCCCCGCCTCGGGCAGGCGTTGTGTGCACTGCTTTTCGCCGTCGTCGTCTCTTCACCCGGCCACGCCCACGAGAACGCTCCAGGGGTGCCGCCCGTGCACCCGGAAATCACTTCGGCCCAGGCTGCGTTCGACACTCTTTTCTGGGACATCGACGACGGCAAGTTCCCGCTCGACTCCCGCGCCCAGACATCCGCCACGCTGGCCAGGCTGGAGCAGGCGATCCCGCCGGGGGACGTGCGGGTGGAGCGCGACGGCCTGCCCGGCTGAGTTCGCAAAGGGTCACCGCGGAGCAGTCGTCGGGGTGAAAGCGAATTAATGAACCCCTGAGTACACTGCCGCGTCCCTGCCGCCGGAGTTCCCGATGTCCGTGTCGTTTCGCATGTGGCTGCCCCTGGCCTCCCTCTGCCTGGCGCTGGCCGGCTGTGGAGGCGATGACAACGCGGAGGACGCGGGCGCCAACGCCACCGCCGGCATGGCGGTCACCACCGCGCCGGTGGTGCGACGCGAGCTGGCCAGCGGCGTCACCGCGTCGGGGCCGGTCACGCCGGTCGAGGAGATGCAGCTGGGCGTCGAACTGAGCGGACTGCGGGTCACCTCGGTCAACGTCGACGAAGGCGAGGAGGTCGACCGCGGCGACGTGCTGCTGACGCTGGACGCCCGCACGCTGGAGTCCGACCTGGCGCAGGCGCAGGCGGCGCTGCGCGAGGCCGAGGCCGGGGCGTCGTTGGCGCGGTCCAACCTGGCGCGCGGCGAGCAACTGGCCAGCGGGCAATACATCAGCGCGTCGGCGCTGGACGAATTGCGGGCGGCGCGCACCCAGGCCGAGGCTCGTGTCGGCACCGCGCGCGCGGCGCGCGACGCCTCACAACTGCGGCGCGATTTCGCGACGTTGCGCGCCCCCGCCGACGGCATCATCTCCGCCCGGCTGGTGCAGCCCGGCCAGGTGGTCGCGGCGGGCAGCGAGTTGCTGCGGCTGATCAAGGATGGCGAGCTGGAATGGCGCGCCGAGCTTCCCGCCGAGGACCTGGGCGACGTCAACCCCGGTGACCGGGTCGAACTGCGCGACCGCGATGGCGGCGCGGTGGTCGGCACGGTGCGTGCGGTATCGCCCGGCGTCGACGCGGCCAGTCGCACCGGCACCGTGTTTGCGGACCTGCCCGAGCCGGCCGGCCTGCAGCCGGGCACCTACCTGGAAGGTCGGATCAGCACGGGGCTGGCGACGGTGCCGGTGGTGCCGGTCAGCGCGGTGGTTCTGCGCGATGGCTTCCCGTCGGTGTTCGTGGTCGAGGACGGCGTCGCGCGCATGGCACGGATCGAGCGCGGCGCGACCGACCACGGCTTCGTCGAGGTGCGCGGCGGGCTGGAGCCGGGCGCGCAGGTGGTGACACGCGGCGCCGGCTTCCTCGCCGACGGCGACCCGGTGCGGGTGGTCGAAGAGAAACCAGCGCCAGCGCCGGCGGCCGCTGACACCGCGGACGGCGACACGGCCAGCACCCCATGAGCGGCGGCGGCACCCTCTCGTCCTGGGCCATCGGCCGCCCGCTGCCGGCGGTGATGGTGTTCTTCGTGCTGTGCGTGGCCGGCATCTGGGGCTTCATGCAGCTGCCGGTGGCGCGCTTCCCCGACATCGCGTTCCCGATGACCACGGTGACCGTGCTGCAGCCCGGCGCGTCGCCGTCGCAGCTGGAGACCGAAGTCACCCGCCGGGTCGAGGACTCGGTCGCCACCATTCCCGACATCAAGCGGGTGGTGTCGACGGTCACCGAGGGCGTCAGCACCACGATGATCGAGTTCGAGCTCGAGGTGGACATCGACGAGGCGCTCGACGAGACCAAGGATGCGGTGACGCGCGTGCGCACCGACCTGCCGCAGGACATCCAGGAGCCGCTGGTCAGCAAGGTCGAGATCGGCGGCGCGCTGCTGACCTACGCCGTGTCGGCGCCGGCGATGGCGCCCGACCAGCTGTCGTGGTTCGTCGACCGGGAGGTCGCCCGCGCCCTGTATGGCGTGGACGGCGTCGCCCAGGTGCAACGCATTGGCGGCATCGAGCGGCAGATCCGGGTCGACCTGGACCCCCAGAAGCTGCTCGCCTTCGGCGCCACCGCGGCCGAGGTGTCGCAGCAACTGGCGCTGATCCAGGTGGAGCGGCCCGGCGGCCGGACGGAGATCGGCGGCGAACAACAGACGATCCGCACGGTCGGCACGGTCGAGGACGTGCAGGACCTGCGCAACTACACCATCAGCCTGGCAGACGGCCGCGCGGTGCGGCTGTCATCGATCGCGACGATCACCGACGCGGCCGCCGACCCGACCCAGGCCGCGCTGCTGGACGGGGAACCCGTGGTGGCCTTCTCGGTCTCCCGCAGCCGAGGGGCCGACGAGCTGGACGTGGCCGAGGAGGTCAAGGCGACCCTGGCCGGACTGGTCGAGCGCAACCCCGGGGTGGAGTTCCAGCTGGTCAGCAACATGGTCGACGAGACCGAGCGCTCCTACGACTCGTCGATGACGATGCTGTGGGAAGGCGCACTGCTGGCGCTGGTGGTGGTGTGGCTGTTCCTGCGCGACTGGCGTGCCACCTGGGTCAGCGCGGTGGCCCTGCCCCTGTCGATCATCCCGACGTTCGCGGTGATCCACCTGCTGGGTTTCTCGCTCAACATGATCACGCTGCTGGCGCTGTCGGTGGTGGTCGGCATCCTGGTGGACGACGCGATCGTGGAGATCGAGAACATCGTCCGCCACCTGGGCATGGGCAAGACGCCGCGCGAAGCCGCCCGCGAGGCCGCCGACGAGATCGGCACCGCGGTCATCGCCACCTCCGCCACGCTGGCGGCGGTGTTCGTGCCGGTGGCCTTCATGCCCGGCATCGCCGGCAAGTTCTTCCGCGAGTTCGGCTGGACCGCGGCGACGGCGGTGATGTTCTCGCTGCTGGTCGCGCGCCTGCTGACGCCGATGATGGCGGCCTACCTGCTCAAGCCGCATGCCGACGACCCCGGCGAATCACGGCTCATGAAGCGCTACCTGGGCTGGGTCGATGCCGCGCTGCGCCACCGCGGCCGCACGCTGTGGATCGCGTTCGGCCTGTTCGTGCTGTCGCTGGCGATGGTGCCGCTGATCCCGACCACCTTCATCCCGATCGCCGACCAGGGCCGCAGCAACCTCAGCGTGGAACTGCCGCCAGGCACGCCACTGGAGGAGACCATCGCCGTGGCCGAGCAGGCGCGCGCGGAGCTGGCATCGATGCCGGAATTGCACAGCGTGTTCACCATGGTCGGCGCCGCGCTGGACCTGGGCGACCCATCCAAGACCGGCAGTGGCAGTCCGCGCGCGGCCACGCTCGTGGTCGACTGGGGCCCGGCCGATGACCGCGACCGCACCCAGCAGGAACTCGAACAGGAAGTCCGCCAGCGCCTGGCCGACCTGCCCGGCACGCGCGTGAGCTTCGTCAGCGCCGAGCCCGGCGGCCTGATGCAACTGGTGCTGGCCGGCGACGACCCCGAGGCGCTGCATGCGGCTGCGGCAGCGGTCGAGCGCGACCTGCGCCAGCTGGAAGGGCTCGGCAGCATTTCCTCCTCGGCCTCGCTGCTGCGACCGGAAATCCGGATCGTGCCGCAGCCGGCACGCGCGGCCGACCTGGGCGTGGCGACGTCGGCAATCGCCGAGGCCGCGCGCGTGGCAACCGCCGGCGACTACACCCAGCGCATGGCCAAGCTCAACCTGCCCGACCGGCAAGTGCCGATCCGGGTCGGCTTTGCCCGCGAGGACCTGCGCGACCCGGCGCTGATCGGCCAGTTGCAGGTGCGCGGCAACCAGGGCCCGGTGCCGCTGTCGGCCGTGGCGACCATCGAGTCGGGCAGCGGGCCGTCGGTGATCTCGCGTTACAAGCGCCAGCGCAACGTCACCCTGACCGCCGAGCTCAGTGGCCGTCCACTCGGCGAGGTGATGCAGGAGGTGCAGCAACTGCCCAGCGTGCAGAACCTGCCGGCCGGCGTGGACTTCCTCAACACCGGCGATGCCGAAGTGTTCGTCGAGCTGTTCACCGGCTTCGCGCTGGCGATGGCCGCCGGCATCGTCTGCATCTACATGGTGTTGCTGTTGCTGTTCAACCATCCGGTGCAGCCGCTGACCATCCTGACCGCGGTGCCGCTGTCGGCCGGCGGCGCGTTCGGCGCGCTGCTGATCACCCAGAACATGCTGTCGCTGCCGGCGCTGATCGGCCTGCTGATGCTGATCGGCGTGGCGACCAAGAATTCGATCCTGCTGGTCGATTACGCGGTGATGGCCGAGGACGAACACGGCCTGTCGCAGCACGACGCGCTGGTGGACGCCTGCCGCAAGCGCGCGCGGCCGGTGATCATGACCACGCTGGCGATGGGCGCGGGCATGATGCCGCTGGCGCTCGGCCTGTCGGGCGACTCCAGCTTCCGCGCCCCGATGGCCTGGGCGGTGATCGGCGGGCTGATCACTTCCACCCTGCTCAGCCTGATCGTGGTGCCAGCCGCCTACACGGTGCTGCATGACGTCGGCGACTGGTTCGCGCGGCGCTTCCGCCGCGGCCGGCACGACCAGGCGTCGGCAGTGACCTGAGCCTCACCACGCAAGCGTTGCGTTCTCCCGTGCGATGCAGAAGCGCATTCGCCACCGAGAGCCACCGAGCGCGACAGGCTGGTCGTATATTCGGCAACCCACACCAGCAGGAGTCGACGGATGGGACATCGTGAGCGGGGCATTCTTGAGGTCGACGGCGTGGCGGTGTTGGCGCGACACCGGGCCACCTGCCACTGCGGCGAGGTGGAACTGGCGCTGGACCTGCCCGACGGGATCGTCGATCCGCGCCGGTGCGATTGCTCGATCTGCCGGCGCAAGGGCGCGGTCGTGGCCTCCGTACCCTTGGCAGGGCTGCACGTGGTCCGCGGCGCGGATCGCTTGCGCCTGTACCAGTTCAACACGCACACCGCCCGCCATTACTTCTGCGGGACATGCGGCATCTACACCCACCACCAGCGCCGCTCCAACCCGGAGCAGTACGGCTACAACGTCGGCTGCCTGGATGGGATCAATCCGCTGAAGATCGCCGGGGTGAGCTGCGAGGACGGAGTCAACCACCCTTCCGACCGGGCCACTGCCGGCCCGGCCTGACGCCATGCCGATGCATCGGCGACCCGGAAGGTTGCACTGCCTTCCGGCACCCGCGTGGTGCCCCCTTCGCTGGTTATCGTGGGCTCGAACCGCGGCGCCGTGACGCGGATGGCCCAAGGAGGCCCCATGCGCAAAGCCTGTTTTCCGACCGTGGCGATGGCCGCCCTGAGCCTGTGCTTGTCCAACGCCCTTGCGGCGCCGCCGCCGGCCACGTCCGCTTACTCGCCCGACTGCGGCGAGCTGTGCGGAAAGATGCGCCAGGTGGTGCAGGACCTCACCCGCATCGACACCCCTGGCGGCGTGCAGGAAACCTACAAGACGCGCATCGGCGGCATCGACCAGTGGATCAACATCCGCGGGCACGACCGCGACAATCCCGTGCTGCTTTTCGTCCACGGCGGACCGGCCTCGCCTGCGATGCCGACCGCATGGCAGTTCCAGCGCCCGCTGGAGGAGTACTTCACGGTCGTGCACTACGACCAGCGCGGCGCCGGCAAGACCTACCGCGAGAACGACCCCGAAGCGCTCGCCGACACCATCCGTATCGATAGCTATGTCGATGACGCGATCGAGATCGCCGACCACGTCCGCGAGCGGCTGGGCAAGGACAGGCTCGTGCTGGTCGGGCACAGCTGGGGCACCATCGTCGCGACCCGGGCCGCGCTGCGGCGCCCCGACCTGTTCCACGCCTATGTCGGCATCGGCCAGGTCATCAACACCCGCCTCAACGAGCAGTTGAGTTTCGACTATGGGCTGCGTCGCGCACGCGAGGAGGGCAACGCCGAGGCGGTCTCGGAGATGGAGGCGATCGCCCCGTACCCCGGCGACCAGCCGATCACGCGCGAGCGCATCATCGTCGCGCGCAAGTGGCCGCAGCATTACGGCGGGATGACCGCCTACCGCGCGGAGTCGCCGTATTACCACCGCGGCCCCTGGCTGTCGCCGGACTACAGCGCCGCTGATGTCCGCGCGATCGACGACGGCAACGGTTTCACCCTGTGGCGCGTGCTGCCGGAGTTCCTCGCGGTGGATTTCAGCGGCGTGGATACGTTCCCGATCCCGGTGGTGATGCTGATGGGACGGCACGACTACACCACCCCGTCGGCGCCGACCGCGGCTTGGATCGATGCGGTCGAAGCCCCGTGCAAGGCCGGGGTCTGGTTCGAGCGGTCCGCGCACATGGTCCCGTGGGAGGAGCCCGGCAAGACCCTGGTCACCCTGCTCGAGACGGTCCACCCGATCGCCACCGGCGGCGGCTGTCCGGCGTCGATGCAACCGGACGGCCCGGCGCGTCGCTGAGGCCTACCAGGCGCGCCCGTACTGCGGCGGCGGCGTGATGTCGGCCCCGAGGGCTTGCGCCGCGCGCCGCGGGAAGTACGGGTCGCGCAGCAACTCGCGCGCCAGCAGCACCATGTCGGCCTCCTGGTCCGCAACGATCCGCTCGACCTGGGCCGGCTCGGTCAGCAGGCCCACCGCGCCGGTGGCGATGCCCGCCTCACGCCGGATCCGGCAAGCGAACGGCACCTGGTAGCCGGGCTGCAGCGGGATCTTCGCGTTCGGCACGCTGCCACCACTGGACACGTCGATGAGGTCGACGCCGCGCTCGCGCACGCGATCGGCCAAGGCGATGCTCTGCTCGATGTCCCAGCCGCCCTCGACCCAGTCGGTGGCGGAGATGCGCAGCCACAGGGGCAGCCGCTCGGGCCAGTCCGACCGGACCGCATCGACGACCTCCAGCAGCAGCCGGATGCGCTGGTCGAAGCCACCGCCGTAGCGGTCGGTGCGGAGGTTGGACAACGGCGACAGGAACTCGTGCAACAGGTAGCCGTGGGCGGCGTGGATCTCGAGCATCTGGAAGCCGGCGTCGAGCGCGCGGCGGGTGGCGGCCGCGAAGTCCTCGATGACCTGTTCGATCCCGGCCGCGTCCAGCGCCTCGGGCACCGCGGAGCGTTCATCGAAGGCGACCGCCGAGGGCGCCACTGGCGTCCAGCCGCCGAGTTCGGGCCCGACCATGCCGCCGCCGCGCCATGGCGCATCGGTGCTGGCCTTGCGTCCGGCATGCGCCAGTTGCACCGCCGGTACTGCGCCCTGCTCGGCGATGAAGCGGTTGATGCGCGTCCAGGCGCTGGTTTGAGACTCGTTCCACAGTCCCGTGTCGGCCGGCGAGATGCGGCCTTCCGGCGACACCGCCGTGGCCTCGGCGATGACCGTCGCGGCGCCCCCGACCGCGCGGCTGCCCAGATGGACCAGGTGCCAGTCGTCGGGCAGCCCGTCACGGGCCGAGTACTGGCACATCGGCGAGACGGCGATGCGGTTGCGGAAGGTGATGTCGCGCTGGGTCAGGGGCTGGAACAGGCGGGGCAAGGTCGATCCTCCAAGTGCGAAGCCACGAGCATGCACCGGCGGCGGTCGCGGCGGCGTGTGGCGGACGGCACCGCGCGCCGGCCGGACGGCTCGGTACGGCCCGGGGCGGTCGGCTAGACTGTCCCGATTGACCGGCAGCCCGCCTGCCCGAGACAAGCACCGCATGAACCCGAACTACCTCGACTTCGAACAGCCCATCGCCGACCTGGAAGCCAAGATCCAGGAGTTGCGCCACGCCAGCCACGGCTCGGCGGTGGACGCCGATGCCGAAGTCCACGCGCTGCGGGACAAGCTGCGCAAGCGGACCGCGCAGATCTTCCGCGACCTCTCGCCCTGGCAGGTGTCGCAGCTGGCGCGCCACCCGGCCCGGCCGCACACCAACGACTACATCCGGGTGATGTGCGACGAGTTCCAGGAACTGGCCGGCGACCGCGCCTACAGCGACGATGCCGCCATCGTCGGCGGGCTGGGCCGTATCGACGGCCGCAGCGTGGTGATCATCGGCCACGAGAAGGGCCGCGACACCAAGAGCAAGATCCGCCGCAACTTCGGCATGCCGCGCCCGGAGGGCTACCGCAAGGCGCTGCGCCTCATGAAGCTTGCCGAGCGCTTCGACCTGCCGATCCTGACCTTCATCGATACCCCCGGCGCCTACCCCGGTATCGGCGCGGAGGAGCGCGGCCAGTCCGAGGCGATCGCGCGCAACCTGCTGGAGATGGCCGAGCTGAAGGTGCCGATCATCTGCACCGTCATCGGCGAGGGTGGCTCCGGCGGCGCGCTGGCGATCGGCGTCGGCGACTGCACGGTGATGCTGCAATACAGCACGTACTCGGTGATCTCACCCGAAGGCTGCGCCTCGATCCTCTGGAAGGACGCCGGCAAGGCCAAGGACGCGGCCGAGCAGCTCGGCCTGACCGCCACGCGCCTGCACGGCCTGGGGCTGGTCGACAAGGTCGTGCGCGAGCCGACCGGCGGCGCCCACCGCAATCCGCGGCAGATCGCGACCCGACTGAAGACCGTGCTGATGAACGAGCTCGACACGCTCGAGGCCCTTTCCACCGCCGACCTGCTGCAGCGCCGTTACGAGCGCCTGCGCGGCTACGGCGCGTACGAGGCGGCATGATGTTCGGCCGCCGCGCTGCGAAGTACTGGGCGATCGTCGGCCTGCTGTTCGGGGTCGGCATCTGGTTCGCGCTGTCGGTCAACGTGCTGGTTGCGATGGGCTTTGCCGGGTTGTCGGCGGCCTGCCTTTTGGTGGCCGCCAGCTGCATGCTGGCGCCGCCGGTGGCGAACCACCGCGACGACGCGGCCGATCGCGATCCCGACGACGCGCCGGCCGGCCGCCGCCGCAACTGGCGCCCGTAGGCGGGCCAGACACCCCGGGCGCGCCGCCATGGGCACCGCCCTGCCCCTTCCCGCTCTTCCCGACGCGCAGGTCTGCGTCGCATTGAGCGGTGGGCTCGATTCGACGGTCCTGCTGCATCGGCTCGCATCGGAGCCGGAGGTGCGTGTCCGCGGGCTGCGCGCGTGGCATGTCCACCACGGCCTGCACGCGCACGCCGATGCATGGGTCGGCCGGTGCGAGGCCGCCTGCGCGGCGCTCGGCGTACCGCTGACGGTCTCCCGCGTGACGGTGTCGCGCGAGGACGGACTCGGCATCGAGGGCGCGGCGCGGCGGGCGCGGCGGGCCGCCTTTGCCGAAGGGCTGGTCGCGGGCGAAGTCCTGGCCTTGGCCCATCATCGCGACGACCAGGCCGAAACCTTCCTGCTGCGTGCATTGCGGGCCTCGGGCCCCGATGGCCTGGCGGCGATGCCGGCGTGGCGCGACTTCGGGCGCGGCCATCTCTGGCGCCCGCTGCTGCAGCTGCCACGCGCATCCCTGCTGTCCTACGCGACTGCGCACGGGCTGGACTGGATCGAGGATCCCTCCAACACCGACGAGGCGTTCGACCGCAACTTCCTGCGCCACCGGGTGATGCCGCTGCTGGCGTCACGCTGGCCCCACGCCGCGGCGGCGATGGCCCGCTCGGCCGACCTGTGTGGGGAGGCAGCCGTCCTGCTGGACGCGGGTGACACCGACGCACTACAGGCGTGCGGGCTGCCGGGACAACCGGCACTGCTGTCACGTGCCGCGCTGGTGCGCCTCCCACCCGAAAGGCGCGCGCGCGTACTCCGCCGCTGGATCGCCGGCCTCGGCCTGCCGCCGCTGCCCGCCGGCGGCGTCGCGCGGATCGAATCCGAACTGCTGCCCGCCCGCAGCGATGCCACGCCCCGCTACGCATGGGCGGGCGCCGCGGTCCACGCATGGCGCGACCTGCTGCATGCCGCCCGACTGCAGCCCGGCCTGCCGCCGGACTGGCAGGCACGTTGGGACGGCCTTGCGCCGCTACCCCTGCACGGCGGCGGGACGTTGCAGCTGTGCCCGCTTGCGCCGTCGGCTGGCGCGGAGCGGGCCGCCTTCGATCCACCCGTCATCGTCCACGTCCGCCGCGGCGGCGAACGCATCACCTTGCCCGGCCGCGCGCACTCACATCTGCTCAAGCACGTCCTGCAGGATCGCGGCGTGCCGCCATGGGAACGGCCCCGGATGCCGCTGCTGTCGACCCCCAATGGCGAACTGCTGGCGGCAGGAGACCGCGTGCTGTCGGCGCGGATGCAGGCATGGTTGCAGGAGCGCAATGTCGCGCTTGCGTGGCACCCGGCGTAGAACCCGGCCATCCACGTCCGCATCCGGTTGTGCGCGTTGCCCTTGGGCCGCGTTGACCCGCCCCCGGTCGCCCTCCACACTTGCCGCATGCCACGCAAAGCCGAACCCGAAGCCTCGCCCGTCGCCGATTTCGAGACCTCGCTCGACGCGCTCGAGCAACTGGTCGAGAAGATGGAGCACGGCGAGATGAGCCTGGAAGAGTCGCTCGCCGCCTACGAACGCGGGGTCGGGCTGTACCGCCGCTGCCAGACCGCGCTTGAGCAGGCCGAACTGCGCGTGCGCCTGCTGAGCGATCCGCAGGATCCGGCCAGCGGGCAACCGTTCGACCCGCCCGCGTCGGCCGATGCCTGAGCCGCAACTGGCCGCGTGGCGCGTACGCACCGACGCCGCCCTCGACCGCGCCCTCCCCGCCGACAATCGTGCCCCGCAACGCCTGCACGCGGCGATGCGGCACGCCGTGCTGTTGGGCGGCAAGCGCATGCGCCCCCTGCTGGTCCACGCCAGCGGTGCGCTGTTCAACGCCGACCCTGCGCTGCTGGACGCACCGGCGGTCGCGATCGAGCTGATCCATGCCTATTCGCTGGTGCACGACGACCTGCCGGCGATGGACGACGACGACCTGCGGCGGGGCCAGCCGACCGTGCACGTCACCTTCGACGAGGCCACCGCGATCCTGGCTGGCGATGCGCTGCAGTCGCTGGCCTTCGCCGTGCTCGCCGATGCACCCGGCTCGCCCCCCATCCGGGTGGAGTTGCTGCGCACGCTCGCCAGCGCGGCGGGCGCGGCCGGCATGTGCGGGGGGCAGGCACTCGACCTGCACGCCACCGGCAACGGCCACGCGATGACGGTTGGCGACCTGGAACAACTGCACGCGCTCAAGACCGGGGCGCTGATCCGTGCAGCGGTCCGCATGGGCGCGCTGTGCGGCGATGCCGATGACGATGCGCTCGACGCGCTGGACCGCTACGCCGACGCGCTGGGGCTGGCCTTCCAGGTCCGCGACGACATCCTCGATGTCGAGGGCGACAGCGCCACGCTCGGCAAGACCGCCGGCAAGGACGCGGCACAGGACAAGGCGACCTTCCCCGCCCTGCTGGGGATGACGGCTTCGCGCCAGCGCTTGGATGAGCTGTCCCGGGCGATGGACGCCGCGCTCGCGCCCTTCGGCGACCGTGCCGACGGGCTGCGTGCGCTCGGCCGGCTGGCGGTGGAACGGGATCGGTGATGCGTGCGTGGGCCGGCCGCCTCGACGGCCGACCCACGGTTGCGAGGTCTACTTGATCAGCCGCAGCGTCAGCGGATAGCGATAGGCAACGCCTTCGTTGGCCTTGACCGCCGCGAGGATGGTCAATACCAGCCACGCGATGCCGACGATCACCCAGGCCGGGATCGCGATGATCAGGCCGATGCCGAGCGTGACGATCGACAGCAGCACCAGCGCGAGGCAGATGATCGCGACGGTGATGTTGAAGTTGAGCGCTTCCTTACCCTGGTCGTTGACGAACGGCATGGTGTCCTTCTTGACCAGCCAGATGACCAGCGGGCCAATAAAGGTGCCCCAGCCGCCGGCGGCGGAGGTCAGCAGGCCGCCGACCAGCGCGGACAGGTGGGCGAACATCGCCCACTGGCGCTCCTCGGCCGAGATGCCGCTGGCCGCCACGGACTCATCGGCAGGAGGCGGGTCGAACGGCGGCGGCGTGCCGCGCGGGTCGCTTTCGTACGGGTCGTTCTCGCTGGTGTTCACGTGCCTTGTCTCCCTGGAGGACCGGACCCCGACTGTCGCGCCGCAGGGGTGAGCGGTCAACCGCCGTCGGTCACGGTCAGCCTTCGCCGGCGACCGTCATCCGTCCGACCAGGATCGAGCCGGTGCGCACGTGCGAGCGCGGATCGACGTCGCTGCCGACCGCCTCGATCGCCTGGTACATGGCACGCAGGTTGCCGGCGATGGTGATGCCGTCGACCGCGTACTGCGGCTTGCCATCCTCGATCCAGAACCCGGCCGCGCCGCGCGAATAGTCGCCGGTGATGGTGTTGACGCCCTGTCCCATCAGCTCGGTCACCAACAGGCCGCGCCCCATGCCGGCCAGCATCGCGTCCAGGTCGCCGGCGTTGGCCGCCACCTGCAGGTTGTGCACGCCGCCGGCATTGGCGGTGGTCTGCAGGCCGAGGCGGCGCGCGGAATAGCTGCCCAGGATGTAGCGCTGCAGCACGCCCCCCGCGACCAGCGAGGAATCGCGCGTGGCCACGCCCTCGGCATCGAACGAGGCCGAGCGGAAACCGCGCGGCAGGAAGGGCCGCTCGTCGATCGCGAACCACTCGGGGAACAGCGCCTGCCCCACCGAGTCGACCAGGAAGCTCGCGCGGCGGTACAGCGCGCCGCCGGACACCGCGCCCAGCAGGTGGCCGATCAGCGATCGTGCGACCTCGGCCGAGAACAGCACCGGGTACTCGCCGGTCGGCACCTGGCGCGGCGACAGGCGCGACACCGCGCGTTCGGCCGCCTTTCGGCCCACGGTCGCGGCTGATTCCAGCTCGTCGGCCGACAGCGCGATGGTGTACCAGCCGTCGCGCTGCATGTCGGCGCCGCGACCGGCGATCAGCGCGCACCCCAGGCTATGTTGGGTGCTGCGCTCGCGGCCGACGAAGCCATGCGAGTTGGCGTACACCGACAGGCTGCTGCCACTGCCGACCGAGGCGCCGTCGGAGTTCTCCAGCCGCGGGTCGAAGTCGCGCCCGGCCTGTTCGCAGGCCAGCGCGAGGTCGATCGCCTGGTCGGCCTCGACCGCCCATGGGTGCCAGCTGTCGAACTCGCGCAGGTCGGTGGCCATCAACCCCGCGTCGGCCAGCCCGGCCGCAGGGTCGTGTTCGGTATGGCGGGCGATCGCGCAGGCCTGGTCGACTGTTGCGGCCAGGCTTTCCTCGCGCAGGTCGGCCGTGGAGGCGCTGCCCTTGCGCCCGCCGAAGTACACGGTGACGGCGATGCCGCGGTCACGGGTGGACTCGACGGTCTCGACCTCGCCCATGCGGACGTTGACGTTGAGGCCGGCATCCTCCGAGCACGACACCTCGGCCTGGTCGGCGCCGGCGGCGCGGGCGGCCTCCAGCAGACGCTGGGAGAGGACTGCGAGCGCGTCCAGGCGCGCCTCGCTGTCGGCGTGGAAGGGCGCGGTGGCGGGGGCGATGTCGTTCAATGACTTATCCTTTCAGTTCTTGCACGGCATGCGCCGCGGTTGCGCGCGATGCCCATAAACGGACACGACGATGCGCGGCAGAGACGAAGAAACCGGTGAGTTCCTGGGCGACAGCCGCAGCCAGCAGCGGCGCGATGCGCTGGAAATACTGAACCTGGGCCAGCAGCTGGTTGCGTTGACCGATGCGCAGCTGGCGAAGCTGCCGGTGCCGGAGTCGCTGCTGCCGCACATCCGCGAGTCCCGCCGCATCACCTCGCACATCGCGCACAAGCGGCAGCTGGCGTTCCTGGCCAAGCAGATGCGCCGCGAGGATGACGAGGTACTGGACGCGATCCGCGACGCGCTGGATGAAAAGGGCGACGCCGCCCGGCGCGAGGTGGCGGCCATGCACCGGGTCGAAGCCTGGCGCGACCGCCTGCTGGCCGAGGGCGACGCCGCGCTGGCCGAACTGATCGGCCAGTACCCCGATGCGGACCGGCAGGCCCTGCGCCAGCTGGTGCGCAACACGCTGGAAGAGCGCAAGCGCAACAAGCCGCCGCGTGCGTTCCGCGAACTGTTCCGCCACCTGCGCGAGCTGATCCTGGCCGGCGCCACCGCCGGCACGACGTCGGATGACATGCCCGACGAGGACGTGCCGGATACCGACGACTAGTCCGGTCGACGGGCAGGCCTGGCGGGCGCACGCCAAGGGCGTCACGCCTGGGTGCCGCCCACCGTCAGGCCGTCGATCAGCAGCGAGGGCTGGCCCACGCCGACCGGCACGCTCTGGCCGTCCTTGCCGCAGACGCCGACGCCCTCGTCCAGCGCGAGGTCGTGGCCGATCATGCGCACCTTCTGCATGGTTTCCGGGCCGTTGCCGATCAGGGTCGCGCCCTTGACCGGCGCGGTCACCTTGCCATCCTCGATCAGGTAGGCCTCGGTCGCCGAGAACACGTACTTGCCGCTCGTGATGTCGACCTGGCCGCCACCAAAGTTGACCGCGTACAGGCCCTTCTTGACCGAGCGGATCATCTCCTCCGGATCGTGCTGGCCGGCGAGCATGTAGGTGTTGGTCATGCGCGGCATCACGAGGTGCGCGAACGACTCGCGGCGACCGTTGCCGGTCGGCTTCATGCCCATCAGGCGGGCGTTGAGCGAGTCCTGCATGTAACCCGTGAGCACGCCGTCCTCGATCAGCGGCGTGCACTGGGTCGGCTCGCCTTCGTCGTCGATGTTGAGCGAGCCACGGCGGCCCGGGAGGGTGCCGTCATCGACGATGGTCACGCCCGGCGATGCCACGCGCTGGCCCATGCGGCCGGCGTAGGTGGACGTGCCCTTGCGGTTGAAGTCGCCCTCCAGCCCGTGGCCGACCGCCTCGTGCAGCAACACGCCGGGCCAGCCGCTGCCGAGCACCACCGGCATCACGCCGGCCGGCGCGTCGACCGCTTCGAGGTTGACCAGTGCCTGCCGCAACGCCTCGCGCGCCCAGGCCTCGGGTTTGCCGTCGGCGAGCAGCTCGGTGTAGCTGTAGCGCCCGCCGCCGCCGGTGTAACCGCTCTCGCGGCGGCCGTTCTGCTCGACGATCACCTGCACGTTGAGCCGCACAAGCGGCCGCACGTCGGCGGCAAGCACGCCGTCGCTGCGCGCCACGAGCACGGTATCGACCCCGCCCGCCAGGCTGACCATCACCTGCTTGACCCGCGGATCGGCCGCGCGCAGCAGGCGGTCCAGCGTGCGCAACGCCTCGACCTTGGCTTCGTTGGGCAGCGAGTCGATCGGGTCATCGCTGGGATAGAGGTCGAGCGCGTTGCCGCGCACCAGCGAACGGGTCGTGACGGTCGAGCCGTCACGGGCGATCGCGCGGGCCGACTTGGACGCTTCGATGAGCGCGGCCGCATTGATCTCGTCCGAATAGGCGAAACCGGTCTTCTCGCCGCTGATGGCGCGTACGCCGACGCCCTGCTCGATCGAGTGGGCGCCGTCCTTGACGATGCCGTCCTCGACCATCCAGCTCTCGCGCCGGGCGTGCTGGAAATACAGGTCGCCGAAGTCGATGCCCGGCCCGAGCAGGGTGCCGAAGGTGCGTTCGAGGCCGCCGGCGTCGAGGCCGGAAGGCAGCAGGAGCCGGGATTCGGCCAGTTGCAGCGGTAACGTCATGGGGAGTCCGCGTGGCATCGCGTGGGTGCGTATCCCGACGATATGCGGGCGCGGCCCGGGGCTTCAACCGGCGGGAGCCGCCTTGGCGGCCGACAGGCGCCCCTGTTCGCGGCTGATCACCTCCACCTTGGGTTCCTCCCACGGGCCGGTGACCTTGTAGGTCTTGGCACCGATCTGCCCAAGCGGCTTCTGCAGCACCGCGTTGGCGGCCGCGCCGATCGCCGCGCCGACCGGACCGCCAGCGATCGCGCCCACCGCCGTCAGCAGGTTGCCGGTCTTGGGCAGCACCTCGATCGTCTGGTTGAAGGTCTCTTCCCGCAGGTTGGCCGCGCCACGGATGTTGATCTCCGCCGCCGGGCCGTCGATCTGCAGGTTGTCGCTGCTCGCGCGGCCCCGGTCGAAGCTGATGCGGCCCTCGACGTGGTTGAACGCGAACCCTTTCGAGAAGAAATCGCGGAAATCCAGCGACAGCCGACGCGGCAGCTCGGCGATGCTCAGCAGGCCGAGCACCCGGCCCGCGCCCGGCTCGACCTCGAGCAGCCGGCCATCGCGTGCGGCGAGGGTCAGGTCGCCGTCCAGCACGCCGACGTCGAACTCGGCCGGGCTGCCGGTCCAGCCCGCGTCGAGCCGTACCTGTCCGTGGCCACCGGCCAGCCGTCCGCCGTGGCCCAGGCCGGTCAGCAGGCGCCCGAAGTCCTCGCTGTCGACCTTCGCGGTGAGGTGGGTCCGCTCGCTGCCGCCGTGGCCCAGCCAGCTGCCGCTGAGTTCGATCAGCTGCTTGCCGTTGCGCGCCTGCAACTGGTCGACGCGCATGCCCGCACCGGTCGGCCGGGTCCGCAGGCTGGCCTTGCCGAGATGGGCATCGGCCAGGCGCAGGTCGTCGACCTCGATCAGCAACGGCGGGATGTCGGCCGGGTTGATGCCCGACGCGGCACTGCCGTTTTGCGCCGGCGAGGCGGTCGTGGCCACCGCGGCGCGCGCCGCAGGCCTGTCCGCACTGGCCCCGGTGCCGGTGGCAGCGCCCGTCCCCGCCCGCGCGCTGCGCCAGTGGACCCGGCTGAACTTTCCGGCGACGGCTTCGTCGCCCGCCGGCAGCAGCAACTCGCCCTGAAGCGACGCACCTTCCGCCCGCGCCGCGATCGCCCCGTCCGGGGCCGGTACCACCAGCAGGCGCGTGTCGGGAAACACCCCGCCGAGCAGTTGCAGGCGCGCGGCGGTGACGTCGATGCGTTGCAGCGGCAGGCTGCCATCGCCCGGCCGGCCCGACGAGGGGCCCGCACTGCCGCCCCGCACCAGTCCGAGCCATTCGATCGCATCCAGGGTATCGGCACGGCCGGTGGCCACCAGTCCCGACGCCGGCGGCGGCTGGTCCACGCGATTGCCGCCGAGGGCGATGCGGATGCCGGTGCGGTCGCCGACGGTGCGCGCGCGGACGCCCAACCGCTGCCCGAGGCTGACACGGACCTCACCCGCGTCCAGCGGCAGGGGGATCTCGACCGTCGTCGCCAGTGTCGCGGCGGACGGCTTGCTCAGGGGGGCGGGCAACGCGAGCGTGGTGCCGGCCAGGTCGGACCGCAGTTGCAGGCGCGCGGTGTCGCCCGTCGAGCCCTTGGGCACGGCGACTTCGAGGTTCCAGCGCGAGCGGCCATCGACGTGTGGCTCCAGCCAGGCCAGCGGCTCGGCACGGTCCAACAGCTCGTCGATGCCGAACTCCGCCTCGACCGCGGCCTCGAACAGGTTGCCACGCGCCTTTACGTGTCCGTCGCCGGCGCGTAGCCGCAGCACGCCCGGGCGCCCCGCATGACGCACCTGCAGGTTCTCGGCATGGAAACCGGCGCGGGTGAATTCGGCGCGGCCGTTGACCCGGTCAAACGACAGGTCCCAGCGCGGATCGGACAGGCGCGCGTTGGCGAGTTCGACGTCGCCGTTGATCGCCAGTGTCGCGTCGCGCTCCAGCGGCAACCGCAGGTGGAAGTCGACCGCCGCCGGGCCGCTGGCACGCACGCTGTCGAACGTCTCCGGGTGCAGCTCGCGCAACGGACTGGCCCGCAGCAGGCGGACCAGTTCGACCGCATCGGCCCGGCCCTGCGCGTCGACCGCCAGGCGCCCGCCGTCGTAGTGGTCGATGCCGGCGGCGAGCTCACCGATCGCAATGCCGCCCAGCGCGCCGTTGCCTTCGAGCGAGAAGCCGTCGGCGATGAACGCCGCGTCCAGGTCGACCTGCTCGGCGGCCGGCCAGTCCGGCTGGAAACGCACGGTCGCGTCGGCGATGTGCGCGGTGGCCTCGAAGCGGCCGTCGTTGTCCTCGAACGGCCAGTCGTCCAGGTCGCCGGCCACCAGCGCCTTGCCGTCCTGCACAGTGCCGGCCACCAGCGCGGTGTCGAGCCAGTCGACGAGGTTGGCCGACATCAGGTGGCGGATCCAGAAGCGCTTGGCCACCGGCAGTGCGGTCTCGTCGACGGTCGCGGCCAGGTCGAGCCACGGGCGGCTGCCATCACCCTGCCACCACAGGCTGCCGCGCGCGGTCGCGCCGAAGTCGTCGCCGGCGATGCGCAGCGCGTCGGTGCCGACCCGCCAGCCGTCGCCGTCGCGCCAGCCGGTGAGCGTGCCGTCCAGCGTTGCCGCATGGGCCCGGCCGAAGCCACTCGGCCAGTCGAACACCCAGGACGATGCCGGGTCGAGCACGAACCGGAACCCGTCGGCATCGCCCTCGAACCGCCCGGCGAGTCCCCGCATGCCGGGACGGTCGCCGACCGGCGCGAACCCGAATCCGTTGATCCGCGCGACCGCGTGCAATGGGCCGCCACGCTCGCCGGCAACCGCGACGTCGCGCAGCGACGCCTGCGGGCGCGCCTGCAGGATCCAGCGGCGCAGGCCGGCCGGTACGCGGTCGCTGAGCGAGGCAACCGCCGCCAACGGGGCGATGTCGAGCTGTTCCGCGCTCAGGCCGTACTGCGTGCCACCGGCCAGCCGCAGGCCGTCGAGCCGGCTGGCGCCGTCGTCGGTCGTGAGCTGCAGGCGGGGCGCGTCGACCCGCCAGCCGCCGTCGACCTGTTGCCACCGCGCCAACGCGTCCACCTTCTGCAGGCGCATGCGGGGCGCGGGTGCGCCGGGGCCGAGCGGCGTGCCGCGCAGCACAACCGCGGCGAGCTCCCCCTGGGCGGTCACCTCCGCCACGCGCAGGCCGTCCAGCCGCGCCCAGGCCTCGGCGCGGCCGTTGCCTGCCTCCGCCGCGACGCCCATCAGGTCCAGCAACGGCGCCCAGTGCGACAGGTCGACCCGTCGCGCACCCGCATAGACCCGGCCGTCGCCGCTGGAACGGTCGAGCTCCAGCACGCCTTCCACCGGCTGGCTGTCATAGCCGCCCCGGGCCGGCCACGCGCGTACGCCGGCGCGCAACCGCTGGCCGTCCACGCGCAGGCGCAGGTCGACCTGCGGCAGGTGCGTATCGATGCCCAGCGCCGGCGCAACCACCGCGAGGCGGGCGTCGATCACCTGCAACTCGCCAAGCCGCTCCAGCGCGTCGAACGGGTCGGCCCCCGACTGCTGCTGGCCGGGAAGGCCACGCGCGTGCCATCGACCGTCCGGGGTGCGCTCAAGGGTGAGGTCGAGGCCGCGGACCCGCAGCTCGGACAGCGGTGTGCCCGGCAGCAGACCGGCGTAGATCGACACCAGCATCTCGGCGTCGCCGACGGTGAACGCCTGCCCGCCCTCGCCAACCCGCAGGTTGTCCAGGCGCAGCAGCGGGCCGCGGCGGGTCCACTCGGTCTCGACCCGGTCGAACGCCAGGGGCCGCCCGGCACGCTGGCTCAGCCACTGCGCGATGCGGTCGGGGTTGCGCTCGGCCAGCGGCAGCACCTGGCTGGCCACGCCGAGCACCAGCGCCACCAGCACCAGCGCGATCGCGACGGTGTAGCCCAGGCCACGGCGGGCCATGCGCAGGTGGCGGCGCAACGAGGTCATCGGTCAGTCCAGCTCAGAGCAGTACGACATCGAACTGCTCCTGCGCGTACTGGTCGTCGGCCTGGAACCGGATCGACTTGCCGAGGAACTCCTCCAGCTCGGCCACGGCCGCGGACTCCTCCTCGGTGATCCGCGCGACGACTTTCGGCGAGGCCATCACCAGCAGGCGGGCGGCGTCGAACTGGCGCACCTGCCGGACGATCTCCCGGAAGATCTCGTAGGTCACGGTCTCGGGGGTCTTGAGCATCCCGCGCCCGCCGCACTCGTGGCACGGCTCACTGAGCTGGTGCTCCAGGCTCTCGGTGGTGCGCTTGCGGGTCATCTCGACCAGGCCCAGCGGCGAGAAGTCGTAGACCGTAGTCTTGGCGTGGTCGCGGGCGAGTGATTTCTCCAGCTGCCGCAGTACCTGCCGCTTGTGCTCGGCATCGGTCATGTCGATGAAGTCGATGATGATGATGCCGCCCAGGTTGCGCAGCCGCAGCTGGCGCGCGACCGACTGCGCGGCCTCCAGGTTGGTCCGGTAGACGGTTTCCTCGAGGTTGCGCTGGCCCAGGAAGGAGCCGGTGTTGATATCGATCGTGGTCATCGCCTCGGTCTGGTCGATCACCAGGTAACCGCCGGACTTCAGCGGCACCTGCTTCTCCAGCGCGCGGCCGATCTCGTCCTCGACGCCGTACAGGTCGAAGATCGGGCGCGCGCCGGCGTAATGCTCGATCTTCTCGGCAAGTCCCGGCATGAACTGCGCGGCGAACACCCGCAGCCGGTCGCAGGTCTCGCGCGAGTCGACCCGCACCTTCTCGACGTCGCGCCGCATCAGGTCGCGCACCGCGCGCAGCGGCAGGGTCAGGTCCTCGTACACGCACTGGCCGACATGTGCGCTGCCGGAGCGCTCGGAGATGAGCTTCCACGCACGGCTCAGGTAGGCGATGTCCTCGGCCAGCGCTTCCTCGGGCTGGGACTCGGCGTTGGTGCGGACGATGTAGCCGTGCGGCTCGTCCGCCGCGGCGAGGCCGGCGACGAAGGTCTTCAGCCGAGCGCGCTCGACCTCGTCCTCGATCCGTGCCGAGACGCCCACCACCCGCGTCCGCGGCAGCAGCACGAGGTAACGCGAAGGGATGCTGATCTGGGTGGTCAGGCGGGCGCCCTTGCTGCCGATCGGGTCCTTGACCACCTGGACGATGATCTCCTGCCCGTCCCGCAGCAGCTCGGCGATCGGCGGCGTCGGCGTGGGTGGCAGCGGCGCCTCCTCGCCCTCGGCGTTGCCCACCGGCGGCGGGCGCGCGATGTCGGCCGCATGCAGGAATGCCGCGCGGTCCAGGCCGACGTCGACGAACGCCGCCTGCATCCCGGGCATGACCCGCTGCACCCGGCCCTTGTAGATGTTGCCGACCACGCCGCGGCGCCAGCCACGCTCGATGTGTAGCTCCTGCAGCATGCCGTTCTCGACCACCGCGACGCGGGTTTCGCGCGGGGTGACGTTGACCAGGATCTCCTCGGTCATGCCGGCACCGCCAGCGGTCCGAGGCCGGCTTCGGCCAGCAGGACGGCGGTCTCGCGCATCGGCAGGCCCATGACGGCCGAATGGCTGCCGTCCAGCCGGGTGACGAAGGTTTCGGCCACGCCCTGGATGGCGTAGGCCCCGGCCTTGCCGAACGCGTCGCCAGCGGCGACGTAGGCATCGATCACCGCATCGTCGAGTTCGGCAAAGGTCACGTGCGAGACCGCGAGGGCATGGGACCCGCCCGAATGCGACAGCAGCGATACCGCCGAGACCACCTGGTGGGTCCGGCCAGCGAGCCGGCGCAGCATCGCGCGCGCATCGTCGGCATCGGCCGGCTTGCCGAAGACCTCGTCGTCGAGGATCACTTCGGTGTCGGAACCGAGCACCAGCGCATCGGGGTCGGCGACCACCTCGGCCAGCCCCGCCCGGGCCTTCTCGCCCGCGACGCGCACGACGTAATCGACGGCGGGTTCGCCGGCCCGGCGCTGCTCGGGAATGTCCAGGTCGATCAGCCCGAACGCCACGCCGAGTCGGCCCAGCAGTTCGCGGCGTCGCGGCGATTTGGAAGCGAGGTAGAGCATCGGGATGGGCGAGGTCCGGTAGGCGTAGCCGGCAAACCAGTTGCTGGACGCGCAGGGAAGGAGGGGAACAGCGCAGGCGAAGCGGCGACAACCCCCCATGTATCGCCGGGTGCACGTGTTCAGGCGGTCGAAAGCATAACCCGCACTGACTGAGCGCCAGCCGAAACCGGGCCGCTCGACCCCGTCCGGACTCACGGTTCGTTCACCCCCCTCGCCAGACCCTCACGGCGATCACAAAGGAAGCTTCCATGCGTCAAACGACGACCCGCTCCATCCCTTCGCTCGGCCTGCGCGCGCTGGCCCTGGCCACCGCCCTCGCACTCGGAGCCGCCGCCATGCCGACCCATGCCCAGACCCTGCCTGCCGCCGTCAGCACCGACGGGACCCTGCTGTCGGTATCGGCCCAGGCCGAGACCACCCGCGTGCCCGACATCGCCCACCTGTCGACCGGCGTGGTCACCCAGGCTGCCGACGCCAACGCGGCGATGCGCGCCAACGCCGCACAGATGACCCGCGTGGTCGACGCGATCCGCAAGGCCGGCATCGCCGAGCGCGACATCCGCACCAGCGGGGTCAACCTGCACCCGCAGTACCGCTATGCCGACAACCAGCCGCCGACCATCACCGGTTACGAGGCACGCAACACCGTCGACATCACGGTCCGCAAGATCGGTGAGCTGGGCGGGATCATGGATGCGCTGGTCGCGGTGGGCGCCAACCAGATCAACGGCCCCAGCTTCGAGGTCGACGACAAGGAAGGCGCCTACGACGAGGCCCGCCGCGCCGCGATCGAGAAGGCACGTGCCCGCGCGCAGATGTATGCGCAGACGCTGGGCATGGAGGTCCGTCGCATCGTCAGCATCAGCGAAGGCAACGGCGGCTTTGGACCGCCCGTCCCGATGATGGCGATGGCGCGCATGGACAAGGCCGAGGCCGGGACACCGATCGCACCGGGTGAAAGCACCCTGTCGGTCAACCTGGACGTCGTGTTCGAGCTGGGGCGTTGATCATGGCCGGCCCCGACAAGACCACCCCGCCCGCCGCGTCGCCCGAGCCGGAAGGCAATGCGGGTTACGCCGACCCCAACCCGCGTGACCGGGAGGATGCCCGCCAGCCACACCCGCGGAAACGGGAGAATCCCGACCGCGGCGGACTCGACCGCGAACCGGAGACCCACCCCGGCGCCGCCGACGACTGACCGTCCGGCAGACAGCGCCTCATCCATGCAGGCCCGCGGGAAACCGCGGGCTTTTACTTGATCCTGCTCACGGGGCGCTTGCACAACGCGCGCTGCCGTCCGTCGCCGGGGCCGGGCCGTTCCTCGGCAGTCTCTTGCTGTACGCAAGCGTACGGAGGAGGTTCAAGACGTGGGCGCGGCGTGCATGAAGCTGTAACCCCGGGTCGTCCCGACGATCCGTAACCCCGCCCGCCGCGCCCGCACGTTTGCAACCTACAACGGCAGACAGAGGAGGTGGACCATGGTGCATGCAGGCCTTTCGCGTGGACACGGCGGCCATTTGTCGGGGCTGGACGGGAACCGGATCGCGGCCGGTGCGGGCGCGATCTCGATCAATGTCGTACTGCTGATGCTGTTGATGGTGCCGCTGCGTATCGTCGCCCCGGGGCCGGACGTGACCCGCACCGAGGTCGACTGGTTGCCGGCCGTGCCCGAGCCGCGGATCGAACCGATCCTGGTACCGGTCGAACAGCCGCGGGTCACGCCGCAGCCCGCGGCGACGCCGACTCCGCGGCACGTCACCCAGGTTCCGTCCCCGCAGCCGGTGGTGGACGCGGTGACGGGCGATCTGCCGGCCCTCCCCGCGACGCCCGATGCAACGCCGGCCGTCCCGGCCAGTGCAACCTCTGTCGCGGTGATGTCCGGTGCAGCACTTCGCTACGCCGCCGCGCCGCCGCCGCCCTACCCGCGCCGTGCATTGCGTGCGGGTATCGAGGGCACCGTGCTGCTTGAGGTCCTCGTCGACGTCGACGGCACGCCGCTGGAGGTGAGCATCGTCGGCAGCAGTGGCGAACGGGAGTTGGATCGCGCGGCGCTGCGGCACGTGCTCGCCCACTGGCGGTTCCAGCCGGCGGTGCGCGACGGCCGCCCGGTGCAGGCGATCGGGCGCGTGCCAATCACGTTCTCGCTGCGGTGAGGGCCCGGGCGCCGCGAATTCGCGGCGCCCTTCCCAGGTCAGGCGCGGTGGTACGGATGGTTGGCGAGCATGGCTGCCGCCCGGTACAGCTGCTCGGCGGCGACCAGCCTGACCAGCATGTGCGGCAGCGTCAGCGGGCCCAGCGACCAGGATTCGTCCGCCCGCGCCAGCACGTCGTCGGCGTGGCCTTCCGGCCCGCCGATCAGCAACGCCAGGTCCCGGCCCTGCCCGCGCCAGTGCTCGAGCCGCTGCGCCAGTTGCTCGGAGCTCCACGGCCGTCCTCGACCATCGAGCGTGACCACCAGCGGCGACTTCGGCAACGCGGCGAGCACCCGCGCGCCCTCGTCCGCGGTCGCCCGGGCGACGTCGCGGTTCTTGCCACGGATGCCGGGTTCGACTTCGACGAGCTCCAGCGGCAACCAGTGCGACAACCGCTTGCGGTACTCCTCGAAACCCTCGGCCACCCAGCGTGGCGCGCGCTCGCCCACCGCAATCAGTTTCGCTTTCATCCGGGCATCCTACGGTGCGACCGGTGCACGCCCAAACGCAGGACGGCGCCCGAAGGCGCCGTCAATGCAGGCGATGACGCTCCGCGCGAATCAGTTGTCGCGCAGGTAGCCGTCGTCAGCCTGCTCGTCGCTGTGGTCGTCGCCGTACTCGTCGATGCCTTCCGGCGGCTCGTCGCCGACCGTCCACAGGCGCTCGAGCGCATAGAACTCGCGCACCCGCGGCAACATCACGTGGACGACGACGTCGCCCAGGTCCACCAGCACCCACTCGGCCTCGCGCTCGCCTTCCACGCCCAGCGGCATCACGTCCAGGCGCTTGGCGAACTTGACCACCTCGTCGGCGATCGACTTGACGTGGCGCGACGACGTGCCGGAGGCGACCACCATGAAGTCGGTGACGCTGCTCTTGCCTCGCACGTCGATCTCGACCGTGTCCTTGGCCTTCAGCTCCGCCACCGCTTCGCGTACGGCCTGCAGCAGGTCCTCGACGGCGGGTGGGGGGCTCGGCAGGCGGGTCTTGATGACTTGGGCGGGTGTGGTCAAGTGCGGACTCTGGGAACGGGTGGAGGCGGATTATAACCGTGCCGAGGATGCGTTCCCGGCTGCATACAGGTGGTGACGGGCGATGTAGGCGGCCACCGCCGGGGGCACCAGCCCGTCCAGCGATTGCCCGGCGGCGACCCGCGCCCGGATCTCGGTGGCCGAGCCGTCCTGGAGCGGCTGGCGCAGTCGCAGCACCCGACCCGCCGGCACCTGGTGCAAGGCTGCGACGGCGTCCGTCCAGCGATCGGCGAGGAATTCCGCAAGCGGTCCGGGCAGCACCGAACGGCCGATATCGACGCCACGACGCTCGGCGACGATGAAATGGGCGAGGCCGAACAGGGCCTGCCAGTCTTTCCAGCCCGACAGGCCCAGCAGGCTGTCGGCGCCGACCAGTAGCGCGACCGGGGCTTTGGGTCCCAGTTCGCGGCGGACCTCGTGCAGCGTGTCGATGCTGTACGAGGGCGTCGCCCGCTGCAGCTCGCGCCGGTCCACCGTGAGCCGCGGCTCACCCGCAACCGCGAGGTCGAGCATCCGCGCCCGGTGGACCGCATCGGCGCCCGGAGGCGCCCGGTGCGGCGGGTCGGCGGCGGGCATCAGCCGGATCGTCGCGTCCAGCCGGTCGCGCGCATGCCGGGCCACGCCGAGATGGCCGCAATGGACCGGGTCGAAGGTGCCGCCGTAGAACACGGTCAACGCAGGCGCCGGGACGGCGACCTCAGGCACGCGCGAGCATCCGGGTCGCACGGGGTTCGGCCACGGCCAGCAGCAGCCGCTCCAGCGCCAGCCATGCGTCGGCCGGGTCCTCGCCCCGGACACCACGTCCCTTGGCGATGCGGTCGACCCGCCCCGCCTGCGACACGAACGCATCCCAGCGCGGCGCAGGGTGGCGCTGCAGCGCGCGCTGGTACATCGGCTGCTTGGAGTCCCAGATGCGCTGCGCCTTGAACTCGGTCGACAGGTTGCCGCCGGCCGCCTTGATCCGCGCCAGCGCCGCGGTGCGTTGCAGTTCCATCACCACCATGCCGAGCAGTGCCGGCACGGCTTCGCCTTCGGACCGCAGGCGCGCCAGCATGCGCGCCACCTGTGCGGCCTGGCCGTTCATGGCCGCGTCGAGCACGCGGAACACGTCGAAGCGCGCCGCATCAGCCACCAGGGCGTCCATCCGGGCCACGTCCAGGCGCCCGCCGTCGGCCAGCAGGGCCAATTTGTCGACTTCCTGTGCGGCAGCCAGCAGGTTGCCGTCCACCCGCTCGGCCAGCCGCTGGATCGCGTCGCGGTCGGCCTGCAGGCCACGCGAACGCAGGCGCTGACCGATCCAGTCGGGCAGCTCGTGCGGCTTGACGGGCCAGCCCACCGCGACCTTGCCGATGCGGCCGATGGCGTCGCTCCACTTGCCGGAATGCTTCCTCGACCAGTCGCCCGTCGTGACCAGCAGCACCACGTCCGGCGGCGGCGCCTGGCAATAGTCGACGATCATCTGCGCGCCCGGCTTGGCCGGCTTGCCGGAGGGGATGCGCACCTCGATCAGGCGGCGGCTCGCAAACAGGCTCGGCGCGGCCAGGCTCGCGTGCAGGGCGTTCCAGTCGTCCTCGCTCTGCCGGCCATCGAACTCGAGCACTTCGCGCTCGTCGATGCCCTGGGCGCGGGCGGCCGCACGCACCGCATCGGCGCCTTCCAGCACGCGGAGGACCTCGGTGCCGGCGATCAGGTACGCCGGCAACAGCGGGCCGGCTTCGAGCTGGGCGGCCAGCTGTTCCGGCTTCAGCTCCATCTCAGTTCGCGGGGTCGGGCTCGGGCGCCGGCTGGGCGGGCGCCTTGTCGTCGGCGGCGTCGGCCGCCGGCTCCGTTTCCACGTCGGGCAACGGCATCGCGTTGGCGGCTTCCATCGCGGCCTCGGCCGCTTCGGTCAACTCGATGAACACCTTGTCGGCGCCGACCACACCGCCCTCGGAGGCGGCCGCGTCGATACGACGCAACACCGAGGCGGCCATCTCCCGGCGCATTTCGCGCACGAGGATGTCGCGCTCGCCCTCGGTGCCGATGGAGGCCTCCGGCACCGAAATGTAGTCGCGCGAGAGTTCGATGTTCTGCCGCGGCACCAGCAGCGTGCCGTCACCATTGCGCAGCTCGAACACTACTGCGTAGCGCAGGCTGAACTCCTGCGCGCGACCGCGCTCGTCGACGCTGACCGGGGTATCGCCCCAGCGCTCGGCCAGCAGTTCCAGGACCGCCGGGTTTTCCGTGTCGGCGGTTGCCGGCGTGGCACCGGCACGCGTCAGCGCCTCGGCCAGGGTCAGGGCGAGCGGGCTGTAGCGGTCGGTCGAGACCACCTTCACCGGATCGAGGTTGTACGGCAGCGCCATTGCGCCACGCAGGTGGAAGCCGCAGGCCGACAGGGCCAGCACGAGGATGAGTGTCGCGAAGCGGAAGGTCATGCCGGCAGTCTGTATGAGGGGAATGGGGGCGGCAAGCAGGAGAACCCGGCGAGGCTTAACCGGGCGCGAAAGCGGTCAGCCGGCGTCGGCGACGCGCTGCGGCGTGCCGAACCTGCCCAGCGGGGCACCGGCGAGCAGGTGCATGTGGATCTGGAACACGGTCTGGCCGCCGTGCTCGTTGCAGTTCATCACGATCCGGTAGCCATCCTCGGCGAAGCCCTGCTGCCTGGCGTACTTGGCAGCCGCCAGCGCGAGCCGCCCGATGATGTCCGCCTGGGACGATTGCAGGTCGTTGAGCGTGGCGACCGGCGTCTTGGGCACGAACAGCACGTGCACCGGTGCCTGCGGCGCGATGTCGCGAAAGGCGATCAGGTGCTCGTCCTCATGGACGATGTCGGCCGGGATCTCGCGCCGGATGATCTTGCCGAAGATGGTGTCGTCGGTCATGGGTGTGCTCCGGGGTCGTTTCAGGTCATCTCGCTGCGGGTGCCGAACGCGTGCGACAGCGTCCCGCGGTCGACGTACTCCAGCTCGCCGCCCAGCGGGACGCCATGGGCCAGGCGGCTGGGGCGGACGCCGTGCTGGCGCGCCAGCTGGCCAAGGTAGTGGGCGGTGGCCTCGCCTTCGACCGTGGGGTTGGTCGCGATGATCATCTCCGATACCTCGCCCTCGGCCAGGCGCGCGCCGAGCCGGTCCAGCCCAAGCTCACCGGGGCCGATGCCGTCCAGCGGGCTCAGCCGCCCCTGCAGCACGTAGTACAGGCCGCGATAGCCGGTTGCCTGCTCGATCGCGAGCCGGTCGGCCGGCGTCTCGACCACGCACAGCTGGTGCACGTCGCGCGAAGCGCTGGCGCAGGTGGCGCAGACCTCCTCCTCGCTGAAGTCGCGGCAGCGCACGCAGTGGCCGATCTTCTCGACCGCCGCGGCGAGCGCATCGGCAAGCCGCCGACCCCCGGCGCGCTCGCGTTCGAGCACGTGGTAGGCCATGCGCTGGGCCGACTTCTGGCCAACCCCGGGCAGGACCCGGAAGGCCTCGACCAGCTGTTCGAGCAAGGGGGACGTCATCGATGCGGAGGCGGCAGGATCAGAACGGCATCTTCATGCCGGGCGGCAGCTGCATGCCCGCGGTGGCCGCGCCCATCTTTTCCTGGGAGGCCGCGTTGACCTTGTTGACGGCGTCGTTGATGGCGGCGGCAACCAGGTCCTCGGTCATTTCCGCATCGGTGATGACGCTGGGGTCGATGCGCACCTTGCGGCACTCCATGCGGCCGGTCAGGGTGACGCTGACCATGCCGCCGCCGGCGTTGCCGGTCACCTCGATGCTGGCCAGTTCTTCCTGCGCGCGCTGCATGTTTTCCTGCATCTTCTGCGCTTGCTGCATGAGTTGGGCGATGTTTCCGCGCATGTTCGTGTACTCGTCTTGTTGAAGGATGGGGCGGTGTCAGGCGGCGTCGTAGGGGCGGATGGAATCCGGCACCAGGCGCGCGCCGTGCTCGTTGATCAGGCGCTGGACCTCGGGGTCGCCCATGAACGCTTCCTCGGCGGCTGCCTGGCGTTCATCGCGCGCGCGCTCGGTACGCTGGCGGAGGGATTGGGCCGGGCTGTCGGCGGTTTCGAAGCGCAATTGCGGGCGGCTGCCGAACACCGGCGCGAGTGCGTCGGCGATCTCGTCCACCAGCACCGGCAGCTTGAGCATCTCGTCGTCGGCGGACAGGCTAAGGCGCAGCACGCCGGCCTCGCTGCCGATAAACCCCGCGTGTTCGGCCAGCACCCGGGCCGGCCCGCGCAGCGTGCTGCCGCCGACCCAGTCGATCCAGCCGTCCTCGTCGACGATGCCGTCGGCGGCGCGGTCCTCGTCGACGGCACGTGCGGCGACGGGCGGCGGTTCGTCGGAAGCTTCGGCAACCGGCGCCGCTTCCCGCTCGTGGATGACCTCGGGGGCAGGCGGTTCGTTGCGCGGTGCAGGCATTTCGACCGCTGCACGCGTCGTGGCGACCGTCGGCGATGCAGCGTCTGGCGTAGTGGCCGCGGATGACGGCACCCGGGCAGACGGGATACCGGCGCGGACGCCCTCCCCGCCCGATGGCCGGAAGGCCAGCATGCGCAGCACGGTCATCTCGAATCCGGCGCGCGGGCTCGGTGCCAGCGGCAGGTCGCGGCGGCCATGCAGCGCCATCTGGTACCAGAGCTGGACCAGTTCGGGCCGGACCGCATCGGCCAGCGCATCCAATGCGACGCCGTCGGCCTCCATCGCCGCCGCCGGCACCAGCTGGCGCACCTGCAGCCGGTGCAGCGTCTCGGTCAATGCCTCCAGCACGCCGGACCAGTCGGGCGAGAACTCGGCGAGCGCGGCCACCTCGGCCATCAGGGCCTCGCCGTCGCCGCCGGCGAGTGCATTGAGAAGCGCGCCCACGCGGGTACGGTCCACCGTTCCGAGCATGGTGGCCACCGCCGCGTCGGTCAGCTGGCCGCCGGTGTAGGCAATGGCCTGGTCGAGCAGCGACAGGCCGTCGCGCAGGCTCCCGTCGGCGGCGCGGCTGAGCTGGCGCACCGCCCCGGGCTCAACCGCGATGCCTTCGGCCTCGAGGATGCGGGTGATCTGGCCACCGATCTGGTCCTCGTCGAGCCGCTTGAGGTTGAACTGCAGGCAACGCGACAGCACGGTCACCGGCAGCTTCTGCGGATCGGTGGTGGCGAGCAGGAACTTGACGTGCCCCGGCGGCTCCTCGAGCGTCTTAAGCAGCGCGTTGAACGCCGGCTTGGACAGCATGTGGACCTCGTCGATGAGGTAGACCTTCATTCGCCCGCGCGACGGCATGTACTGGGCGTTGTCGATCACCTCGCGGACGTCGTCGACACCGGTGTTGGAGGCCGCGTCGATCTCGAGCAGGTCGAGGAAGCGGCCGGCGTCGATGTCCTTGCAGGAATTGCACTCGCCGCAGGGTTCGGCCGAGGTGCCACGCTCGCAGTTGAGCGACTTGGCGAAGATGCGCGCGATGGTGGTCTTGCCGACGCCGCGGGTGCCGGTGAACAGGAACGCATGGTGGACGCGGCCGGTATCGAGCGCGTTGCTCAGCGCGCGCACCACGTGCTCCTGCCCGACCAGTTCGGAGAAGCGCCGGGGGCGCCACTTGCGGGCGAGGACGAGATAGGACATCGGGATCCCTGGTTGAGCGGCGGGGGGCGGGATTGCGGGCGCGGACGCGCCGCGCAGCCGGTCCCGGCATTGTGCCACGGCCATCGCGCGGCACCTGCGGCCTGGCACGTCGCCCTTGTCCACAGCCCCCGCGACAGCTAGAATTTGCGGCCCTGTTGGCGGCCGGATGCCGCATTCGGGGCTGCGTGGCCCAGGTGCGGAGAGGTGTCCGAGTGGTTGAAGGAGCACGCCTGGAAAGTGTGTAAGCGTCTAAACCGCGCTTCGGGGGTTCGAATCCCCCTCTCTCCGCCAGTTCACGCAGTTTCAGGTTTGCACGGACGCAGCAGCTTCACCGCAACCATCCATGGTGGCCCCGTCGGCCCCTCGCGACGCTAGGTCGAAAACTCCGCCAGGGCCGGAAGGCAGCAACGGTATCGACTGACGCGGGTGCCGAGGTCAGCCGGCGGGGCCATCGCCATTCGCGACGCCGGACGTGCCGAGAGCGCCTACCCCGCCCGCATCGCCGTCGTGTCGCGCAGCGCGACCCGCTCCCCCGGCCGGCCGACCCGGTAGCCGCGCGCCGCCAGTACCTCGCCCTCCGCCGCGCTGGCGTAGTGGTACAGCAGGCAGCGCTCGAGCAGCGCGCGCGGGTACTCGCGTTCCAGATCCTCGATCCCGCTGTGCGACGGGTTCCCGTGCAGCGCACAGTCGTGGGCAACCAGTTCACCGGCGTCGGCGAACCGCGCCAGTACCTCGGGGATCGGGCGGGTGTCGCCGGTCCAGACCAGGCTGCCGTGCAGGCGCAGGCCGAAGGCGGTGTCGGGCCAGTGGTGCCTCGTCGGGAACACCTCCAGCCGCACGCCGTCGTGCCAGAACGCATCGCCCACCGGGATCACCTGGAACGCATCCCAGAAGTTCGCGCCGCCCTCGGCCAGCGGGTTGGGGTAGTCGCCCACGCGCTGGTGCAGCAGGTGTACCAGCCGCGCCGGCACGTACACGCGCACCCGGCCGCGCCGCGCCTCGTTGAAATAGCTCTCGACGAACAGCCGCTCGAACCCGGCGACGTGGTCGAGGTGGGTGTGGGTGATGAACAGCGCCCGCGGAGCCTCGCCGTACTCGTCCATGCAGGCGGTCAGGCCCTCGCCGCCGCAATCGATGGTCAACCATGGGCGACCATCGCGTTCGATCGTGGCCATCGCCGAGCCCAGTTCGACCGCCGATGCGTTGCCGACCCCGTGCAGGCGCAGCGACCAGGCCATCTCAGTACCCCTTTGCCCAGGTGCTGTCGTAGGCGCCGCGCAGGCGCGCGAAGTCGCGCTCCACGGCATCGGCCGGACGCTCGCCGCGCACCTTCAGCAACGAGCGCTTCAGCCGGGCGAGGTTGCGCTCGCGCCAGCCGGTGGCCGGGATGTGCAGCCGGCTCCGGTCCAGATCGATCACCCAGCCCTTGCCGGTCGGATCGAACATCAGGTTATGCGCGTTGAGGTCGGCGTGGTCGAGCCCGGCCCGGTGCGCACGCGCCACCAGCCGGCCCGCCTCTTCCCACGGCGCCCCGTCTCCGGCCACCGCGGAGCGGTCGGCCAGCGTGCGCACGTTGGGCAGCCGCTCGATCAGGATCGCGGCCCGGTAGTGCGCACCTTCGCGACGGTAATAGGCGGCGATCGGCCGCGGCACCGGCACGCCCTTCTCGGCCGCCGCCCGGGTCAGGCGGAACTCGGCAAAACTGCGGGTCCGCGCCGCGCCGCGCCACAGGTAGCGGTCGCGGCTGATATGGGCGACCAGGCCGCCGCGCAGGTAGCGCCGCAGTACCGCAGGCCCGAAGTCGGCGTCGATGAACCACGCACCGCCGCGCCCGCCGCTCTCGACCGGACGCGCCCGGTCTTCCCACCAGGCCGGCGTGAACCACTCCGGCTCGACTTGCCGCACCCTTGTGAGGTCGAACAGAATCGCGCCGAACCCGCTGTCGTCCCGGAACGGCGTCAGTCCTTCAGCGGCGTCATACCCCGTCATCTCCCGGAGCATACCAATTCACATCCCGCCCGCACCTGCTTCCATCTGCCTGCTGCGGCTTTCGGCGCTGGGCGACGTGACCCACGTGGTGCCCCTGGTGCGGACGCTTCGAGCGGCGTGGCCAGAGGTCGCGCTGACATGGGTGATTGGCAAGGGCGAGCACCGCCTGCTGGAAGGACTCGAAGGCGTGGCGTTCGTCGAGTACGACAAGAAGTCGGGGCTGGCTGGCATGCGCGCGCTGCGCCGGCAGTTGCGCGCGCGCGGCGGCCGCGCGGATGTGCTGCTGCAGATGCAGGTCGCCGCGCGGGCCAACCTGTTGTCGGCTTTCATCCCGGCACGTGTGCGGGTCGGCTACGACCGCGCGCGCGCGAAGGATGGCCACGGGCTGTTCGTGAACCGCCGGATCCCGGACCGGCCGGGCATCCACGTGCTGGACGCGATCGGCAGCTTCTGTGAGCCGCTGGGACTTCGCCAGCAGCAGGTGCGCTGGGACCTGCCGGTGCCGGTGGAGGCGCGTGAGTGGGCCGCCGCCCAGTGGCCTGCCGACGGCGTTCCGGTGCTCATGATTTCCCCCTGCTCCAGCCACGTGCGTCGCAACTGGCTGGCCGACCGCTACGCCGCCGTGGCCGACCACGCCGCCTCACGCGGGTGGCGGGTGGTGCTGTGTGGCGGCCGCAGCCAGCTGGAACGCGATACCGCCGACGCGATCATCGCGGCGATGGCCGCACCGGTACTGGACCTGGTCGGCAAGGACACGCTCAAGCAACTGCCGGCGCTGCTGGAACGCGCCGACCTGGTGATGACCCCGGATTCCGGCCCGATGCACATCGCCAATGCGATGGGCAGCAAAGTGCTGGGGTTGCATGCGGCCAGCAACCCCGCGCGGAGCGGCCCGTACTCGGACCGTCGCTACTGCGTCGACCGCTACGACGCAGCGGCACGGCGCTACCTGGGCAAGCCGGCGGCGGAGCTCAAATGGGGCACCAAGATCGAGCACGACGGCGTTATGGAGCTGGTGACCGTGGACGATGCGATCGCGGCGTTCGAGCGCTATCGCGCCGACCACCCCGCCTGAACCGCCAACGGAACTCAGGAGGCGCTGCCGCCCTTGTAGTCCTCGTAGGACTTCTCTTCGACATAGGCCGAACCCAGCGCGGTGTTGATCTCGCGCTTGATGCGCGCGCGTTCGTCGTTCTCGAAGTAGACGCTGCGGGCGAGCTTGACGAAGCCCTCGTCGAAGGCCTGCGCCTTTTCCTTGAGGCGGATGTCGTCCTCGATCTCCCACAGCCGCTCGTTGACCGTCTTCAGTTCCGCACGCAGGCGGACGATGTCGGTGCCGGCGGCCGGATGCGCCATCCAGGTCTTCTCGAGCGCGGAGAGCTCGTTGCGGACGTTGGCCAGCTTGGCGGGATCGTTCATGCGCTCGGACTTGATCTGCAGGATCGCGATCTTGTCGAGCAGTTCACCAAAGGACACCGGGACCAGGATTTCGGACATGACGCCGCCGTTCTGCCAAAGGGAGCGCCCAGTCTATCGCGCGCCGGGGCCGCGCCACCGGGGACCTTGCCGAGTTGCGCGGTCGCCCGTATCATTTCCGGCTCGACTGCAACCGGAGAGGTGGCAGAGTGGTTGAATGTACCTGATTCGAAATCAGGCGTACGTTTATAGCGTACCGGGGGTTCGAATCCCCCCCTCTCCGCCAGATCGCAAGGGCTGCCTCGGCAGCCCTTTTTTTGTGCGCCTTGCCTCAAGGCCGGACCGCCCCGATGATTCCGTTAACCATCTGAAGAGCCGACCGCGACAGGCATGACCGACACATGATCGAATTCGGACACCTGACGCACGTCGGCCTGCGCCGCCAGCTCAACGAGGACAGTTACTACGGCGACAGCGAGCTGGGCCTGTGGCTGGTGGCCGACGGCATGGGGGGCCACGAGTACGGCGAGGTGGCCAGTGCGATCGCCCGCGAATCCATCGTCCGCGAGGTGCGCGACGGCACCCCGCTGGCGCAGGCGATCCGGATCGCCGATGAAGAGATCATGCGCACCTCGCGCCGTCGCCACGACGCGCTGCCGATGGGCACCACCGTGGTCGCCGCACGCATCAGCGGCAACCGGTTCGAGGTCGCCTGGGTCGGCGACAGCCGCATCTACCTCTGGCGCGACGGCCAGCTGGCGCAACTGTCGCAGGACCACAGCTACGTGCAGGAGCTGATCGCCAATGGTGCGATCACCCACGAGCAGGCCCGCAGCCACCCGCACCGCAACGTCGTCACCCAGGCGCTCGGGGTCACCGACCCGCGCAACCTCAATGTCGAAACCATGACCGGCGAGCTTCGCCCCGGCATGCAGTTGCTGCTGTGCAGCGACGGCCTGACGGAGGAAGTCGACGACCGCAGCATCGCGCAGGTACTGGAGCAGGACGACTGCAGCGCGCAGGAATGCGTGGACCGGCTGGTCGCAGCCGCGCTCGATGGCGGGGGTTCGGACAACGTGACCGTCGTGCTGGTGCGTCGGCACTGACCGGCGCCAAACCGGTCAGCCGGCCAGTGCGGGTTCCTGCGGCTCGGCCGCCACCGGTTCGGAGAACCGGTCCCACAGTGCCTGCCCGGCCTTCTTGCGCAGCGTCGCCAGGCGGGCCTCATGCGCGGCCAGCTCGCCCGCCGCCACCGCAATGCGCGGCCGCGGCCGGGACGTATCGGCGGTGAAGCGCGGTACAGCAACCGCCTCGACCGCTGGCGCCGCCGCATCGAAGCCGATCTCTTCCTGGCCCGAGGTCAGGCCGATGTACACCTCGGCCAGCAGTTGGGCATCGAGCAGCGCGCCATGCAACTGGCGATGCGCGTTGTCGACACCGAGCCGTCGGCACAGCGCGTCGAGCGAGTTGCGCTGCCCGGGGAACCGCTGGCGCGCGAGCAGCAGCGAGTCCTCGACCCGGCAACGGTCGCCCAGGCAGCCGTAGGAGGCGCCGGCCATCCGCAACTCGTTGTCGAGGAAGCCGACGTCGAATGCCGCGTTGTGGATCACCAGTTCGGCGCCATCGATGAACTCGAGGAACTCGTCGACGATCTCGGCAAAGCGCGGCTTGTCGGCGAGGAACTCCAGCGTCAACCCGGTGACTTCCTGCGCGCCCTGCTCGAACTCGCGATCCGGATTGAGGTAGCGGTGGAAGGTCCGCCCGGTCGGCCGGCGTTCGATGAACTCCACGCAACCGATCTCGACGACGCGGTTGCCGCGCTCCCAGCTCAGTCCGGTGGTTTCGGTATCGAGGATGACCTGGCGCATGGGCGTCAGTGTAAGCGAGCCGGCCGGGGTCGCCGACCCTCAGCGGGCATGCACGGCCGCCGCGGTGCGCAGCTTGATGGCCTCGTCGCGGGCCAGCACGTCGACGCGCTCGTTGTCGGGGTTGCCCGAGTGGCCCTTGACCCAGCGCCAGTCGACCACGTGGGGCTGCGCGGCGGCATGCAGCCGCTCCCACAGGTCCCGGTTCTTCACCGCGTCGCCGCCGGAGGTCTTCCACCCGCGCCGCAGCCAGTTGGCCATCCACAGGGTGATGCCCTGCCGCACGTACTGGGAATCGGTGTGCAGCACGACCTCGCACGGCGCGGTCAACGCCTCGAGTGCGGCAATGGCCGCCATCAGCTCCATCCGGTTGTTGGTGGTGTCGACCTCGCCGCCGACCAGCTCGCGCTCGCGCCCCGCACATCGCAGCAGCGCGGCCCATCCGCCGGGACCCGGGTTGCCCAGGCACGCGCCATCGGTGTGGATCTCAACCTGCTTCTTCGCATTCGTCATGCGCGCATTATCGGTGCAGCCGCCTCGCAGTGCGCGTCCGCCGCGGCGGCAATGCGACCGGCCTGCCAACGCAAATGCTGCAGGCGCGCCGGCGGGATGACGGCACGCTCGCGCTTGTTGACCGTGAGCGCGAAGCTCGCCCGCAGCCGATCGGTGGCGCCGACGCCGGCGCCGCCGGAACCCTCGCGCCAGTGCGACCCGATCCATTGCAGGCTCACCGCGCCGCCGGGGAATCCGCAGCGCCGCAACGCCGACTGCCAGTAACCCGGGTCGCGCGCACGCAGGCCACTGCGCGCCCAGCGCAG
Source organism: Lysobacter luteus (assembly GCF_907164845.1). Classification (NCBI taxonomy): domain Bacteria; kingdom Pseudomonadati; phylum Pseudomonadota; class Gammaproteobacteria; order Lysobacterales; family Lysobacteraceae; genus Novilysobacter; species Novilysobacter luteus. Next base: position 1,938,142 of record NZ_OU015430.1, read on the forward strand.
GCGATACGGGGTCCACGGGTTGAGCGCGGCAAGCCATAGCGTTCCGCCGGGGGCGAGGATGCGTGCGCACTCACCCAGCAGCACATCGGGCGCGCCGGCATCGTCGAGCACGTGCTGCAACAACACCGCACCAAACGCCTCGCTGGCCAGCGGCAACGGCAGGCCGCAGCGGATCGATCCATCCCACTGCGCGCCACGGCGCAACGCCAGTCCGCGGTTGCCGACCTGGGGGGTCGACGCGGCCCCCACCCCCAGCCAAAGCCGCGGAAGCGCCGGGCAGGCGGCAATCACGCGCTGCACCGCACGCGCTTCGTCGTCGAGCAGGCGCAGGCCCGCGACCCCGCCGAACCAGTCGAGCGGCTCGGCGTGGATCCCGGTTTGACGATCGGGCACGGTCAGGGGCATGGTCGCGAAGCCTCGCCACCGGATGGCGACGGGTCATTCTGCGCCAGACCGGGCGCATCCCCCAAGGAGCCGCCGATGCAGCTGCACGCACTCCCCGCGCTGTCCGACAACTACATCTGGCTGGTAAGAAGCGCCACGGGCGTACTGGTGGTCGACCCCGGCGATGCCGCACCGGTGTTGCACGCCGCTGACGCGGGCGGCTTTGCCGTCGACGCCGTCCTGCTCACCCACCACCACCACGATCACATCGGCGGCGCCGCGCGCCTCCGGGCGCGCTGGCCGTCGATCGCCGTGCTCGCCCCGGATGACGAGCGGATCGAAGTGGCGACACAACGCGTCGCTGATGGCGACTCGGTACGCGCCGCAGGCCTCCATTTCGACGTGATCGCCGTCCCGGGTCACACCACCAGCCATGTCGCGTTCTTCCACGACGGCCCGGCGGAGCGCTTGCTGTTCTGCGGGGACACCCTGTTCAGCCTTGGTTGCGGGCGGCTTTTCGAGGGTAGCGCGGCGCAGATGCACGATTCACTATCGCGCCTGGCCGCCCTGCCCGCTTCCACGCGGGTGTGTTGCGGCCACGAGTACACGTTGTCCAACGCCGCCTTCGCGCGCGTGGTCGACCCCGACAACCAGGCGCTCCGACGCCGAACCGAAAAGGCCCAGGCCATGCGCGACCAGGCACGCCCGACCCTGCCCAGCACGATCGCCGATGAGCGCGCGTGCAATCCGTTCCTGCGTTGCGGCGAGCCGGCCGTAGTGGCTGCAGTAGAGCGCCACGTTGGCCAGCCGCTGGCCGATGCGACCGCGGTGTTCGCCGGCCTGCGGCGCTGGAAGGACGGATTCGCCGCATGAGGGGCCGGACGCGGAGGTTCGCGTTGGCGGTGGTGTGCAGCGCGTCGATGGGGATGCTGGCAACGCCAGCGGCCAGCGCGGCCGCAGGCCCCGGCGCGATCGCCGGACCGGTGGCGGCAGCCGAGGCACGCACCGGCCATGACATCTACCGGCAGTTCCGCGACGGCCTGTCGGCACCGGCCTGCCCGGCTGGCGTGAGCGAGCGCTGGCGCACCCACTTCGCCGCCGCACCCGGCCGCCTCGCCCAGCCGGACGAGGGCACGCTGGCGCTGTTCGGCTATGTCCTGGACGCGCTGGAGAAGGCCAGCCTGCCAAGCGAGTACGCGCTCATTCCGTTCGTTGAAAGCGGCTACAAGCCCGACGCCCGCAGCCCCCTCGGGCCGGCCGGCATGTGGCAGATGATCAAGCTCACCGCACGCAACCACAAAGTACCGATCCGCGGTGGCTACGACGGCCGGCTGTCCCCGGTGGACTCGACCCGCGCGGCGGTCCGCTACCTCAAGACCCTGCACGGCATGTTCGCCGGTGACTGGCGCCTGGCAGCCATGGCATACAACGCCGGCGAGTACCGCATCCTCGGCGCGCTGCGGAAGTCGGGCCAGGTCGCGCGCGATGCCAAGCCCGAAGCGCTGCCCGGCGTGGCGGGCATCACCCACGCCTACGTGCGGAAGCTGCAGGCGCTGGCCTGCCTGCTCGAAGAGGCCGAGGACCAGGAGCAGTGGATGCAGGCGCTGGATCGTCCGGTGCCACGGCTGGAGGCCGTCCCGGTGGCCGCCGACGTGACCCGCGTCGACGTCTGGGCGGACGCCAACGGTCGTGACCCGCGGCGACTGCGCCGGCTCAACCCGGCGTTCGTTGCCGGGCGGATCCGTCACGACGGGGGCGCGGTGCACCTGCTCGTTCCGACCCCGGCCTACGCCGCGCTCGTGGTCGACGAAGCGCCGGACGCGGAAACGCAGCCGGCGATCGCCCGGGCGGAGGGGGCCGAATCCACGGTCAATGGATCCCCAACCCAGGTCCAGGCGGGCCGCGCCGCCGGCGACGACTGAACGCCGCCGCGCGTGCCACCGGGCACATCGTGCCCGCAGCGGGTGGTTAAACTAGCGGATTGCCGGCCCTGCCCGGCCGCCACGAGCATCGAGGAGCAATCATGGGTTTCCTGCAAGGCAAGCGCGCACTCATCACCGGCATCGCCAGCGACCGCTCGATCGCCAGCGGCATCGCCGAGGCCATGCACCGCCAGGGTGCCGAGCTGGCATTCACCTACCTCAATGACAAGCTGCGCCCGCGTGTCGAGAAGGCCGCCACCGCGCTTGGCAGCGATATCGTGCTGCCCCTCGACGTGTCCAGCGACGACCAGATCACCGCCTGCTTCGAGCAGCTCGGCCAACGCTGGGACGGGTTCGACATCCTGGTCCACGCGATCGCCTACGCGCCGCGCGAGGCGATCGAGGGCGAGTTTCTCGACGGCCTTACCCGGGAGAACTGGAACACCGCCCACGAGATCTCGGCGTTCTCGCTCGCCGCGATGGCGAAGGCCGCACGCCCGCTGATGGCCCACCGCAACGGCGCGATCCTGACCCTGAGCTACCTGGGCGCCGAGCGCGCGCTGCAGAACTACAACGTGATGGGCGTGGCCAAGGCCAGCCTCGAGGCGACGGTGCGCTACCTCGCGCTGAACCTCGGCCCGGAGGGCACCCGCGTCAACGCGATTTCCGCCGGCCCAATCAAGACCCTGTCGGCCGCCGGTATCGCGAACTTCCGCAAGATGCTCGGCCATTTCGAACAGTACGCGCCGCTGCGCCGCAGCGTCACCATCGAGGACGTCGGCAACACCGCCGCGTTCCTGTGTTCGGACCTGGCCGCGGGCATCACCGGCGAAGTCACCTACGTCGATTCGGGGTACAACATCCTCGGCATGACCGGCATCGGCGACGAGGACTGAGCGGCCCGCTGCTCCACGAAAAAGCCCGGCGCGAAGCCGGGCTTTTTTTGTTCTGAGTCGCGGATCAGAGGTTTTCTTCGACCACCTCGATCTCCATCCCGGCACGCAACGCCGACACCAGCGCCTGGACGTCGTTCGCCCCGGCAAACTGCGCGACCTGCTGGGCCAGCATCTCCCGCTGCGCCGCCGGCACTTCGGCGATGTCGCCGGGGGTGACCTTCTCCACCGCGAAAAGCACGATGGTGCCGTCATCGAGCACCTGCATCCCGTGCGCCGGCTTTTCCGTCCCGTCCACCCGCGTGGCGAAGATCGCCTGCGACACCGACGCGTCGACCAGTGGGGCGCCACGTGGCACGCCCGGGACCGACTGCGGCGCCGGCAGCGACTCGGCCTCGGCCAGCGCTGCCAGCGTGGTACCCGCATGCAGCTTGGCCAGCAGGGCACCGGCGCGCTGTTCGGCGGCCTGCCTCGAGCGGTCGGCACGGATGGCCGCGATCACCTGCTCACGCACTTCCGCCAGCGGCCGGGCGCTTTCGGGCAGGTGGTCGGTTACGCGGATCCAGACATTGCGGCCGGGGCCGACCTCGATCGGGTCGCTGACCGTGCCGTCCTCCACCAGTACTTCGGAGAATGCCGCGTTGCGGACTGCCGCGTGTGCCGCCACGCCCTCGGTCGTCGTGCGAGCGAACGGACCAAGCTTCTGCACCTGCACGCCCGCGATCTCCGCGGCCGGTGCCAGCGCACCCGGGTTGGCAAGCACGGCATCGACGACCTGCGACGAGATGTCGTTGAAGGCCTGTTCGCGGTCGGCCTCGGCCTGCTCGGCCGCCAGCGTCTCGCGCACTTCTTCGAAGGACTCACGCGCACCGGCCTTGACCTCGTGCAACTTGATCACGTGCCAGCCGAAATCGGTCTTGACGGGTTTGCTCACCGAGCCCGGCTCCAGCGCGAACAGCGCTTCGGCAAAGGGGCCCGGCATCATGTCGCGGCTGATCCAGCCCAGGTCGCCACCAGCGGCACTGGAGCCCGCGTCGTCGCTGTAACGGGCCGCCAGCGCAGTGAAATCCGCGCCTTCGGCCGCCGCGAGGCCCGCGACCTCGGCCGCTTCCGCCGCCGCGGCCTGTTGGGCTTCGGCATCGGCGTCGGCCGCCACCTCGATCAGGATGTGCGAGGCGTGGCGCTGCTCCTGCGAAGCGAACTTGTCCTGCTCCTGCTGGTAGCGCGCCCGCAGTGCCACTTCATCGGCCGCAGCCGGCGCCGGCAGCGCCGCCATGTCGAGCTCGATGTATTCGATTGCCACCCGCTCCGGTGCCCGGTAGTCGGCCAGGTGGGCGTCATACCACGCCTGCACGTCCGCATCGGACACGTCGGTGGTGTCAGCCGCGGCCGGCGGGGCGACCAGAAGGCTCACGTCACGCCGCTCGCCCATCAGGCGGATCAGGCGATCCAGTTCAGCGTCGGTCACGAAATTGCTGTTGGCGATCGCGGTCGTGACCAGGCTCTGCTGCAGACCTTCGCGCACAAGCTGGTCAAACTGCGCCGGCGTCTGCGCCGGCACCTGCGAGGCGAGCGCGAGCTGGTAACGGGATGGGTCGAAGCGGCCATCGACCTGGAACGCCGGGATCGCCTGGATGGCGTCGCGTACCATCGCATCGCTGACCACCACGCCCGCCTGTTCGGCCGCCATCGCCTGGACGCGCTGGTCGATCAACGTCTCCAGCACCATGCGCTTTGTTTCGGCGCTCTCGAAGTCACGCGCGTCAAAGGCGTCGCCCAGCTCGGCCCGCTGTTGCTGCCGCACCTGCTCGAAGCGCTGGCGGAATTCGTCGACGCTGATCTCCTCGTGGCGCCAGAACACCGACACCGGCCAGAAGGACGGCGCGTCGGCCCACCACGTCGGCGGCGCCTGGATGGTGGCGACCGTGGTGTTGCTGCGCTGGACCATGTACTGCTCGAGCCCGAAGAAGGCGAACGGGATGATCAGCAGCCCGAGGATCACCGTGGCGATCCAGCCGGAGGTCTTGTCGCGGAGTTTCTGCAGCATGGGGACGTAGTGGGCAAGTCGGAAGCCGCACAGTCTAGCGCGGTTGCCCTGTCGGCTGGCGGGCCAAAAAAAAAGGCGCCGTTTCCGGCGCCTTCTACAACTCGACAATGGCGGAGCGGACGGGACTCGAACCCGCGACCTCCGGCGTGACAGGCCAGCATTCTAACCAACTGAACTACCGCTCCACGTCGCAAAACACTGGTTGCCGAACCGGCTGCAACCGGCCGCACAAAAGCGCGGCTCTCATAAAAAGCAGAAGCGCCGGAATCATCCGGCGCTTCTGGTGTTACTGGCGGAGTGGACGGGACTCGAACCCGCGACCTCCGGCGTGACAGGCCAGCATTCTAACCAACTGAACTACCACTCCGCACTTTGAAGCATTACCCGGTGCTGGTGGGTGCTGAGGGTTTCGAACCCCCGACCCTCTCCGTGTAAAGGAGACGCTCTACCACTGAGCTAAGCACCCTGGATCACAGGACCGCCGCGATGCATTGCGGCGGCGGGTGAGCTGCTTAGTTTACAGCGTCCTTAAGAGCTTTGCCAGCCTTGAACGCAGGATTCTTGGAAGCCTTGATCTTGATCGTCTCACCGGTCTTCGGGTTGCGACCCTGGCGGGCGGCACGCTTGCGGACCTGGAAGGTGCCGAAGCCGACCAGCGTCACCGTGTCGCCCTTCTTCAGCGCCTTGGTGATGACACTGACCATCGCGTCGACGGCATTGGCGGCATCGGTCTTCGACAGCTCTGCAGCGTCGGCGACGGCGGCAACAAAATCACCCTTGTTCATTCGTGTGGACTCCCTGTGCGGATACGGACCGCGGTGTGCTGAGAATCGAAGTGCCCCCCGCGCACGGCGGACCTCCGACCGACTTTGCCGCATCGCCAGCCAACCCCCCCGGCTGCGATGCGGTTGCCTGCGTTATACCAGTGGCATTTAGGGGGTGCAAGCCGGAAAGCTAGCAATGACGCGGGTTTCAGCGGATCGGACGCATTTTTGGCAATTGCCGCCAATCAATGCTTGACGCCGGCCTGCTCGACCCGCTCGCCCTTGCCCCTGACCGGTACCGCACCCTCGCCCGAGGGCTGCGAGGGCGTCACAGGGCGTTCCAGCGCCACGTCGAGGACTTCGTCGATCCACTTGGCCGGGACGATCTTCAACCCCTGGGTCACGCTCTTCGGCAGGTCGACCAGGTCCTTCTCGTTCTCCTCGGGAATGATCACCGTGGTGATGCCGCCACGCAGCGCCGCCAGCAGCTTCTCCTTCAGGCCGCCGATCGGAAGCACGCGCCCGCGCAGGGTGATTTCGCCGGTCATCGCCACCTCCGCGCGCACCGGGTTGCCGGTGAGCATCGACACCAGCGCAGTCGCCATCGCGATGCCGGCGCTCGGGCCGTCCTTCGGCGTGGCGCCCTCGGGCACGTGGACGTGGATGTCCTGCTTCTGCAGGAACTCAAGGTCGATGCCCAAGCGCTCGGTCCGCGCCCGAACCACCGACAGCGCCGCCGACGCCGACTCCTTCATGACGTCGCCCAGCTGGCCGGTCAGCAACAGCTGGCCCTTGCCCGGCACCATCGTCGATTCGATCTGCAGCAGGTCGCCGCCGACCTCCGTCCACGCCAGTCCGGTCACCAGGCCGATCTCGTTCTGCTCTTCGGCACGGCCGAAGTCGAACCGGCGCACGCCCAGGTACTTGTCGAGGTTCTTGGGGGTGACGTTGACCGTCTTCGCCTTCTTCTGCGGCCCGGCCAGTGCGATCTCCTTGACCACCTTGCGCGCGATCTTGGAGATCTCGCGCTCGAGGTTGCGCACGCCGGACTCGCGCGTGTAGTAGCGCACGATGTCGCGTACCGCCGCCTCGCTGATCTTGACCTCGTCCGGCTTGAGCCCGTTGGCCTTGATCTGCTTTGGCAGCAGGTAACGCATGGCGATGTTGAGCTTCTCCTCCTCGGTGTAACCCGGGATGCGGATCACCTCCATGCGGTCCAGGAGCGGACCGGGGATGTTGAGCGAGTTGGAGGTGGCCACGAACATCACCTCGCTCAGGTCGAGGTCGACCTCCAGGTAGTGGTCGTTGAAGCTGTGGTTCTGCTCGGGATCCAGGACCTCGAGCAGCGCGGACGACGGGTCGCCGCGGAAGTCCATCGACATCTTGTCGATCTCGTCGAGCACGAACAGGGGGTTCTTCGTGCCGACCTTGTTGAGGTTCTGCACGATCCGCCCCGGCATCGAGCCGACGTAGGTGCGGCGGTGGCCACGGATCTCGGCCTCGTCACGCACGCCGCCGAGCGACATCCGGATGAACTTGCGGTTGGTCGCCTTGGCGATCGATTGGCCCAGCGAAGTCTTGCCCACGCCCGGAGGGCCGACCAGGCACAGGATCGGGGCCTTCATCGTCTTGACCCGGGTCTGCACGGCCAGGTATTCGAGGATGCGCTCCTTCACCTTCTCAAGGCCGAAGTGGTCGGCGTCGAGCACTTCCTGCGCGGCACGCAGGTCCTTGCGGACCTTGCTGCGCTTCTTCCACGGCACGCCGAGCAGCCAGTCCAGGTAGTTGCGCACCACCGCGGCCTCGGCCGACATCGGCGACATCTGCTTGAGCTTGTTGAGCTCGTTGCGCGCCTTGGCCTCGACCGGCCTGGGCATGCCGGCCGCGGCGATCTTTCTGGTCAGCTCCTCGATGTCGTTCGGCGCGTCGTCGATCTCGCCCAGCTCCTTCTGGATCGCCTTCATCTGCTCGTTGAGGTAGTACTCGCGCTGGCTCTTCTCCATCTGCGACTTGACCCGGCCGCGGATGCGCTTCTCGAGCTGCTGCACGTCGATCTCGCCGTCGACCAGGCCGACCAGCTGCTCCAGTCGGGCGCCGACGTCATGGGTCTCGAGCAACTTCTGCTTGTCGCCGATACGCACCCCGAGGTGGGCAGCGATGGTGTCTGCCAGGCGCCCCGGCTCGTCGATGCCCGAAAGGGTCTGCATCAGCTCCGGCGGGAGCTTGCGATTGGTCTTCACGTACTGCTCGAACAGGCCCATCAGCGAGCGTGCGATGGCGTCGAGTTCACGCTCCTCGCGGTCGGCCACGGGCTCGATCACGCGGGCGCTGCCGGACAGCGTGCCTTCGTGTTCAACCACGTCTTCGACACGCGCGCGCGCCACGCCTTCCACCAGCACCTTGATGGTGCCGTCGGGCAGCTTTAGCAGTTGCAGGACATGGGCCAGCGTGCCCACCTCGTAGAGATCGCCGGCGACCGGGTCGTCGGTCTCGGCCGACTTCTGCGCCACCAGCAGGATCTGCTTGTCGGCTTCCATCGCCAGGTCGAGGGCGCGGATCGACTTGTCGCGCCCGACGAACAACGGGATCACCATGTGCGGGAACACCACGACGTCGCGCAGCGGCAACACCGGCAGCTCGAGAGGTTCGTGCCCGGTCGTGCGGGAGGATTCGGTCCGGGTGGATTCGGTCATGGAGGGCTCCGGGCTGTCAGGCCGCCGGACGGGCGTCCGGCGCAGTAAACGGGAAAGCGCCGGCATCGCCGGGGCCTTGGCAACGGTTATGGGGGCCCGCGCGGAGGGATGCAAGCGGCGTCAGGGAGCCGATCCGGGCGGTTCGGGAAACCCAAATGAAATCAGCCGCTTGCGATGCGCAAACGGCTGATCGGGTCAACGGCGGGTGCGGCCCGGTTCAGTCGCCCGAAGCGGCCTTCTGCGGAGCCGCCGGCGGCGTCTGGTAGATCAGGTAGGGATCGGTCTTGTGGTCGATCACCGACTCGTCGACCACCACCTTGCTCACGTTCTCCTGCGACGGTAGCTCGTACATCGTGTCGAGCAGCACCGACTCCACGATGGTGCGCAGGCCACGCGCGCCGGTCTTGCGCTTGAGGGCCTTGCGGGCGATCGCCGCAAGGGCGTCGGGACGGAACTCCAGCTCAACGCCTTCCATCTCGAACAGCTTGCGGAACTGCTTGGTGATCGCGTTGCGCGGCTCGGTCAGGATGGTGATCAGGGCCTCCTCGTCGAGTTCCTCGAGTGTCGCGACGACCGGCAGGCGGCCGACGAACTCGGGAATCAGGCCGAACTTGATCAGGTCCTCGGGCTCGACCTCGGCCAGGATCTTGCCGACCTCGGTCTTGCGCTCGCTGCTCTTGACCTTGGCGCCAAAGCCGATGCCACCGGCCTCGGTGCTGCGCTGCTGGATGATCTTGTCCAGACCGGCGAAGGCGCCGCCCACGATGAACAGGATGTTGCGCGTGTCGACCTGCAGGAACTCCTGCTGCGGATGCTTGCGACCGCCCTGCGGCGGCACGCTGGCGACGGTGCCCTCGATCAGCTTCAGCAGCGCCTGCTGGACGCCCTCGCCCGACACGTCGCGGGTGATCGACGGGTTGTCGGACTTGCGCGAGATCTTGTCGATCTCGTCGATGTAGACGATGCCCTGCTGCGCCTTGTCGACGTCGTAGTCGCACTTCTGCAGCAGCTTCTGGATGATGTTCTCGACGTCCTCGCCGACATAGCCGGCTTCGGTCAGCGTCGTCGCGTCGGCCATCGTGAACGGCACGTTGAGCATGCGCGCCAGCGTTTCGGCCAGCAGCGTCTTGCCCGAACCGGTCGGGCCGACCAGCAGGATGTTTGACTTGGCCAGCTCGACGTCGTCGTTCTTCTGGCGGCTCTCGATGCGCTTGTAATGGTTGTACACGGCGACCGCGAGCGTGCGCTTGGCGCGCGCCTGGCCAATCACGTACTGGTCGAGGACCTCGAGGATCTCCTTGGGCTTGGGCAGGTGGCTGCGCGCCGACTGCGCCTTCTCCTCGAGTTCCTCGCGGATGATGTCGTTGCACAGCTCGACGCATTCGTCACAGATGAACACGCTGGGGCCCGCAATCAGCTTGCGCACCTCGTGCTGGCTCTTGCCGCAGAACGAGCAGTACAGAATCTTGTTGCTGTCGCCGGTACTGCGGCCCTGTCGATCGTCGGTCATGCGCTTGCCTGAAGTTCCATGTGCGGAGCCGGTCGCGCAAGGCCTGCGCGCACGGGTACCGGATGATGCGGCCCGAGAATAGCACAGCATCCCGGCAAGCCCCGGGGGCCTGCCGGAACCGCTGAAAGCGTCACGGAATCAATAACTTGTGCGATTGTGTTCGGGTCGAGCAAATAGCCGTCAACCGGCCTGGATGGACTCGTCGGGGCGGCGTTCGAGCACCTGGTCGACCAGGCCGTACTCGCGGGCGGCCTCGGCGCTCTTGAAGTTGTCGCGCTCGGTGTCGCGCGCGATCGTCTCCAGCGGCTGCCCGGTGTGGTGGGAGAGTACCTCGTTCAGCTTCTGCTTGAGCGCGAGGATCTCGCGGGCGTGGATCTCGATGTCGCTGGCCTGGCCCTGGAAGCCGCCGAGCGGCTGGTGGATCATCACGCGCGAGTTCGGCAGCGCGTAACGCTTGCCCTTGGCACCTGCCGCCAGCAGCAGCGCGCCCATCGAGGCGGCCTGGCCGACGCAGATCGTGCTCACGTCCGGCTTGATGTACTGCATGGTGTCGTAGATCGCCATGCCGGCCGTGACCACGCCGCCGGGGGAGTTGATGTAGAGGCTGATGTCCTTCTCGGGGTTTTCGGCCTCGAGGAAGAGCATCTGCGCGACGATCACGTTGGCCACGTGGTCGTCGACCCCACCCACCAGGAAGATCACCCGCTCCTTCAGCAGGCGCGAGTAGATGTCATACGCGCGCTCGCCGCGGCTGGTCTGCTCGACCACCATCGGCACCAGGTTCAGGGCTTGGGTTCGGGTGTCCATCCGGATGCGGGACCTTCGGTTACGTGTGTGCGGCTAGTCAATCTGGGGCTGGCCGCGCGGCGATGCAAGCCCCGCCGGGGTCAACCGCGCCCCGCGGGGCGCGGCGGTTCATCCAACTACTGGCGGATGGCCTCGGAGAAGGACATCGGCTGCTCGGTGTGCTGGGCGCGCTCGGCGATCCAGTCGATCACCTGCTCTTCCATCACCCGGCCCTGAAGACCCTGCATCAGCTGCTGGTCCTGGCGGTAGAGCTCGATGACCTGCTGCGGCTCCTCGTAGGTCGAGGCGATCAGGTTGAGGGTCTCGGACACGCGCTTGGGATCGAGCTTGAGTTCGTTGCGGCGCGCGACCTCACCCACGAGCAGGCCGACCAGCACGCGCTTGCGCGCGGCATCCATGAACGACTCGTGGGCGTTGTCGGGCAGCTCCACCTTGCGGCCCTGGCGACGCGCCTGCTCGGCGGCCTGGCGGGCCATGTCGCGGGCCTCGTTCTCGACCAGGCGCGGCGGCATCTCGACCGAGGCGTACTCGGCGATCAGCTGCTCGCCGACCTCGCGGCGCAGGCGGGTCATCAGCGCGCCCTTGAGCTCGCGCTCGAGGTTGCTGCGGATGTCCTTGCGGAACTGTTCCGCATCGCCGCTCTTGATGCCGAAGCTCTTGATGAAACCCTCGTCCACTTCCGGCAGGACCGGCTCGGAGACCTTGGTCGCCTTGACGGTCACGTCCACCTTGCGGCCGGCGAACTGCGGTACGCGCCAACTCGCGGGGAACTCGACCTCGACCGTCTTCTCCTCGCCCGCCTTCATCCCGACCAGGGCGGCTTCGATCGCCGGGAACATCGCGGCCGAACCGACCACGGTGGCGCCGCGCTCGGCGCCTTCCGGCGGGAGGCGCTCGCCGTCGACGGTGGAGAAGGTCTCCAGCTCAACCGCGTCGCCTTCCTGTGCGGCGCGCTCGACCGGGTTCCAGGTGCGGCGCTGCAGGCGGAGGTTCTCGATCATTGCGTCGATGTCGGCGTCCTTCACCTCGGAGGTGTGGCGCACGACGTTGAGCTTGGCGACGTCGATGTCGCCGAAGTCCGGCACGACCTCGAAGGTGGCGACGTAGGCCAGCTCTTCGCCTTCGGCGGGCTCGATCCGCGGGTTGCCGGCGATCTGCAGCGACTGCTCGCGCACCGCGTTGCCGAAGCTTTCGCGCAGCAGGCCGTCCAGCACCTCGGCGCGAACCTGCTGGCCGAAACGCTGCTCGATGACCTTGGCGGGCACCTTGCCGGGGCGGAAGCCCTTGATCTTGGCGCCGCGTGCGATTTCGCGCAGGCGACCACCGACGGTGCTCTCCAGGCGGTCTGCCGGGAGGCTGAAGGTCATGCGGCGCTCGAGGTTACCGAGCGACTCGACCGACGCGGACTTTTCTACGGCTGGCATATCCACTCCTGCGACCGCGACGGTCGTCGCGGCAAGCTGTTTGTTGAACCGGTCGCCCGGGCGGACACTGGGCCGGCCATGGGCGGAACGACGTAGTTTGGCTGATTCCGGGCGCCGCTTCCAGTTGCCGATCGCCTGCTCCGGCTTGGGACAAGGTCGTTGCGACGGAAGACAAGCACGCGCGACCACTCATGCGGGCCACCGGTCGCGCAGGCCGTTGCCCGGGATGGTGCGAAAGGGGGGACTCGAACCCCCACGCCTTGCGGCACTGGAACCTAAATCCAGGGCGTCTACCAATTCCGCCACTTTCGCGATGCCGCCCGCCGGCAGGGCCGGTGGCGGCGATTCTACGGGCGTCCGCGAAGGGCACGCCACGGCCGCCCGCACCGCGGGCAAGAAAAAAGCACCTGGCGCGAACCAGGTGCTTCCGTCTTGGTGGGCCGTCAAGGATTCGAACCTTGGACCTATTGATTAAGAGTCAACTGCTCTACCAACTGAGCTAACGGCCCGTTAGCGCTGAAATTGTAGCAGGAAGGACCTGCCTGAAGCCAACACCCGCGTGAACCGCGAGTGGGGTGGAAGACGGGATTCGAACCCGCGACCCCCGGAATCACAATCCGGTGCTCTAACCAACTGAGCTACATCCACCACAGAACCCAACACTTGCATCGCAGTCTGGCGCGCCCGGCAGGACTCGAACCTGCAACCACCGGCTTAGAAGGCCGGTGCTCTATCCGGTTGAGCTACAGGCGCCTGCACACATCTTAGCCGGCGCCCCGAGTGGTCGGGGCAGAGGGATTCGAACCCCCGACCCTCTGGTCCCAAACCAGATGCGCTACCAGACTGCGCTATGCCCCGATCCGGGCTTCCGTTGCGCGCCAGCGCCGCGAAAGGCCGGTCATTTTGGGCGGCGGGGGCGAGACTGTCAATGATCCAGCAGGCAACCCGCGTTGTATCCTCGGGGCAGTGCCCGCACCGGGCTCGAACCAGACACACAGGGGACAACACATGATCCGCAGCGGTAACCCGGCTCTCAAGGACTCCACCTTCCTCGACCTCGGCAGCGGCGCGATCGTGCGCGGCGGCGACAACGTGATGACGCTCGCCGGCACGGTCAACAAGACCGGGATGCTGCTGCTGATGGCGGTGCTGACCGCCACCTTCACCTGGTACCAGGTGTCGACCCCCGCCGGCATCGTCGGCGCCGGCCCCTACCTGTGGGGCGGCATGATCGGCGGCCTGGTGCTCGCGCTGGTGACGGTCTTCAAGAAGGAATGGTCGCCGGTGACCGCCCCGCTGTACGCGCTGGTCGAGGGCTTCTTCCTCGGTGCCATCTCGGCGATGTTCAACCACATGTACGAAGGCATCGTCATGCAGGCGGTGCTGCTGACCTTCGGCACGCTGTTCGCGCTGCTGTTCGTTTACCGCACGGGCCTGATCAAGGCGACCGAGAACTTCAAGCTGGGCGTCGCCGCCGCCACCGGCGGCATCTTCCTGGTCTACATGGCCAGCATCGTGCTGGGCCTTTTCGGCATCCAGATCCCCATGATCCACGAGTCGGGGATGGTCGGTATCGGATTCAGCCTGTTCGTGGTGGTGATCGCCGCGCTCAACCTGGTGCTGGACTTCGACTTCATCGAGACCGGCGCCGAACAGGGCGCGCCGAAGTACATGGAGTGGTACGGCGCGTTCGGGCTGATGGTCACGCTGGTGTGGCTGTACATCGAGTTCCTGCGGCTGCTGGCCAAGCTGCGCGACTGACCGCACGCACCACCTGGATGTAATGAAAAGGGCGCCTCCCGGGCGCCCTTTTCATGTTCCGACCTGCCGTCAACGGGACACGTGGCGGGGCCTGCCCGGCCACAGCATGAAACCAATCGCCACGAGCGCCAGCAGCCAGCAGTACCAGACCTTGCCGGCGATCATCAGGGGCGACAGCCCGGCCAGCGAACCGGCCAGCAGGATCTGGGCGCCGTAGGGCAGCACGCCCTGGACGACGCACGAGTAGATGTCGAGCACGCTCGCGGCGCGACGCGGCGCGATGCCGTGCCGGGTGGCGATGTCGCGCGCGAGGCTGCCGCTGACGAGGATGGCCACCGTGTTGTTGGCCGTCAGCGCATCGCTGCCGGCGGCAAGCGCGGCGATGCTCAGTTCGCCGGACCGGCGACCGGTGTGGCCGCGGGCGAAACGCGCGATCACGCCGGCCAGCCACTCCAGCCCGCCCCCGGCCTTGATCAGCGCCGCCAGGCCGCCGATCAACAGGGACAGCAGCGTGATCTCGACCATGCTCTCGAAGCCGTCGTAGATGTCGTTGGCGTAGCTGACCAGGTCGTAGCCGCCGGCCATCAGGTAGCCGAACACACCGGTCAGTACCAGCCCGATCGCCAGCACGAGGACCACGTCCAACCCGAGCAGGGCGAGCGCCAGCACCGCCAGGTAGGGCAGCACCAGCCACGGCGACGCGGCGCCTGGCGCCTCCACCGGCGCCGCATCCCCGAACCAGGCCAGCAGCGCGACGGTGGCGATCGCCGCGGGCAGCGCGATCCTGAAATTCTCGCGGAACTTGTCCGACATCCGCGCGCCCTGGCTACGGGTGGCGGCGATGGTCGTGTCCGAGATGATCGACAGGTTGTCGCCAAACATCGCGCCGCCGACCACCGCCCCCAGCACCAGTGCGCGGTCCAGGCCGGCGGCGTCGGCCAGCCCGGTGGCGATCGGGACGACCGCCGCGATGGTGCCCATTGATGTGCCGATCGACAGCGACACGAAGCCGGCCACCAGGAACAGCCCCGGCAGAATCAGCGCCGGCGGCATCGCGCCGAGCCCGAGCGCCACCACTGCATCGACCGCGCCGATGGCCCGTGACACGTTTGCGAAGGCGCCGGCCAGCAGGAACACCAGCACCATCAACATCACGTTGGGATGGCCCATTCCTTCCAGCAAGGTGTCGACCGGCCGGATCCCGCGGCGCCGGACCAGCCATGCCCCGAGCGCGAGCGCGGGCAGGATCGCCACCGGCGCGCGCAACTGGTAGAACCCCATCGCCTCGCCCTGCGCAGTGAAATACAGCCCGGCGCCGAAGAACAGCGCAAGGAACACCAGCAAGGGGGTCAACGCGAGCGCGCTCGGTGGCGCCGGCGGCGGCGAAGCGGCGTGATCCATCGCTCTATCCGGATGCAGGGAAACGAGCGCGAGTGTGGCGGCTGCCCCGACGGCTGTCGAGCGCGATGGATGGAACGCTGTCGCGACATTCGCGGCAATGCCTCGCCCCGCCCCGACGCGCTGCCCCCAAAGCAGACGGGGCGCCCGAAGGCGCCCCGTCTGGTACCGACCTGGCGGAGGTCAGACCCGGCTGGCGATCGCGCGGGCGAACGACATCGTGTCGCTTGAACCGCCGAGGTCGCCGGTCAGGCTGTCCTTGGCCTCCAGCGTGGCCACGATGGCCTGGCGCAGGCGGGTGGCCTTGTCGGCCATGCCGAGGTGGTCGAGCATCTGCGCGGCGCCCAGCAGCAGCGCGCACGGATTGGCCTTGCCCTGCCCTGCGATGTCCGGCGCGGTGCCGTGGACGGCCTCGAAGATCGCCGCGTCGGTGCCGATGTTGGCGCCCGGGGTGAGGCCGAGGCCACCGATCAGGCCGGCGCACAGGTCGGAAATGATGTCGCCGAACAGGTTGGTGGTGACGATCACGTCGAACTGCTCGGGCCGCATGACCAGCTGCATGCAGCAGTTGTCGACGATCATTTCCTCGCAGTTGATCTCGGGGTACTCGGCCGCCACTTCACGGGCGGTTTTCAGGAACAGCCCCGAAGTCGACTTGAGGATGTTGGCCTTGTGGACGACGGTGACCTTCTTGCGGCCGGTCTTCCTGGCCAGCTCGAACGCGTAGCGGACGATCCGCTCCGAGCCGCGGCGGGTGGTGCGGGTGATCGAGGTGGCGGTTTCGCCGTCCTCGGACACCGCCTGCCCTTCGGCGCTGTAGGCACCCTCGGTGTTCTCGCGCACGGTGATCAGGTCGACCCCGGACGGGAAGCGCGACTTGGTGTTCGGGAACGACGTCGCCGGGCGCACGTTGGCGTACAGGTCAAAGCGCTTGCGCAGCTCGACGTTGATCGACGAGAAGCCGCCGCCGACCGGCGTGGTCAGCGGGCTCTTGAGCGCCACGCGGTTCTTTCGGATCGAGTCCATGGTGGCCGCCGGCAACAGCTCGCCGGACTTCTCCAGCGCGACCAGGCCGGCGTCGGCGAACTCGTACTGCAGGCCGAGCTGCATCGCGTCGAGCACGTGCAGGGTGGCGTCCATGATTTCCGGGCCGATACCGTCGCCGCGGATGACCGTGATGGTCTGCGTCATTTGGGGGATTTTCCGTCTGGGGGGCGCCGCGACGGGCCGTACGGCGCCGTGTGTGAACCGCGGAATTATGCCAAAAGCGGGACGCTCCCGCAGTCTGCCGCCTGCTCAGCCGTGTTCATGGGCCCCAGGCGCACCTGCTTCGCCCTGCTCGAGGCGATCGAGGAAGTCGACTGCGCGGCGCATGTGCGGGATCACGATCGATCCGCCCACCACCAGCCCGACCGAGAACGCTTCGAACATCTCGTCCCGCTTCACTCCCGCCTCGCGGCACTGGGCAACGTGGTAGCTGATGCAGTCGTCGCAGCGCAGCACCAGCGACGCCACCAGGCCGAGCAGCTCCTTGGTCTTCAGGTCGAGCGCGCCGGGCTGGTAGGTCTGGGTATCGAGCGCGAAGAACCGCCGCACCACCTGGTTGGGCTCGGCCAGGATGCGCTCGTTCATGCGCTTGCGGAACGCGGTGAACTCGGCGACGCGATCGGCCTCGGCCGGGTCCGCCGGGCCGGTGCTCACGCTTCGCCCTCGAACAGCGGCTCCAGCTTGCCTTCGCGGTGCAGCGCGATCATGTCGTCGTAACCACCGACGTGGGTGTCGCCGACGAAGATCTGCGGCACGCTGGTCCGGCGGGTCAGCGCCATCATCTTCTCGCGCTCGGCCGGGTCCAGGTCGACCCGCACCTCGGTCCACTCCCGCCCCTTGCTCTTGAGGAAGTTCTTGGCCGCCACGCAGTAGGGGCAGACCGCAGTGGTGTACATGGTGACCTGGGGGGAGGGCGAAGGCGTGCTCAAGGGACTCTCCTGTGAACTCGTGGGAAGGGCTGTGGTCGAATGCTCGCACTGAAGTGGGGTCGACCGCCCGGTTTTTCCACGGTCGTCGGCCGCCCTCGCGATTAACTGCATGTTCACGCCTGCGGCCCGGCCGCCCTGCATCCTGCGGGAACCCGGCGCCCGCCCTGGAGATTCCGTTGCGTCGCATCCTCCCGCTCACCGCCGCCGTCACCTTCGCCCTGGCCAGCCTGGGCGCACCGGCCCAGGAGTCCTCGCTGCCCGACATCGGCTCGTCGGCGGGGCAACTGCTCACGCCCCACCAGCAGGAGCAGTACGGCGCGATGATGCTGGCGCAGCTGCGCCACTACGACTACCTGCTCGAAGACCCGCTGGTGGACGGCTGGCTCGACAGCCTCGGTGCCCGCCTGGCCGCCAACAGCGACCTGCCGCGACAGCCCTTCACCTTTTTCATGATGGGCGACCGCCAGATCAACGCCTTTGCCACCCTCGGCGGCTACATCGGCGTCAACGCGGGCCTGGTGCTGGCGGCCGAACGCGAGGACGAGGTCGCGGCGGTGATGTCGCACGAGATCGCCCACGTCACCCAGGAGCACGTGCTGCGGGGGGTCGAGCGCGCCCAGCGCGACCAGGTCCCGATCCTGTTGGCGATGCTGGGCGCCGTGGTGCTGGCGCAGTCCGCCGGCGGCAACTCCAGCGACGACGCCGCGCAGGCCGCGATCGTCTCGGCGATGGGCCTGGCCCAGCAGCGGCAGATCAACTACACCCGCTCCAACGAGCACGAAGCCGATCGGCTCGGCATCCAGACGCTCGCACGCAGCCATTACGACACCGATGCGATGGCGGACTTCTTCGGCACCATGCTGACGCGTTCGCGCGCCAACGCCGCCGGCGCCTACGACACCCCCGACTACCTGATGACCCACCCGGTCACCACCACGCGCATCAGCGAGGCCAAGTCCCGCGCCGAGCAGCTGGCGAGGTCGCCGGGCGGGTTCAGCGTCGGCCCGCGTACGAGCGACAACCCGCTGCTGCCCGGCGGCCTGGTGATCGGTGGCGATGCGCTGCAGTCGGGCGGCACCGGCCAGTTCGAGCTGGCCCGCGAGCGCCTGCGCGTCTTGAGCGCGGACACCCCACCAGCCGCGGTGCGCGAATACCAGCAGATGGCCGCCACCGGTCCGCTGACCGAAGCGCAGCAGTACGGCCTGGCCATCGCGCAGCTGCGCGCCAACGAGCCCGGGGCAGCGGTCGCCGGGCTGACACCGTTGCTCGCGCGCCGGCCGGGCGATCTGTGGGTCGCGCTTGGCCTGGCAGAGGCCGAGTCACGCAGTGGCGACCGCAAAGCGGCCGACGCCCGCTTTGCCGAACTGTTGCAGCGTGCGCCGGGCAACCGCGCCATCGTGCTGACGTACGCGCGGGTGCTGTCGGAGCGCAATACGGTCGACGCCGGCAAACGCGCCCAGGCGGTGTTGCGCCCGCTGATGGCGCGCTCGGCCGATGACCCCGAGTTCCAGCGGACATTTGCCCGTGCCAGCGAGATCGCCGGCGAACCGATCCGCGCCGGCGAGGCCTACGCCGAGGCGACGCTGCTCAGTGGTCGCGCCGAGCAGGCACTGGTCCAGCTCAACACCCTGAAGAAACGCCCGGAGGTGGACTATTACGCCCGCCAGCGGATCGAGGCGCGGATCGCCCAGATCACCCCGATGGTGCTCGAGCTGCACCGCCAGGGCATCCACGACAAGGTGCTGGACCGCCGCTGAGTCGGGCTGCGCGCATGTGACGGTTGCGCGGCGCCTGTCACCGCCGTGTCATAAAACGGTAGTGTACTGGGGCGGCCTCGGACCCCGGCCGCGCTCCGCTCCGAGATGGCTCCGTACCACTCCCGGTGACCCGTGCACAAACGCATCCTGATTGTCGAAGACGAACCCGCGATCCGCGACATGGTGGCGTTCGCCCTGCGCAAGGGCGAATACGAGCCGGTCCACGCCGGCGATTCCCGCGAGGCCCAGGCGGCGATCGCCGACCGCGTGCCGGACCTGATCCTGCTGGACTGGATGCTGCCCGGCACCAGTGGCCTGGAACTGGCCCGGCGCTGGCGCAAGGAACCGCTCACCCGCGAGGTGCCGATCATCATGCTGACCGCGCGCGGGGAGGAGAACGACCGTGTCGGTGGGCTCGAGGCGGGCGTTGACGACTACGTCGTCAAGCCGTTCTCCGCGCGCGAGCTGCTGGCGCGCATCCGCGCCGTGCTGCGGCGCTCGCGCGAGGACGACGAGGACGGCAGCATCGCGTCGGGCGCACTGCGCATCGACGGCGCCGCACACCGGGTGTTCGCCCGCGGCGCCAGCGGCGACGAGCCGGTGCAGATCGGACCGACCGAGTACCGCCTGCTGCACTTCTTCATGACCCACCCCGAGCGCGTCTACTCACGCGCGCAACTGCTGGACCATGTGTGGGGCGGCAGCGTGTACGTCGAGGAACGCACGGTCGACGTACACATCCGGCGCCTGCGCAAGACACTGGAGCCGCACCTGCTGGACGGCATGATCCAGACCGTGCGCGGCGCCGGCTACCGGTTCTCGGCCTCGGCCTGACCTCGATCCCCGATACTGCCGCCATGCCACCCCATGCCCGCTCCGCCTGGCTTCGCACCCTCGGCCTGCTGGCCCTGTGCATGGCGGCCGCCGCGCTGCTGGGCCTGGCGGTCGGGCACCCGTGGCCGGTGGCCACGCTGGCCGCGCTCGGCGTGCTGGGCTGGCACTACTGGCGCCTGCGGCGCGTGCTGCAACGCCTGACCGCCCGGCGCCGGTTGCCGCCACCTTCGGGCGAAGGCGTGTGGAACGAGCTGGACCGCCTGCTCCACCGCAGCCAGGCCGAGATGCGCGGACGCAAGCGGCGGCTGGTGGAAATGCTGCGTGCCTACCGCGCCGTGGCGGCCGCCCTGCCCGATGCGGTCGTCGTGGTCGACCGCAACAGCCAGCGGGTCCAGTGGTTCAACCAGGCGTCCGGGCCGCTACTGGGACTGCGCTACCCGGGGGACCTCGGCGTTCCGCTGGTACAGCGCCTGCAGCCGCTGCCACTCGCCCACTGGCTCGCTGGCGGGCGCAATGCGGAGCCGCTGGAGACACCGTCCCCGCTGGACCCTGCGGTCACCCTGAGCATGCGGTTGATCCCGTACTCGGAAAACCTCTGGCTCCTGGTCGCGCGCGACGTCAGCCGCCTGCTGCGGCTGGAGCAGATGCGGCGCGACTTCGTCGCGAACGTGTCCCACGAGTTGCGCACCCCGCTGACCGTGGTGCACGGCTACCTCGACCTCATCGACGATGGCCAGTACCCCGAGCTCACGCCGATGCTGGCCGAGATGCAACGCCAGTCGCAGCGCATGGCACAGCTGGTCGAGGACCTGTTGACCCTGTCGCGGCTGGAGTCCCAGGACGGACTGCCGGCGGAGGAACCCGTGGCGATGGCGCCGATGTTGAGCACGCTGCGTCGCGAGGCGCTCGCGCTCAGCCAGGGCCAGCACGGCATCACGATCGAGGACAGCGCAGGAGTCGACCTTGTCGGCTCGGGCAAGGAGCTCCACAGCGCGTTCTCCAACCTGGTGGCAAACGCGATCCGGTACACACCGGCCGGTGGCGAGGTCACGGTGCGGTTCCGCGCCGACGGCCCCGCCAACCCGAAGGGCGTGGTGCTGGAAGTGAGCGACACCGGCTACGGCATCCCCGCCGCGCACCTGCCCCGCATCACCGAGCGCTTCTACCGGGTTTCCACCAGCCGCTCGCGGGAGTCCGGAGGGACCGGCCTGGGGCTGGCGATCGTCAAGCACGTGCTGCAGTTGCACCGGGCCCGGCTGGAAATCACCAGCGAAGTGGGCCGGGGCAGTATCTTTGCCTGTCACTTCAGCCGCGACCGCGTGCGTCGGCGGGACGAACCGGGGGCATCCAGCCCGCCCGGCGCCGACCCGGCCGCAGCGCGCGCATGAGGGAAGCAGGACGATGAACCGTTCCAGGGAACTCGACCCCACCGGGCACGCACCGCTCGATGCTGGCCTGTATACCGACGCACCGGCCGCCGACCCGCTGCGCGACCCGTCGCTGTACTCCAACCGCGAGCTGTCGCAGCTGGACTTCAACTTCCGCGTGCTCGCCCAGGCGCAGGATCCGCAGGTCCCGCTGCTCGAGCGGCTGCGCTACCTCTGCATCAGTTGCACCAACCTCGACGAGTTCTTCGAGATCCGCGCCGGCACCCTGCGCCACGCGCAGGACCTGGGCCTGGTGGCAGGGCCGGACGGCCTGGCACCGTCGGCGGTGCTCGCGCGCATCCACGACCGCGCCGCCGAGCTGGTCGACGCCCAGTACGAGTGCTGGAACAAGGTGCTGAGGCCCGCGCTCAACCAGGCGGGCGTGCGGGTGCTGGCGCGCGACAACTGGAACCCGCGCCAGGCCGAATGGCTGCGCGGCTACTTCCGCGATGAGATCATGCCGGTGCTGTCGCCCTTGGGCCTCGACCCTGCGCACCCGTTCCCGAAGATCCTCAACAAGTCGCTCAACATCGTGGTGGTGGTCAGCGGTCGTGATGCCTTCGGTCGCGACGGCAACCTCGCCATCGTGCGCGCGCCGCGCTCCTTGCCGCGCATCATCCAGGTTCCCGAGGAGGTCAGCGGGGGGCCGACCGACTTCGTGTTCCTGTCGGCGGTGCTGTCGGCCTTCGTCGATGAACTGTTCCCGGGCATGCAGGTCAAGGGCGCGTACCAGTTCCGGGTCACCCGCAATTCCGAGCTGCTGGTGGACGAGGAGGAGGTCGACAACATCGCCCTCGCCCTGCGTGACGAGCTGGTGGGGCGCGGTTACCTGCGCGCCGTACGGCTGGAGATCGCCGACCACTGTCCCGAGCCGATCGTCCGGACCCTGCTCGAGAACTTCGACCTCACCGAGAACGCGGTCTACCGGATCAACGGCCCTGTCAACCTCAACCGCGCGGTGCAGGTGTACGACCTGGTCCAGCGCGCCGACCTGAAGTTCCCGCCGTTCCAGCCCCGCCCGCTGGCCGGCATGGACACGATGTTCGAGACCGTGTCGCGCGGCGACGTACTGCTCCACCACCCGTTCGACGCGTTCACCCCCGTGCTCGAACTGCTGCGCCAGGCCGCCGACGACCCGAGCGTGCTCGCGATCAAGCAGACCCTGTACCGCTCCGGCAAGGACTCTCAGATCGTCGACGCGCTGGTCCAGGCCGCGCGCAAGGGCAAGGACGTGACGGTGGTGGTGGAGCTGCGCGCGCGCTTCGACGAGGAGGCCAACCTGGGCTTCGCCGACCGCCTGCAGGAGGCCGGGGTGCAGGTGGTGTACGGCGTGGTCGGCTACAAGACCCACGCCAAGATGTTGCTGATCGTCCGCCGTGAAGGCCGGGTGCTGCGCCGCTACGTGCACCTGGGCACCGGCAACTACCACGCCGGCACCGCCCGCCAGTACACCGACCTCGGGCTGATCACCGCACACCCCGACATCGGCAACGACGTCCACCTGATCTTCCAGCAGCTCTCCGGGCTGGCACCGCAGTTGCAGCTCAAGTGCCTGCTGCAGTCGCCGTTCACACTGCATGGCGGCGTGCTGCGGCGGATCGAGCGCGAGATCGCGCACGCGCTGGACGGCCGTCCGGCGCGCATCGTCGCCAAGATGAACGCCCTCAACGAAGAGCGCGTGATCCGCGCGCTCTACCGCGCGTCGCAGGCCGGGGTGCAGATCGACCTCATCGTGCGTGGGGCCTGCACCCTGCGGGCAGGCGTGCCGGGCGTGAGCGAGAACATCCGCGTGCGTTCGATCGTGGGCCGCTTCCTCGAGCACAGCCGGGTCTACTGGTTCGGCAACGACGGCGAGCCTGAACTGTTCTGCGCCAGTGCCGACTGGCTCGAGCGCAACCTGTTGAGGCGGGTCGAGACCTGCTTCCCGATCCTCGACCCGGCGGTGGCCGCGCGCATCCGCGAGGAAGCGCTCGACAATTACCTGGGCGACAACCTCAACGCCTGGCTGTTGCAGCCCGACGGGCAGTACCTGCCGGCAGCGCGCGCAGAGGGCGCCGAGCCCCACTCGGCGCAGGCGTGCCTGCTGGCGAAACTGTGCGCATGACCGGTACGCCATTGCCCGGCGACGACTTCCCGACCTCGGCGCTGTCGCTGCGCGACGGCGACCTGCTGGCCGCGGTGGACCTGGGTTCCAACAGCTTCCACATGGTGGTGGCCCAGTACCTGCTCGGCCAGTTGCGCGTGGTCGACCGGTTGCGTGAGCAGGTGCGCCTGGCCGAAGGACTGGACGGTCGCGGCGGGTTGTCGGCCGAAGTCCGCACACGCGCGTTCGAATGCCTGTCGCGCTTCGGCCAGCGCATCCGCGACATCCCGCCACAGCAGATCCGAGCGATCGCCACCAACACGGTGCGGCGGCTGTCCTCGCCGCAGTCGTTCCTGATGCCCGCCGAAAGCGCGCTTGGACACGCCATCGAAGTGGTATCCGGCCGTGAGGAGGCGCGCCTGGTCTACCTGGGCGTGGCGCACGCGCAGCCGTCCCGGCCCGACGAGTTGCGCCTGGTGATCGACATCGGCGGTGGCTCGACCGAGTGCATCATCGGCAGCGGGTTCGAGGCCATCGAGCGCGAAAGCCTGCAGCTGGGCTGCGTGGCCACCACGCGCCGGTACTTCGGCGACGGCAAACTCACACCGCGCCGTTGGCAGGAGGCGCTGACCGAGGTGACCGCCGAGTTCCAGCAGTTCGCCGCCGCCTACCGGGCGCTGGGCTGGGACGATGCGATCGGCTCTTCCGGTACCAACAAGGCCATCGGCGAAGTCTGCGCGGCGATGAAGCTCACCAAGGGCGCGGTGATCGCCGATGCATTGCCGCAGGTGCGCGATCGCCTGCTGGCGGCCGGGCGCATCGATGCGATCGATCTCCCCGGCCTGTCGGCCGACCGCCGGCCGGTGATCGCGGGCGGCCTGCTGATCCTCGAGGCGGCGTTCGATGCGCTGGGCCTGCAGCGGATGATGGTCAGCAAGGCGGCGATGCGCGAGGGCGTGCTGTACGACATGCTCGGCCGCGGCGGCGCGGATGACCCGCGCGACGCGTCGGTTGCCGCGTTGATGCTGCGCTACGGCATCGACAAGGCCCAGGCCGCGCGCGTGGAAGCCACCGCACTGCGGTTGTTCGACGACGTTGCCGAGGGTTGGCAACTCAGCGTCGATGACCGCCTGATGCTGTCGCGGGCCGCGCGCCTGCACGAGCTCGGCCTCACCATCGCCCACAGCCAGTACCAGGTGCACGGCGCCTACGTGGTCGAGCACACCGACATTTCCGGTTTCTCGCGCCAGCAGCAGCAGTTCCTCGCCGCGCTGGTGCGCACCCACCGCCGCAAGGTCCCCAAGTCCGCGTTCGACGCCCTGCCCGACCGCCTGCTGCCGTCCGTCCGCCACCTGTCCGCGCTGCTGCGGCTGGCCGTACTGATGCACCGCGCACACGAGGCCGACCCGATCCCGCGGCTGGAAGCACGTGCCGAAGGCGAGCGGTTGACGTTGACGTTGGACCGGCGCTGGCTGGCGGCGCGGCCGCTGCTCAATGCCGACCTCGACGGCGAGCCGGCCGACATGGCCGCACTCGGCGTGCGCCTGCGCGTCGCGGCGGACTGACCCCGCCGCACCCAACCTGTCACCCGACGGTCATCCGGCTGCCTTGGTGGTTTCATCCGGCCCGCGCATCCTCCGCGGAACCGGAGAACGCGCATGCGCTACGCGATCGTCACCGAGACCTACCCGCCCGAAGTGAACGGTGTGGCTTTGACCGTGCAGGCGTTCGAGGCCGGCCTGCGCGGGCGCGGCCACGAGGTCGACGTGGTCCGCCCGCACCATCGCGATGAGCGCCCGGGCGGTACGGACGCGATGCTGGTGCGGGGCGCCGGGCTGCCACGCTACCCCGGCCTGCAGTTCGGACTGCCCGCCCGACGGCGGCTGCTTGCCCGTTGGCGCTCTCGTCGTCCCGATGCGGTCTATGTCGCCACCGAAGGCCCGCTCGGCTGGTCGGCGGTGACGGCCGCGCGCCGACTTGGCATCCCCGTCGCCAGCGGATTCCACACCCGGTTCGACCACTACATGCGCGACTACGGCGCGCGCTGGCTCGCACCGGCCGCCCTCGCCTGGATGCGGCGGTTCCACAACCGCACGCAGGCCACGCTGGTGCCGACGCGCGAACTGGCCGACGAACTCGGCGCGCGCGGTTTCGCCCAGGTGCGCCGGTTGCCGCGAGGCATCGATATCGCGCGCTTCAACCCGGCCCATCGCGACGACGGCCTGCGCCGCGAGTGGGGCATTGCCGGGCCCGGACTTGTGGTGATCCATGTCGGGCGGATCGCCGCGGAGAAAAACCTCGATCTGGCCGTGCGTGCCTTCCGCCGCCTCCAGTCGGAACGCCCCGATGCGCGCTTTGTCTGGGTGGGTGACGGCCCGGCACGTGCCGCACTGGCGGACGCGAATCCCGACTTCGTGTTCCGTGGCGTGCAACGCGACGACGCGCTGGCCCGGCATTTCGCCAGCGCCGACCTGTTCCTGTTCCCCAGCCTGAGCGAGACCTTCGGCAACGTGACACTGGAAGCGATGGCCAGTGGCCTGCCCATCGTCGCCTACGACTACGGGGCCGCGCGCGAGCACCTGCGCGACGCCGCCCCCACCGCGGTGGTGCCGGTGGGCGACGAAGCGGCGTTCATCGACGCCAGCCTGCATCTGGCCACCGATGACGCGGCACGCGGCGCGGTCGCCTGCGCCGTCCGACCGGCCACCGCCGCGCTGCACCCGGGTCGGTTGGCGGCCGATTTCGACGCGATGTTGCAGGCCCTCGCCGAGGAGGCGCGACGATGAACCGCAGTCCATGGCACCAGCGGCTGGCGCTGGGTGAATCGAGCTGGTGCCTGCGCGCCAACCGCATCTGCGCGCGGCATCCGTCGCGGGCGTACTTCTCGCTGGTCAGTTGGCTCGGCGACGGGGCGTTCTGGTACGTGCTGATGGCCGCGATGGTCGTCTTCGATGGCTGGCGCGGGTTGGCCGCGTCCGCCCACCTGGCCTTGACCGGCGCGATCGCGCTGGCGCTCTACAAGTTGCTCAAGCGCTGGACCCGGCGACCGCGGCCATTCGCCTCCGACCGTCGGATCCGGGCCTGGGTCGCGCCGCTGGACGAGTTCAGTTTCCCGTCCGGCCACACGCTGCATGCGGTGGCCTTCAGCCTCGTCGCGGCGGCCCACTACCCGGTCCTGGCCTGGTTGCTGGCGCCCTTCACGGTGAGCGTAGCGGCGTCGCGGGTCGTCCTCGGGCTGCACTATCCGAGCGACGTGCTGGCCGCCGGCGCGATCGGAACCGCGCTGGCGGGGGTGTCGCTGTGGCTGGCACCGACGGTGCCAGCCATCGCCTAGCCGCTTCAGGACGCGCGCGCCGTCCGCACCGTTCCACCCAGCTGGTACCAGTCGACCTTGCGGGTCACCGCCATCAGCGCCGCCAGGATCACGAACAGCAATCCGGCCCCGAGCACCAGCGCGTTGTCCTCCGACACCAGCAACCCGTACAGGCTGGCGTACAGCGTCGACAGCATCGCCGCGAATCCCAGCGCCCGCACCACGCTGCGCAACACCGCGCTCAGGTAGAAGGTGATCAGCCCGATGCACGCCACCGCGGCGGCCAGGTACGACCAGCCGAATGCGAAGTGCTCCCCAAGGCTCAACAACAGCAGGAAGAAGATCGCCAGCGCCAGACCGACCAGCCCGTACTGGATCGGGTGGATCGGCAACTGCTTGACCAGCTCGAAGATGAAGAACCCGACAAAGGTGAGCAGCACGAACAGCACGCCGTACTTGGTCGCGCGGTCGGTCTTGGCGTAGGCATCGACCGGGTCCACCAGCGCGATGCCCACCGCATCGCGCATCGCCGCGGACGAGGCAGCGCCGTCATGGTCGCCCGGATCCAGCAGGTACTCGCGGGCGTTGCTGGCCAGGCCGGGAATGCTCCACTCGGCCCGGAAGCCGCTGGCGTCGATGTCGCGGCGGCGTGGCGAGCTGCCCATGAAGCTCGGGTGCGACCACGTGGACGCCAGGGTGATCGTGTTCTCGTCGGCAACCGGCAACAACGATAGCCGCTCGGTGCCGGCAAGCACGAAGTCCAAGCTTGTCTCCAGGCGATGCGTACGGCCGGGAGCGAGCGCGTCCAGGCGTACGTGGACGCCCTCGCCCGCGCGGTAGCCCTGCCCGGGAGCGAGCGTGCGCCGGCGTCCGTCCACCTGCAGCACCGGCGCCCCGACCAGTCCGCGGACATCGCCAATCGCGTAACTCAGGTAGGGCTCGCCGACATGGCGCGCCGCGGCCGGGCCCGGGTCCGCCGGGATGTCGACCTCGAACTGCGCCCTCGCGCTGCCGGTCCACTCGTACACGCGTACCTGGTGCAGGTTGCGACGCCGCACGTCCGGCTTGAGGTCCCCGTCGACCGCCAGCGTCGTCGGGAAGAACGTCCAAGCGTCCTCGCGCACCCGCGTCGCGGTACGCACCACGTCCTGCGCGTCGGCCTCCTCCACTTGGACCACCTGCCGGTATGGCACCACCAGAACGGGCCCGGCGAAGGACTGCGCGCCGCCGTGGCTGGCAGCGACATCGCGGACCACCTGCTGGCGGTACTGCTGCCGCTCGTGCACGACGCCGCGGACCATCGCCAGCGGCACCAGGATCGCAAGCGTCATCCCGAACACCACGATCATCTTCATCCAAAGTCGCATCTCCCACCCTCCGTCATGGCAATGCCGGCAGGATCGGGACAGCGCGTGCGGGGACGAAGGCGCCCGGGTGAAGCGGGTGCGAAGTGGTGCGCTACACCGCCGGCAGCACGAGGCGCGCAACCGCGCCGCCGCCGTCGCGGTTCGCCAGCGTTGACGCACCCCCATGCAGCGCGGCGACCTCGGCCACGAAGCACAGGCCCAGCCCGCTGCTGCGGCTGCCCCCCATCGGCCGCGGCAACGAGTAGAAGCGCTCGAACACGCGGGGCAATGCATAGTCGGGTACGCCCGGCCCTTCGTCGCACACCTCGACCCCCACGTCCGACCCGCGGCGGTGTACGACGAGTTCGACCACGCTGCGGTCGGGCGCGAAATCCAGCGCGTTGTCGACCAGGTTGGCCAGCGCCTGCCGCAACAGGAACCGGTCGCCGGATACGTGCGCCGTCGCATCGGCATCCAGGCGGAGCTCCACCCGTCGCCGTGCCAGCCGCGGTGCACTTGATTCCACCACCTCGCCGGCCAGCTCGACCAGGTCGACGGTTTCGGGACGTTCGATGCGCTGGCGGTGCTCGACCGCGGCAAGGGCGAGCAGCTTGTCGATCATCTGCGCAAGCCGCTCACTCTGGGCCAGGATGCTGCCGGCGAACCGCGCCCGGTCGGACTCGGGCAAGGGGGTTTCGAGCAGTTCGGCGCTGCCACGAATGGCGGCCAGCGGTCCCTTCATCTCGTGGGTCAGTGCGTGGACGTACTGCTCCACGTACTGCTTGCCTTCCAACCGCGCGCGCATCGTTTCCAGCGCATCGCCGAGCTCGCCGAACTCACCGGCCGCCCGGGGTGGGCTGGCCCGCTCACCGGCGGTTACCGCGTGCGCGTAGCGGCGCAATCCACCCAGCTGGCGTGCCAGCCACCAGGCCGCGAACAGCCCGACCAGCAACGCGGTACCCATGAGCACCGCGCCCCATCGAAGGATCACGCCCTCGCTGCGATCGATGAACGGCTGCAGTGCGCGGTTGGGCTTGGCCACCGTCAGCACGCCGGCAATCGCGCCCTGCCCGTTGCGGATCGGCGCGGCGACATGCATGACGGTGGAGTCCGGGTCCTCGGGTGTTGCCGCGGTCGAGCGCGCCCCGTACTCGCCGCGCAGGGTCAGGTAGACATCGTTCCAGCGTGAGTAGTCTGCGCCCAGCGCCTCGCCGGTGCTGTCGAACACGACGATGCCGCGTGCGTCGGTGACGTAGACGCGGTAGCTGCTGCCTCGCTTGTCGAAGCCCCAGATATCCGCGCCGAAGTCGCGCCCGGCCAGCGCGCGCACGCGACGGGCGAAGCTGCCGTCGTCGATGCGTCCTGCCAGGAAGTCGTCGGTCGCCAGCTCGGCCAGCAGGTTGGCGGTGTCGACCAGGGTGTCCTCCATTGCCTGCCGCACCCCCGGCTTGACCTCCTCGACGAACACCCGGGCCAGCAGCAGCGCGGCCAGGGCCACGATCAGGAAATAGCCCAGGAATATGCGCAGGCCGATCTTCAAGTGGCACCGCCGTCGGGATCGATCGAGTAGCCCAGCCCGCGGTGCGTGCGGATCGGGTCCGCATCGGGCGCAATGGCATGGAGCTTGGCCCGGACCGTCTTGACGTGGGTGTCGACCGTGCGGTCACCGCTGTCGGGCGCATCGCCCCAGACCCGGTCCATGAGCTGCGCACGCGACAACACTGCGCCGGGGCGGCGCAGCAGTGCGGCCAGCACCCCGTATTCATAGCGGGTCAGCTCGAGCAGGCGGCCGTGGTAACGGATGCGACGCCCGTCTGCATCATGTTCGAACCCCGCGCAGGAGGTTCCCGTGCCGGCTTCGGCGCCATTACCGGCGCGTCGCAGCACCACCCGTACGCGGGTGGCCAGCTCGCGCGGCGAGAACGGCTTGGTGACGTAGTCGTCGGCCCCGATCTCGAGGCCGAGGATGCGGTCGGCCTCGGCGCCCTGCGCGGTCAGGAAGATCACCGGCAGCGTGCCGTCGCGACGCAACTCGCGGCATAGCGCGAATCCGCCGATGTCCGGCAGGCCCACGTCGAGCACCGCCAGGTCGAACGGCTCCGCGCGGGCGAGCCGCAGCGCCTCGCCGCCGGTCAGGCAGTGGACCGCCTCCAGACCGTCCGCGCGCAACGCGTACAGCACGGTGTCGGCGATCGCCGGCTCGTCTTCGACCAGGAGGATGCGGGGCATGCGGGGTCCGGAGTTGCGCGGGAGTCCGGTGCCGAGCATAGCCGCGTGCCGGCATGCGGCGCCGACCGGAGACTGTTCCGGAGTCAGCGCGTCCGTTCGAGCGGCCGCAACCAGGCGGTCAGCGTGTGCATCACCGCGCCCTCATCGGGTTCGGGCCACGGCATGCTGACGCGGATCGACTCATGCGGGGCGTAGCCGCGCTTGCGCCAGAACCCGACGCTGTCGCGACCGAACGGTGGCCGCCGCGGGTGGGTGTCGGGCCGGTCGACTGCCAGCAGTGCGGTGTAGTCGAACCCGGAAAGGCCCCGCGCGTGCGATTCGCGCTCGTCGAAGAACCGGTGCCCGATGCCCCGGCCTCGCCAAGGCGCGGCGAGCATCGACTCCCGGCACAGGAAGATCCGCCCCGGGTCCATGCCGGCCGCCTCGAACGGTGCCCGCACCGACTCGTGCTCATCTGCCAGCGGCAATCCGGTCGAGGCCCCGACCAGCGCGTCACCATCAAAAGCCAGCACCGCGACGCTGCGCCACGAGGCCACGCACGGGTGGAGCAAGGCAGCAGCTTCGTCTGGTCCGCCCGCGAACAGGCACGGCCACTCACGCATCACCTGCAGCCGCAACCGCGCGATCGCCTCGCGATGGATGGCGATGACCGAGCCGACCGCCAGCCGGACCTCGGGCGCGCGCGCGGCCGGGTGGTCCTGTCCCCGGCCGGCAACGGTGAGTGGTGTCATGGACGGCGGCATCGTTTCCCCCTGTGGCTGGACGGCACCCGGGCGCGTCGTGTCCCGGGTGACACCCGGTTTCCAACGCGATCCGCACCGCCGCGCGGCCGTTCCAGGGCCGCGGAGCGAGCGTCCCACCCCCAGGCGCACTGCACAAGCCTCGCGCAGGCTACCCTTGCGCCGATGAATTACCGCCACGCCTTCCATGCCGGCAACCATGCCGACGTCCTCAAGCACGTCACGCTGCTGGCGCTGTGCGATGCGCTGACCGCCAAGCCGACGCCACTGTTCGCACTGGACACCCATGCCGGCCGCGGCCTGTACGCACTGGACAGTGCCTCTGCGCAGCGCACCGGCGAGGCCGAGGGCGGCATCGGGCGGCTGATGGCGGAGGCGCCCAAGCACCCGGCCATTGCCCGCTACCTGTCCGCGGTGCGTGCCTGCCGGGCCGAACACGGCAATGCCAGCTATCCGGGCTCACCCTGGCTGCTCGGGCACGCGTTGCGGGAGCAGGACCGCATCGCCGCGTGCGAACTGATGCCCGAGGAGGCCACGCAGCTGGAGGCCAATTTCGCTGCCAACCCGCGCGTGGCCGCGCACACCCGCGACGGCTACGCGGCGATGAAGGCACTGCTGCCGCCGCGCATCGGCACGACACGGTTCGCCCGCGGCCTGGTCCTGATCGACCCGCCGTACGAGGCGCAACTGGAGGAATTCGACACGATCATCGGTGCCCTGCGCGACGCACTGGTCCGGTGGCCGCAGGGCACGTACGTGGTGTGGTATCCGATCAAGCGGCGCCGCTCGCTGCTGCCGTTCTTCCGGCGTGCGACCACGCTGCCGGCCAAAGGCGTGCTGCTGGCCGAGCTGATGGTCCACCCCGACGACTCGCCCCTGCGCATGAACGGCAGCGGCATGCTACTGGTCAATCCGCCGTGGCAGCTGGACCAGACCCTGCAGTCGGCGCTGCCATTGCTGCAGCGCGCGATCGGCGAGGCCGGCGCCGCGTCGCGGACCGAATGGTTGAAGCGGCCGGCCTGAACGCGTCCGCCTGAGGCACGGCAGCCTGACGCGCCGCCTATACGGGCGCTTCGGCCGGGTCAGCGCACCACGTCGGGTTCGAAGAAACTCCAGCGCACTTCCGGGAACGCCTGCTTCATCGCTTTCTCGACGACGTTGATCTCGGCTACCGCGGCCTCCATGTCACGGGTCTCGCGCATCCTGGCTTTCACCGACACCATCGCCTCGTTGCCCAGTTGGAGGGTGATCAGGTTGAACACCTCGGCGATCTCCGGGCGCCCGTCGAGGAATTGCTTGATCTGGGCCTGCCGTTCGGGGTCGACGCTCTGGCCGATCAGCATCGCCTTGACCTCGATGGCGACGAACACCGCCACCACGATCAGCAGCGCGCCGATGCCGATGGTGCCGATCGCGTCCCAGGTCGGGTCGCCGGTGATCATGGTCACCACCACCGCGACCAGGGCGAACGTCAGGCCCAGCAGCGCCGCCAGGTCCTCGCCGAAGATCACCACCAGCTCGGCCTGCCGGCTCTCGCGGAACCAGCGCCACATGCTGCGCTCGCCGCGGGACTTGTTGACCTCCTGGATGCAGGTCCGCATCGAGATCCCTTCGACGATGATGCCGAAGCTCAGTACAGCGACCGCCCACCACAGGCTGCTGCCCGGCTCGACATGCTCGGCCTGCAGCTTGTGGATGCCCTCGTAAAGCGAAAACATGCCGCCCACGGTGAAGAGCATCACCGCGACCAGGAACGACCAGAAGTAGATGGCCTTGCCGTACCCCAGCGGGTACTCCGGGGAGGGCGGCGCCTTGGCCTGCTTGAGGCCCAGCAGCAGCAGGCCCTGGTTGCCGCAGTCCGCCAGCGAGTGGACGGTCTCGGCGAGCATCGCGCTCGAGCCGGTGAAGAACGCCGCCACCCCCTTGGCCACGGCGATCGCGAAGTTGGCACCAAGCGCGTAATAGATCGCGCGTGTGGAGTTGCCGGCCATGACTCGTTCCGTGATTGAAGGCGGCGCGAGTCTAGCACCGGGTTCCGTGTGGGCCGGGTGGGTTGGAATCCCGCAACGCGTTACCTCGCCGTGAGCACGGAATGAAGAAGGGCCAACGGGGGCCTATGCCAATATCGCCCCATGGCCACGCGCGAACGCCTCCCCCCTTGGCACGAACGTCAACGCCTGCCCAACGGCCGCGAGGTGCTGATCCGACCGATCCGCCCCGAGGATGCCGGACCGTTGCGGGCAGGTTTTGCCCTGTTGCAACCCGAGGAAGTGCGACAGCGCTTCCTCAGTTCGATGCGCGAGTTGCCGGCCGAGACGGCCGAGCGCTTCACCCGGATCAACCCCAAGAACGAGTTCGCCCTGGTCGCGGCCGAGCCGTTGCCGCCGGGCGAGGCGCTGGTGGGCGCGGTGGCGCGGATCGTGGTCGACCCCGACGGCCGCGCTGGCGAGTTCGCCATCCTGGTCAGCCACTACATCGCCGACATGGGCCTGGGTCGCTACCTGATGACCCGGCTGGTGAAGTGGGCCAAGGGCAAGAAGCTGGAGCGGATCTACGGCGACGTCTTCGAGCACAACCACCCGATGCTGGCGCTGGCCGAGTCGCTCGGGTTCGAGCGTGAGTCGCACGAGAACGCGTTGATCCGGTTGGTCCTGCAGCTCAAACCGTCGGCTGCGTAGCGGTGGCGCAACACCGCTGATGGCAGGTGTGCCCGCGCCGGTCGGGCCGCGGTCCGGCATCGGCTAAAATCGCGGCCTCATGCAAGCCCCCCGCCCCCCCCGACTTCCGTCCCCGCCGCTGCCCAGGGCCGGCCAGCAGCGCGCCTGGTGGCGTGCGCCGGCTTCGCCATCGGCGCTCGCCCACCACCTCGTCGAAGCGGCCACCGCCCACGACGGCCCGCTGCTGGTCGTCGCGCGCGACAACCATGCCGCCCAGCAGCTCGAGTCGGACCTGCACTCGCTGCTGGCTGGCGCACCGGCCGACGGTGGGTTGCCGATAGTGCATTTCCCGGACTGGGAAACGCTGCCCTACGATCACTTCAGCCCGCACCCCGAAATCGTCAGCCAGCGCCTGGCCGCGCTGCACCGGCTACCGACCCTCAAGCGCGGCATCGTGGTCGTGCCGGTGCAGACGCTGCTGCAGCGGCTGGCGCCGGTGCGCCACATCGTCGGCGGCAGTTTCGACGTCCGGGTCGGTGAACGGCTGGACCTCGACGCCGAGAAGCGGCGGCTCGAATCGGCGGGTTACCGCCACGTCCCACAGGTGCTGGACCCGGGCGACTTCGCCGTGCGCGGTGGCCTGCTCGATGTCTACCCGATGGGCGCAGACCAGCCGTTCCGCGTCGAACTGCTGGACGATGAGATCGACACCATCCGCGGCTTCGACCCCGAGAGCCAGCGCTCGCTCGACAGGATCGAGGCGGTGCACCTGCTGCCCGGCCGCGAGGTCCCGCTCGACGAGGCCTCGCTGAAGCGTGCGCTGGATGCGCTGCGCGACCGGTTCGACCTCGACACCCGCCGCAGCGCGCTCTACCAGGACCTCAAGGCGGGCATCGCCCCGGCCGGCATCGAGTACTACCTGCCGCTTTTCTTCGACGACGAACGGGGCCGCGAGCCCACCAGCCTGCTGTTCGATTACTTCGATGCGAGCGCCTTGCCGGTGATCGGCGACGGCGCGCTGGAGGCGGCCGAGCAGTTCTGGAAACACACCGGCGAGCGCTACGAGCAGCGCCGCCACGACGTCGAGCGCCCGCTGCTGCCTCCGGAGGCGCTGTACCTGTCGCCCGATGCGCTGCGCGAGCGGCTCAACCAGGCGGCCCGGATCGAGGTCTGCGGCGAGGGCCATCCGCAGCGCGAGCGCGCCGAGCCGCTGGGCAGCCAGCCCGCGCCGTCGCTGCCGCTGGTCGCGCGCGACCACGCCCCGGCCGACGCACTCAAGTCCTTCCTGCGCAGCTACCCCGGCCGGGTACTGGTGGCGGCCGACTCGCCTGGCCGCCGCGAGGCGCTGCTCGAGATCCTGGCGTCCGCCGGTCTCCAGCCCGTGGTGCTGCCGGACTTCCGTACCTTCCTCGAGGGCGCACTGGGAGGCTCCGGCGCGCCCAAGGAGATGCTGTCCATCGCGGTGGCACCGCTGGAGGACGGCTTCGCCCTCGACGTCCCGCAGCTCACCGTGCTCACCGAGCGCCAGCTGTTCCCCGAACGTGCGGGCCAGCCACGTCGCCGCAAGCGCGCCGGGCGCGAACCCGAAGCGATCATCCGCGACCTCGGCGAACTGACCGAAGGAGCGCCGATCGTCCATGAGGACCATGGCGTCGGCCGCTACCGCGGCCTGGTCACGCTCGAAGCCGGCGGCGAGAAGAACGAGTACGTCGAGATCGAGTACGCCAAGGGCGATCGGCTGTACGTGCCGGTCGGCCAGTTGCACCTGATCAACCGCTACTCCGGCGCCTCGCCGGAGACGGCGCCGCTGCACAGCCTCGGCGGCGAGCAGTGGACCCGCGCCAAGAAGAAGGCACAGGAGAAGGTCCGCGACGTCGCCGCAGAACTGCTGGAGATCCAGGCCAAGCGCCAGGCCCGGGCCGGCCTGGCGATCGAGGTCGACCGCGCGATGTACGAGCCGTTCGCGGCGGCGTTCCCGTTCGAGGAGACCCCCGACCAGCACGCTGCGATCGAGGCCGTGCTGCGCGACCTGCAGTCGAGCCAGCCGATGGACCGGGTGGTGTGCGGCGATGTCGGCTTCGGCAAGACCGAAGTCGCGGTGCGTGCGGCGTTCGCGACCGCGATCGCCGGCAAGCAGGTCGCCGTGCTGGTCCCGACCACGCTGCTGGCCGAGCAGCACTACCGCAATTTCCGCGACCGCTTCGCCGACTGGCCGCTCAAGGTGGAGGTGCTGTCGCGCTTCAAGACGGCCAAGGAGATCAAGGCCGAACTGGAGAAGGCCGCCGAAGGCACGCTCGACGTCATCGTCGGCACCCACCGACTGCTGCAGAAGGACGTGCGTTTCAAGAACCTCGGCCTCGTGATCGTCGACGAGGAGCAGCGCTTCGGCGTCCGCCAGAAGGAAGCGCTGAAGGCCTTGCGCGCCAATGTCCACCTGCTGACCCTGACCGCTACGCCGATCCCACGCACGCTCAACATGGCGATGGCCGGCCTGCGCGACCTGAGCATCATCGCCACCCCGCCCGCGCACCGGCTGGCGGTGCAGACCTTCGTCGTGCCGTGGGATGACAGCCAGCTGCGCGAAGCGTTCCAGCGCGAGCTCGCCCGCGGCGGCCAGGTGTACTTCCTGCACAACGATGTCGAGAGCATCGGCCGCATGCACCGCGAACTGCAGGAACTGGTGCCCGAGGCGCGCATCGGCGTCGCCCACGGCCAGATGCCCGAGCGCGAGCTGGAGCGGGTGATGCTCGACTTCCACAAGCAGCGCTTCAACGTGCTGCTGTCGACCACCATCATCGAGTCGGGCATCGATATCCCCAACGCCAACACCATCATCATCAACCGCGCCGACCGGTTCGGACTGGCGCAGCTGCACCAGTTGCGCGGTCGCGTGGGCCGCAGCCACCACCGCGCCTACGCCTACCTGGTGGTACCCGACCACCGCTCGATCACCGCCGACGCGAAGAAACGGCTCGATGCCATCGCGGCGATGGATGAACTGGGCGCCGGCTTCACCCTGGCCACCCACGACCTGGAGATCCGCGGCGCCGGCGAGCTGCTGGGCGAGGACCAGAGCGGGCAGATGGCCGAGGTCGGCTTCAGCCTCTACACCGAGTTGCTGGAGCGCGCGGTCCGGTCGATCAAGCGCGGCGAACTGCCCGACGTGGACGCCACCGAAGCGCGCGGCGCCGAGGTCGAGTTGCACGTCCCGGCGCTGATCCCCGAGGACTACCTGCCCGACGTCCACACCCGCCTGACGCTGTACAAGCGCATCGCGGGCGCGCGCGACGCCGACGAGCTGCGCGAACTTCAGGTCGAGATGATCGACCGCTTCGGCCTGCTGCCCGACCCGGCGAAATACCTGTTCGCGATCGCCGACCTCAAGCTGCAGGCCACGGCCCTGGGCATCCGCAAGCTCGACATCGGCGAGAGCGGCGGGCGGATCCAGTTCGTCGAGAAGCCCAACGTCGACCCGATGGCGATCATCCGCCTGATCCAGGG
This sequence comes from Lysobacter luteus, assembly GCF_907164845.1. Classification (NCBI taxonomy): domain Bacteria; kingdom Pseudomonadati; phylum Pseudomonadota; class Gammaproteobacteria; order Lysobacterales; family Lysobacteraceae; genus Novilysobacter; species Novilysobacter luteus. Next base: position 1,975,608 of record NZ_OU015430.1, read on the forward strand.
CCAGCCCCGCCTCTACCGGATGGACGGTCCGGACAGATTGCGCCTGACGCTGGACCTGCCCGGTGCGCCGGAGCGGCTCAATGCGGCGCGCGGGCTGTTGACGGTGCTCGGCAAGGGCTAACGCGACGCGGCGGGCGCGACTTCCGGCGCTGGACGCGCGCGCCGGATGCGTGCAGGGTTCATCGCACGCAAGCACCTACGGACCGCCCATGCACACCGGATTCCGCTTCGCCCTGCTCCTGTCGACGCTCGCGATCCTGGCCGGCTGCGCCAGTAACGCCCGCGTCGTGGACGCCGGATCAGCGGTCACCTTCGTGGTGGTCCGCCACGCCGAAAAGGCCGCCGGCGATGCCGAGGACCCGCCGCTGACCGCCGAGGGCGAGGCACGCGCGCGGGCACTGGCCGACAGCCTGGCCGGCACCGACGTCGTCGCGGTGTACTCGACCGCGTTCCAGCGCACCCGCTCGACCGCCGCCCCCACCGCAGCGGCGCACGGTCTGGCGGTGACCACCTATGACGCCAAGCAACCGACCGACGCACTCGCGGCGACGCTCCGGCGCACCCACCACTCCGGCACGGTGCTGGTGGTCGGCCACAGCAACACCGCCCCGGCGATCGCCGCGGCCCTGTGCGGATGCGACGTGGCGTCGATGACCGAGGCCGAATACGGGCGCCGGATGACCGTGCACTTCGACGACGACGGTGATGTCACCCTGCTGGTGGCGCCGCTGCCGCGGTGACGCCGTCATGGCATTCACAGCCCTCGCGCTAGCGTCGGCGGACCTTCCGACGACGGTGCCGCCATGTCCCGCAACCTGCTCCTGGCCTGCCTGATGGCCTCCACACTCCCGGCCTGCGCCAGCGGCGGCGCCTCCGTCGCGCCGACCGGTCAACCCATCGTCATGCAGGTCGGCGAGCGCGTGGTGCTGCCGGACCGGTCGACCTTGCGCTACGTAGGGGTGACGGCCGATTCGCGCTGCCCGCCGGGTGTCCAATGCATCCGTGCCGGCGATGCGGACGTGGCGTTCGAGCACACCCCCGATGGCGGCAGCGCCGCCGCGGTCACGCTCAATACACCCGAGGCGGCGTCGACGGTGGTCGCCGGCTGGCGGCTGCAGCTGCTTTCACTCGCGTTCGGCGAGGCGCCCGCGGCGACCGTGCAGGTCGATCCGGACCGCTAAGCCACTTTGCCCTATTCATCCGGAGCGCATTCGGACCTGTTTGTCAACGCCCCCGATCTGCTTTATGGTCGGAGCCGCAGCCATGTGTACGGCTGCGTACAGGGGGAATTCGATGAACAAGACGGCTCTTTGCCTGCCATTGTTGTTGCTGGCCGCCAGTGCGGCGCACGCGCAGGACGTGGCGGGCTGTCCTCAACTGCCTGCCGGCTCCGATCTGGTCTGGGAGCACCGGGCCACCGGCGATGCCGACTTCTGCCGCGCATTGCGTGCGGATGGGAGCGAAGCCTTCGGCCTCTACATCAGCCGCGAGGCGACGTTCGATCCCAAGCGCGCCAACCGGCAGGAAGCCGGCGCGATCGACGGCCGCGAAGTCCACTGGTACCGCGCCGAACTGGCCACCAAGCCGAACATCGAGGCACGCGAAACGCTGCTGAAGCTCGACGACGGCCGGGTCGCCCATGTCTGGTTGCAGGCCGCCCCGGGCGCGCCGCTGCAGCAGGCGTTCGACATGGCTTCCGGGCTGCGTTTCGGCGCCGACCGCCAAGTCGCGGCCGGCCAGTAACCGGCACGACCGCAGGCTGACGGGGCCGGTGTCAGAACCGGCCCTCCTGGTAATCCACGAACGCCTGCATCAGTTCCTGCCGGGTGTTCATCACGAACGGACCGTGCCGCGCGACCGGCTCGCGCAGTGGCCGGCCCGCTACCAGCAGCACCCGGCTGTCGGTTGCCTGCGCCTGCAGACGCACGAGCGGACCGCCTCCCAGCACCGCCAGTTGCGGCGCCTCCAGCAGGCGCGCGTCCTCGCCCGCGCCGATCGACACCGCGCCCTCGAACACGTAGGCGAACGCATTGTGTCCGTCGGGGACGGCGTATTCCCAGGCCGTGCCGGCCGCCAGCGAAATGTCCAGGTAGACCGGCTCGGTCGCCGGCTGCACGATCGGTCCGCGCACGTCGCCGATCCCGCCGGCCACGACCTTCACCGTGACACCTGCCGACGGCTGCAACTGCGGGATCCGCTCCGGTGCGAACTCCTGGTAACGCGGTTCGACCATCTTGTCGCGCGCCGGCAGGTTGACCCACAGCTGGAAGCCACGCATCCGGCCGGACTCCTGCTCGGGCATCTCCGAATGGACCAGCCCGCGGCCAGCCGTCATCCATTGCACGCTGCCAGGCACCAGCACGCCCTCGTTGCCGTGGTTGTCCTTGTGCCGCATGCGGCCGTCGAGCATGTAGGTCACCGTCTCGAAGCCACGGTGCGGATGGTCGGGGAAGCCGGCGAGATAATCCTCCGGCCGGTCGGTGCCGAACTCGTCGAGCATCAGGAACGGATCGAGGTCCGGCAGTTGCGGCGTGCCGATCACCCGGGTCAGGCGCACACCGGCGCCGTCGGACGCGGGCGTGCCGTGGACGGTGCGGTCCACGCGGGCGTAGCGGTCGGTCGAAGTAGCCATGGTCGGCTCCTGCAGGGTCTTGCCCACAGGATGGTGGCGGGTCTCGCGCAACGCCAGCGGCAAGGGCGCAAGCCTGTGTTCCACCGTGTGAACGATGGAACCGCCGCCAGTCGCTACCGCCCCTGAACCGCCCTCAGCGCCTGGCCAGCCGCCAACACCGGTGGATGCGGGCGTGGCGGGCGAAATCGGGCGGGATGGTGGCAGCGCTGATCTCCTCGAACCGGGCGAACTCGGCCACGGCGGCTTCGTCGAGCTTGAACCGCCGGAAATTGTTGGAGAAATACAGCACCCCGTCGGTCGACAGCCGGTCCACCGCGGCCCTCAGCAGGCGCACGTGCTCGGCCTGCACGTCGAAGTCGCCGGCGCGCTTGGAGTTGGAGAACGTCGGGGGGTCGCAGAACACCAGGTCGTACTCACCGCGGTCGGCCTCGAGCCAGGACACTGCGTCGGCCTGTACCAGCTTGTGGCGGGCACCACCAATGCCGTTTTCGGCGAGGTTGTCGGCGCACCACTGCAGGTAGGTCGCCGAGAGGTCGACGGTAGTGGTGGCTCGGGCGCGGCCGACCGCTGCCTGCACGGTGGCGGCGCCGGTGTAGCCGAACAGGTTGAGGAAGCGGGTGTCCTCGGCCTCTGCCGCAATGCGCAGGCGCAGCGGCCGGTGGTCGAGGAACAGGCCGGTGTCCAGGTAGTCGAACAGGTTGACCCGCAGCCGTGCGTCACCCTCGCGCACGACGATGAACTCGCCACGCTGGTCGAACCGGCCGTACTTGCTCCCACCTTTGCCGCGCGTCCGTGTCTTCAGTGCGACATGCTCGCGCGGGACCTGGAAGACTTCCCGCGCGGCAGCCATCAATTCGTTGAGACGGCGGCGCTGCACGGGCTCCGGGATTTCCGCCGGCGCGGCGTACTCCTGCACGTGCAGGAAGGTGCGCGGGGTGGCTTCGTCCGTGGTGTAGACGTCGATCGCCGCGGCGTACTCGGGCAGGTCGGCGTCGTAGGCGCGGAAGCAGGCGACGTCCTCGCGCTGCCGCCACGGTTTGAGCCGGCGCAGGTTCCGGCGCAGGCGGTTGGCGACCATCTGCGCGCCTTCGCCCAGCGGTGCCTGCGCCCCGGCGGGCGCCTCGCGGCGTGCGGGTGCGACCGGGTCGACCACGATCAACGTGCACTCGATCGCGCCGTTGAACAGCTGGTACTTCTTCTGGGCGCGCAGGCCGGTGGCGTGGGCCAGCTCGGCGTCGCCACACAGCAGGCTCGCACGCCAGCCGGGGACCGCGTTTCGAAGGCCGTCGCCCAGCGCGCGATACAGCGCGGGGTCGGCAGCGAGCCGGATGTCGTACGGCGGATTGCAGACCGCCAGCCCGCGTTCGGGCACCCCGTCGGCGAAGGTATCCGGAGCAAGCGAATCGACCCCGGCCACGCGCAGGTCGATCAGGCCGGCGAGCCCGGCCATGACCTCGTTGTCGCGCGCCGCGCGGGTGGCGTGCGGATCACTGTCGCGGCCGAAGAACGCTGGACGCAGCGCCGAACGGCCGGCCTCCTCGCGCGCCAGCGCTTCGCTGCGCAGTCGTGCCCACGCCGCCTCGTCGAATCCCTTCCAGCGGGTTGGCGGGAAACCGCCGTGGCGCAACAGCCCCGGCGCCACGTCGGCGGCCATCAACGCACCCTCGATCAGCAGCGTGCCGCTGCCGCACATCGGGTCCAGCAGCGCACCGCCGTCCGCGTAAACCTGCGGCCAGCGCCCGCGCAGCAGCACCGCGGCGGCGAGGTTCTCCTTCAGTGGTGCCTCACCCTGTTGCTGGCGCCAGCCACGGCGGTGCAGCGGGCCGCCACCGAGATCGATCGAGACGATCGCGCGGCCCTTGCGGACGACCAGGTTCAGGCGCAGGTCCGGGTGTTCGACGTCGACATCGGGGCGCGCGCCGGTGGCGTCGCGCATGACGTCAACGACCGCATCCTTGACCCGCTGGGCGGCGTAGCGGGCATGGGTCAGTCCGTCGCCGGATACGTGCGCATCGACCGCGATGGTGTCGCCGTCGGCGAGGTGCTCCGGCCACGGCAGCGCAGCGACGCCCGCATACAGCGCGTGCTCGTCGGGGCAGTCGAACTCGGCGATCGGCCACAGCACGCGGCTGGCCAGGCGTGACCAGAGCACCGCCTTCTGGGCGTCCACCAGCTCGCCTTCGACATTGACGCCGGCAATGGCGGCGGTGGCGCGTTTGCATCCCAGCGCGAGCAGCTCGTCTGCGAGCAGGTATTCCAGGCCCTTGCCGCAACTTGCGAAGAATTTCATGTCAGAGCGCCGCCAGCAGTTGGCCGAACGCGTCGGCGCTGGCCTGCACGTGCCGGGACAGGCGATGGCCGTCGTCGACCATCAGCAGCCGCGCGCGGCGGCTGGCCGCCCAGGCGAGCACGTCGTCGGGCCGGCACAGGTCGTCGTCCCAGCCGTGGATGATCGAGGTGGGCACCGCCGCCGCATCCAGCGGGTGTGCGGCGTCCATGCGCACCGGCGGCGCCATGAGGAACAGGCCTGCCACCTGCACCTGCAACGACACGTGTCCCGAGATCCATGCGCCCAGGCTGGAGCCGGCCAGGACCAGCGGACCGCGCGCGGCCGCGGCGCTGGCCAGACCATGCAACCGGCGGACCCGCCCGGCCACGTCACCGAGGTCGCCGGCGTCCTGCATGGCGTCCAGGTCGGTGTAGTCGGGGCGTTCGCAGGTCCAACCGAGCCGCTCGGCGGTCTCGGCCAGGGCGGTGACCTTGGTCGCGTCGGGGCCGCTCTCGAAACCGTGGGAAAGGATGCAGTGTCCGCGCATGGGGGGTCGCGCTCGGGAAAAGGTGTGGGCGGGCGTGGCCCGGACGCGCCGGGCCGGTCGCGGCAGGCGCGCGCGGCGGCCGCGGCCGTGAATGCGCGCGATGCTAGCATCCGCGCCATGTCGACCGCCCCGGACCGCCTGAAGATCCACGTCGATCCGCTGCCCTACGAGGACCGGCTGGAGCCGCGCGACCCGCTGCAGGTCGAACTGGCGGTGATCCATTGCACCGAGTTGCCCGACCTGGCGACCGCCCGCGGGTACGGCGAGCGCGTGCTCTACCCCGACAGCGGCACCGGCAACTGCGGCCATTTCTATATCGACCGCGACGGCAGCGTGCACCGCTGGGTGGCGGTCGACCGCATGGCCCACCACGTCCGCGGCCACAACCCGCGTTCGGTCGGCATCGAGCTGGTCAACACCGGCCGCTACCCCCACTGGCTCGACTCGCGACACCAGGCGATGGACGAGGCGTACCCCGAGGTGCAGATCGACGCACTGGTTGCCCTGCTGCGCCAGTTGCAGGCCGACCTGCCCGGATTGCGCCGGGTGGCCGGCCACGAGGACCTCGACACCGCGACGGTCGCGGCCACCGACGATCCGGCGCGGCAGGTGCCGCGCAAACGCGACCCGGGCCCGCTGTTTCCGTGGTCGAAGGTGCTGGCCGCGGTCGACCTCCAGCGCATCCCGCTGTAGTTGGACCGCGGCGCTGCTGGGCCGCTCCGGGAGGCCGGCCACGCCTTGACGGCCGGTATAATCGCGGCCCCTGCACCCGGCGACCGCGCATGACCTCCCCCGTTACCGAGTTGATCGACCTGCTTTCGCTCGAGCGCCTCGAGGTCAATCTGTTCCGCGGCCAGAGCCGCGACATCGGTACCAAGTACGTTTTCGGGGGCCAGGTGCTGGGACAGGCGCTGTCGGCCGCGCAGGCGACGCTGGCCGAGGCGCGCACCGCGCACTCGCTGCACGCCTACTTCCTCAAGGCCGGCGACATTGCCGCGCCGGTCGTCTACCAGGTCGACCGGACGCGTGACGGCGGCAGTTTCTCGGTGCGCCGGGTCACCGCGATCCAGCACGGCGGCCCGATCTTCTTCCTCGCCGCCTCGTTCCAGAAGGACGAGGACGGCGCCGAACACCAGCTGTCGATGCCCGAGGTGCCGCAGCCCGAGGACATCGAGCCCGGCCACGCGGTACCCGCCGACGTGATGGCGACGCTGCCCGACAAGATCCAGCGCTGGCTGTCGAAGAAGGGACCGTTCGAATTCCGTCACGTGTACCCGCGCGACGAGCTCAAGCCGCCCAAGCGACCGCCGTACCAGCAGTTCTGGTTCCGCCTCAGCGAGCGGGTCGGAGACGCTCCCGAGCTCCACCAGGCGCTGCTCGCCTACGCGTCGGATTTCCACCTGCTCGGTACCGCCACCTTTCCGCACGGCATCAGCTACTACCAGCCGAACGTGCAGATGGCTTCGCTCGACCACGCGATGTGGTTCCACCGCCCGTTCCGCGCCGACGAATGGCTGCTGTACTCGATGGACAGCCCCAGCGCGCAGGGTTCGCGCGGGCTCGCGCGTGGCCAGATCTACGACCGCGAGGGGCACCTCGTCGCCAGCACGTCCCAGGAAGGGTTGATCCGCGTGGTCAAGGACGCGGCCGCCGCGGGCCACGTCCCGGCACGGGGATAGGCATGCGCAAGGTCTTCAGCAGCCAGCGGCTCGAGAACGTCGAAGGCGTGGCCGACCTGCTGCGCGAGGCCGGCATCGAGGTGCGCATCACCGACGGCCGCTCCTACCGCGGCAACCGGCGCGGCGCCTTCAGCTACAGCGACCGCTCGGCCCCGGTTCCGGCGGTCTGGGTGGTGCGCTCCGACCAGCAGGTGCAGGCCCGTGAGCTGCTGCGCGACGCGGGCCTGATCGACAGCACCCGCAACGAAGGCAGCTACCTGCCCAGCACGTTCCACTTCCGCTCACAGCAGGAACCCGAGGGCAGGAGCACGGCGCAGAAGCGGATGTTCCGGTTCAAGGTCGGGCTGATCGTGGTCGCCGTGGCCATCGCCGGCGTGGCGATGATGCGCGGCATGGACCTGCCCACCCCGGGTGCCGCGCCGGTGCAGGAACTGGCCAACCCGCCGTTCGATGGCTCGGTCGCAGCGACGCTGCTGCCGGTGGCCCAGGCCGTGTTCGAAAGCGAACTCGGCGAGGTCGACACGCCGGTCGCCTGCCTCGGGGTCGACAACGTGGATGCGTCGATCCGATTGATCCAGTCGCTGCAGCGCGACGGGCTGACGCTGGTGCAGGCGTCGGCCTGTGTCGAGGAAGCCGACGAGGCGCGCGGCAGCTACCACCGCGGCTCGGGCAGCGAGGCGATGATCGCCCGCGTCGGCGCGTTCCGGCCGTCCGCGGCCGACCGCGGCACGATCGAGTACAGCGCCTACCACCACCGCATGTGGGCCAGCTACAAGACCCTGGAGGTCGCCCGCGTAGATGGTGCGTGGCAGGTGGTCGACGTGGTCCGCCACGTGCGCAGCCGCGGCGTGGGGTTCTGACGGCCGCCTGTCACATCCTCCGGCCGGCGTCGTCTGGACCGGCATGGACACCACATCGACCTTCCGCTCGGCCCGCGCTTACCATCGGGCCATGACCGTGCCGACTCCCAACCCCGCCGCTGCCGGCCGGAGGCGACGTTGAACGCCGTTCCGGACACCGATGGCCGGGCGCTGCCCGACCCGATGATCCAGGCATGCCTGGTCGCTGCGGCCGAAGGCGACCGCGAAGCCTACGGCCGGATCGTCGCAGCCTGCCAGAACTCGATCACCGCGATCGCACTGGCGATCGTGCGCGACGTGCCCGCCAGCGAGGACATCGCACAGGAAGCGTTCCTCAGCGCCTGGCAGAACCTGCGCCGGCTGCAGAACCCGGCCAGTTTCATGCCGTGGCTGCGGCAGATCACCCGCAACCTGGCGCGCGACCACCTGCGCGCGCGCAAGCGCTTGCCAAGCGAGGTCGCCGATGCCGACGAGGTGATCCAGGCGGCGGCCGACCCGCAACCCGACCCGCTCGGCCAGCTCGCCGGCCAGGAACGCGAGGCGGTCGCCGCCGAGCTGATCTCGGCGCTGCCCGACGACAGCCGCGAGGTCCTGCTGCTGTATTACCGCGAGGGTCAGAGTTCCCAGCAGGTCGCGTCGTTGCTGGGGCTCAGCGACGCCGCGGTGCGCAAGCGGTTGTCGCGTGCGCGCCAGAGCGTGCGTACGGACCTGCTGGCGCGCTTCGGCGAGTTCGCACGCAGCACCGCGCCTTCACTCGGCTTCACCGCCACGGTGGCCGGCGCGCTGGCCGTGGCGAGCCCGCCGGCGGCCACCGCCGCGGTGTTGGGCAGCGCGGTCGCGACCGGCGGCGCCAAGACCCTGGGCAAGATCCTGTTGGGTTCGGCCGGCAGCATCGGCCTGGCACTGGTCGCGGGCTTTGCAGGCATTTACCTGGGGCTGCGCGCGCAGCTCAAGCGCTCGATCGATGAGGCCGAGCGCGTCGCGCTGATCCGCAGCGCGGTGATCTCGGGCCTGGCCTCGGTGGCCTTCGTCGTGTCGCTGCTGTTGATCGCATGGCTCGACGACGGCTGGCTGCTGCCGGTCGCCGCGACCGCGGTGTTCATGGGTGTCGTCTTCCACCAGGCAATGGTGGTCCAGCCACGCATACTTGCCCGCCGGCACGCGCTGGAGGCGATGCAGGACCCGCTGGGTGCGGCACGCCGCCGGCGGCGCGAACGGTGGACCTGCCGGATCGGCGCCGTCACCGGCCTGGTGTTCGGCCTGGGTGGACTGCTGGTCGGGCTGGTCTCGTCGGGGCGCCTGTGAGCCGGATGCTGCTCGTTTACTGGTTCCGTCGCTGCGGCCGGGTTCTGGTCATCGTGGCGCTGATACTGGCCGCCGTGCAGTGGCTGCGCGACGGTGCGGTGGACTGGGTGGAGGTGCTCTTCTGGAGCGCCCTGCCCGCGGTCCTGTCCGCCTCGATCAACACCTGGTGGGCGCGCACGCGCGGCTGCGGGCTGCCCCGGCGCGACGACTGAAACGAAAAAACCCGCGCAGCGTGTGCTGCGCGGGTCGTGGCTTCAGACAAGCGGCTCTCAGCGGCGCCGCGGATGCGCCAGGTCGGCACGCACCAGGAAGCCGTCCCGGTCCTCGTCCATGAAGGCGAAATGCGCGGCCATGCGCGGCATCTTCGACTCGACCTCGGCCCGGCTGAGCTTGCCGTCGCCATCACTGTCGGCTTCGTTGAAGCGCTGGTCCATGCGCGCACGGTGCATGGCTGCCCGTTCGGTACGCATGCGTTCGGCCGAAGCCATCAGCTCACTGCGAACGAGATAGCCGTCGCGGTTGGTATCGATGCCGTCGAAGCGCTCGGCGAAACGCTGGCTATCAGCCACCTCGAGCTTGCTGATGCGACCGTCGGCATCGGTGTCCAGCTTGAGCACGTGCTGCATGCCGCCGTGCTCCATTCCGCCACGGCGCCCACCGCCGTGCCCGGCGCGGCGATGCTGCTTGCGGGGGTGCTCGCCGGCCTCGAGGCGACCATCGCCGTTGCGGTCCAGTGTGTCGAAGCGTTCGGCCAGGCGCGGCATCTTGGCGGCCTCGGCGCGATCGATCGCACCATCGCCGTTTGCATCGAGCTGGAGCATGCGGTGGCCGCGCTTGCCGGCATCGGCAGCCTGCACGGTGTCGGCCTGCGGCGCGGCGATGGCGGCGCCCATCACCAGGGTGGCCGCGATGGCGGCAGTCAGGTAGGTGTAACGGTTCATCGACGATCTCCAAGCCGACGCGGTGGGCGTCGTTGCGACATGGAACGCCCCGGGCGGGTGCGAGTTGACGCGGGCCGCGGTGTGTTCAGCGGGTGGACAGCGACGAGCCACGCGGCGCTATGCTCGCGCCATGGGCACCGACCCCCGCCAGGACGCCGACGACCTCCGCCTGTTCCACACCGGCGAGCACCCATGCGGTTACTGGCCCGACCGGCTGGCACGCGACCTGGTGCTGGACCCGCGCGACCCGCGCCTGCCCCACTGGTACCCGCTCGCACTGGGCTGGGGCTTCCGGCGCTCCGGCGACATCGTCTACCGCCCGCATTGCCACGGGTGCCGCGCCTGCGTTGCGGTGCGCATTCCGGTGGAGCGGTTCCGGCCCGACCGCAGCCAGCGCCGCTGTCTGGCGCGCAATGCCGATGTCGACACCCGGGTGCTACCCGCCGAGCGCACCGACGAACAACTCTCGCTGTACCGGCGCTACCTGGCCGCACGCCACCCGGGCGGCGGCATGGATGGTCACGGCGCGCGCGAGTTCGAGCAGTTCCTGATCGGACGCTGGAGCGAGGGTCGCTTCCTCGAATTGCGCGAACGCGCCACGCATCGGTTGCTGGCGGTCGCGGTGACCGACCTCACCGACGACGCGATGTCGGCGGTCTACACGTTCTACGAGCCCGACATGGCGGCCCGCGGACTGGGCACGCTCGCGATCCTGCAGCAGCTGGAATGGGCCCGTCGGGAAGGCCGGCAGCACCTGTACCTGGGCTACTGGATCGGCGGGCACCGCAAGATGGAATACAAGCGCCGGTTCCATCCCCTTGAAACATTCGACGGCCGACAATGGCGCGACCTCGACGACGGAATCCCGGCATGACGCACCACCCCGGCCGCATGGCGCAAACCTCCCCCGATTCCTTGCGCCCATGGCGGGCACTGGCCTGCCTGCTCGCGGCGGTCGCGCTTGCCGGCTGCGTCCGGGTCGCGATCCACGGAAACCCGGACCACATGACCAATGCCGCACGCCCGCCACTGCGGGTCGCCACCTACAACACCTCGCTGTACGACGAAGCTGCCGGCGGCCTGGTTGAGCGCCTGCGTGCCGGCGACGCCGACGCGCGCAAGATCGCGGCGGTGCTGCAGCGGGTGCGGCCGGACATCGTGCTGCTCAACGAGTTCGACCACGATGCCGGCGGCGTCGCGGCCGACCTGTTCCAGCGTGACTACCTCGACGTGGCCCAGCCCGGTGGAGGCGATCCCCTCCACTACCCGTACCGCTACCTCGCCCCGGTCAACACCGGCGTACCGAGCGGTTTGGATCTCGACGGCGATGGCAACGTCGGCGGCGAGCACCGCGCCCGCGGCAACGACGCGTGGGGCTACGGGCTGCATCCCGGCCAGTACGGCATGCTGGTCCTGTCGCGCCATCCCATCGACGCCACGCAGGTCCGCACCTTCCAGCACTTCCGCTGGAGCGCGCTACCCGATGCACGGCAGCCGCGCGACCCGGCGACGGGGGACACCTGGTACCCGCCATCGGTATGGGCTCAACTGCGGCTGTCGTCGAAGTCGCACTGGGACGTGCCGGTCCGCACTCCCGCCGGCGTCATCCACCTGTTGGCCGCCCATCCCACCCCGCCCGTCTTCGACGGTCCCGAGAACCGCAACGGCCTGCGCAACCACGACGAGATCCGGCTGTGGGCCGAGTACATCACCCCGCGCCCGGCACCGTGGTTGTGCGACGACCAGGGGCGCTGCGGCGGCCTGCCCGGCGACGCCCGCTTCGTGATTGCCGGCGACTACAACGCCGACCCGTTCGACGGCGACGGCGTCCCGGGCGCAATCGCCCAACTGCTGCACCACCCACGCGTCGATGCCGCATTCGTCCCGCACAGCCAGGGCGCCGTCGAGCGCGCCGCGCAGCGCGGCTTCGACCGCAGGGGTGACGTCGCCGCCCACACCGGCGACTTCGGCCCCAGGTCCGGCACCCTGCGCCTCGACTACGTGTTGCCATCAGACAACCTCAAGGTGGTCGACGGCGGCGTGTTCTGGCCCGCCGGCGACACGCCCGCTGCCACGATCATCGACGCCAGCGACCATCACCTGGTCTGGCTGGACCTCCAGCCCTGACGCGACCGGGAAGACGGGTGGAGCCTACGCGGAGGGCGCCTGGCGGGTAGGCCGGCCAGTCGCTCCCCGATACTCGCTTGGTGTCCGGCCCACGCGCCAGGCGCCGTGCAATTCCGCAGACCGCGCCCCGTTTTTGCTCTCACCGCAAGCGCCGGCGCCGTCCCACTGCGGGTACGCGGGGTCACCGCAACCAAGCGAGTATCGGGGAGCGACTTGCGATGACCCCGCGTACCCGCCCCCCAAATCTCCCCGCTACGGCTTCTTGCCAGCGCTCGCTTCGCCAGAATCGCCTTCAACCACACCTTCACCCTTGCCCCCAGCACCACCAGCCGAAGAAGCATCCCCCGAAGGCTCCACCTCCCCCTGCGCCCCGTTCCCCGGCTCTCCCGCCAACGACTGCACCGTCTCCACCGCGATCCGCGGCCCGAACCCGAACGCCTCGTCGCTGCGCGCCGAAACCACCATCCGCACCATGTTGGTCGGCACCATCAGCTCCAGCGAGATCGCCTCGCCCTTCGTCGTGCGGCCGTCCAGGGTCATCTCGACCAGCGCACCGCCCGTGTCGATCTCGCGGCACACCACGTGCGCCCCCGCCTTCCCCTCCTGCAGGTAAGGCTTGATCGCATCGCCCAGCGCTTCCAGCGCCTGCGGGAAAAAGAAGACCGCGTAACCGTTCTTGTCGTTCATCAGCACTCCAGAGTGGCGTCGCGCGCTCAGCGCAACTCGATACGCAACGCAGCGGCGGCCCGACAGGCCTTCGCGCGCGCGTCGGTGACATCGTCGCCGACCGCGAGGGTCACCGCGACCCGGCGCTGGCCCTCGACCCGCGGCTTGCCGAACAGGCGCAGCTGGGTGTCGGGCTCCACCAGCGCCCTGTCGACGCCGGAAAACACCGGTACCCCGTGCCCTTCGGCCAGCACCGCACACGATGCCGACGGCCCGCGCGAGCGGATCACCGGAATCGGCAGGCCCAGGATCGCCCGCGCGTGCAGCGCGAACTCGCTCAGGTCCTGCCCGGCCAGTGTGACCAGCCCGGTGTCATGTGGACGTGGCGACACCTCGCTGAACCAGACTTCGTCGCCACGGACAAAAAACTCCATCCCGAACACGCCCCAACCGCCCAGGTCATCGGCCACCGCGCGGGCGATCGCCTGTGCGCGCTCCAGCGCGAGCGGTGACATCGGCTGCGGCTGCCAGCTCTCGCGGTAGTCGCCGTCCCGCTGGGTGTGGCCAATCGGCTCGCAGAAGGTGGTGCCGCCGGCGTGACGCACCGTCAGCAGGGTGATCTCGTAGTCGAAGTCGACGAACCCCTCGACGATGACCCGGCCGGCGCCAGCCCGGCCACCCGATTGCGCGTACGCCCAGGCCGTGTCGATATCCGCCGCGGTCCGCACCAGCGACTGGCCCTTCCCCGACGACGACATGACTGGTTTGACCACGCACGGCAGCCCGATCCGCTCGATGGCCGCGCGGTAGTCCTCCGCCGTGTCGACGAAGTCGTACGGCGAGGTGGGCAGCCCGAGCGTCTCCGCCGCGAGCCGGCGGATGCCTTCGCGGTCCATCGTCAGCCGCGCGGCGCGCGCGGTCGGGATGACCCGCGTGCCGCGGCCGACTTCGGCGAACTCGCGCTCCAGTTCGACCAGGGTCGCGGTATGGATCGCCTCGATCTCCGGGACGATCAGGTCCGGACGCTCCGCATCGACCAGCGCGCGCACCGCGGCACCATCGAGCATGTCCAGCACGTGGCTGCGGTGCGCGACCTGCATGGCGGGCGCGTCGGCGTAGCGGTCGGCGGCGACCACCTCAACGCCGAACCGCTGCAGCTCGATCGCGACCTCCTTGCCCAGTTCCCCCGAGCCGAGCAGCAGGACGCGGAACGCGTGGGGGGACAGGGGCGTGCCGAGTGTGACCATGCGGATTCCAGTAGCGATGGCGGGACAGGATGCGCCGGCTGCGGCGCGCTGGCCGCAAGTCTAACGGTGGCGCGCACAGGCACCCGCCGGCTTCCGGCCGTGCGCGGCACCGTGCGATCCTTCGCCGATGCCTTCCCGTCCCTATTGGCCGCCTCGCGCGGGCGCCCTCGCCGCCGTCCTGTTCGCCATCGCCCTGGCCGGGTGCGGTGCCGGCGACGACGGCAATCGCGCGGCCGCGCCAACGGGCCAGGCGCGCGAGGCTCCGGGCGGGGAACTCACGGGCGTGATGCTCGACATGCAACTCAACGAGGTCAGCGGCCTTACGGCCTCGCACCTGCACGACGACGTACTGTGGCTGCACGACGACGGCGACAACCCGCCACGACTGTTCGCGGTCGACACCCGCGGCAGCCGGCTGGCGACGTTCGGCGTCGAAGGCGTGACCAAGACCGACTGGGAAGACATCGCCGGATTCGAGCTCGACGGCACCCGCTACCTGCTGATCGCCGATGTCGGCGACAACGGCGGGCTGCGCCGCACCCTGCAACTGCACGTGGTGGAGGAACCGACCGTGCTGCGCAACGCGCGCGTGCAGCCGGCGTGGTCAATCGCGTTCCGCTGGCCCGACGGCCCGCGCGATTGCGAGGCGGTGGCGGTCGACCCCGTCCGCGGCGAGGTGCTGCTGGTCTCCAAGAAGCGCGAGCCGCCCGAACTGTTCTCGCTGCCGCTCCGCCCGCCCGCGAAGGAACTGCTCACCGCGCAGCGGATCGGCACGCTCGCCGGCGTCCCCACGCCCGACGCCGAGCGCGCGGCGGCCTCGCCCCGCCGCGCACGGCTCGACGGCCAGGTCACCGCCGCCGCGGTATCGCCGGACCGCAACACACTGGCGGTGATGACCTACCGCTACCTGCTGCTGTATCCGCGCCCCGCCAACGGCAACTGGGCCGACGCCGTCGCCGGCACGCCGCGTACCAGCGAGCTGCCCTGGCTGCCACAGGCCGAGGCGCTGGGCTGGTCCCCGGACGGGCGCAGCCTGTACGCCACCGGCGAGTTCATCCCCGCCCCGCTCTACCGGATCGACCCCTGACCGGCACTTGCGCGTGATATCAATTTGATATCAACTGCTCTCAACCTCATCGAGAGTCCGCGCCATGAAAGAGAACCCCGTCCGCTCCCTGCCCGGCATCCCGATGCTGCTGGGCCTGATCGTCGCGATGCTTGTGGCCGCCGGGTTGCTCATCACCGGCGTGGGTGGCCAGCACCCCGCATCGATCATCGGTGGCATCGTCATCGGCGCGCTGTCGATCTTCTGCCTGGTCGGCCTGTACATGGTCGAACCCAACCAGTCCGCCGTGCTCAGCCTGTTCGGCAAGTACATCGGCACGGTCCACGACAACGGCCTGCGCTGGAACAACCCGTTCTTCACCAAGCGCAAGGTCTCGTTGCGGGTGCGCAACTTCGAAAGCGGCAAGCTCAAGGTCAACGAGCTGGAGGGCAGCCCGATCGAGATCGCCGCGGTGATCGTCTGGAAGGTGGTCGACTCCGCCGAGGCGGTCTTCAACGTCGACGACTACGAAAGCTTCGTCCACATCCAGTCCGAGGCCGCGCTGCGCAGCATGGCCACCAGCTACCCCTACGACCAGCACGAGGACGGCCAGGTCTCGCTGCGCAGCCACCCCAACGAGATCTCCTTGCACCTGAAGCAGCAGCTGGACGAGCGCCTGAACACGGCCGGCGTCGACGTGCTCGAGGCGCGCATCAGCCACCTGGCCTACGCCCCCGAGATCGCCCACGCGATGCTGCAGCGCCAGCAGGCCAACGCGGTCATCGCCGCGCGCACGCGGATCGTCGCCGGTGCGGTCGGCATGGTCGAGATGGCGCTGGAGGAACTGCAGAAGAACGACGTCGTGCGGCTCGACGAAGAGCGCAAGGCGGCGATGGTCAGCAACCTGCTGGTGGTGCTGTGCGCCGACCGCGGCACCCAGCCGGTGGTCAACGCGGGCAGCCTGTACTAGATGTCCGAAAAGAAGGGCTACGCGCTGCGCATCAATGCCGACGTGCTCGCCGCGGCGCAGCGCTGGGCCGACGACGAGCTGCGCAGCCTCAATGCCCAGATCGAGTACGTCCTGCGCGATGCGCTGCGCAAGGCCGGCCGATTGCCGCACACCCCCCGTCACGAAGACCCGGAAGACACGCCATGAACAAGCAATGGACCTACGAAGTGGTGGAACTGACCCCGAACATGATGGGCCCGCCGATGTCGGAGCGGATCCGCGAGGAGCTCGACCGGCTCGGCAGGCTCGGCTGGGAACTGGTCTCGACCGCGCAACTGACGCCGTTCGACCACGTCCGCCTGGTGCTCAAGAAGGAGCTCTGAGATGCCCCGTCGACTGCTCCACGCCGCGTTGGGCTCGGTGTTGCTGGCATCGACCGCGATGGTCGCTCCCGTGCAGGCCGCCCCTCCCGCCCCTGCCGCCGCGCAGGTGGATCCCGTCGCCATTGCAATCACCCTGCTCGACCGACTCGATGCCGGCGAGTACGAGGCGGTCGAGGCGGGCTTCACCGCGCAGATGGCCGAGGCCGTCCCGGCCGCGCAGCTGCGGGCAATCTGGGAGTCGCTCCCGCGCCAGGCCGGCGCTGCCACCGGGCGCGGGACCCCGCGCGTGGTCGCGCAGGAGGACATGCGGATCGTCCTCGTGCCCTTGCACCACCAGAAGGCCGAACTGGTTGCGCAGGTGGTGGTCGATGGCGACGGGCGCGTCGCCGGGCTGATGATCAAGCCCGCCCCGCCCGCGCCAGCCGAGGCACCAGCGCCGGACGCCCCGTTCGAGGAGCGCGGGTTCAGCGTCGGCGACGCCGGCCGCGCGCTCAGCGGCACCCTGGCGATGCCCAAGCACGCGAGCACGCCGGTGCCGGGGGTGGTGCTGGTGCACGGCTCGGGTCCGCAGGACCGCAACGAGACGGTCGGTGCCAACCGGCCGTTCCTGGACATTGCCCGCGCATTGGCCGCGCGCGGCATCGCGGTGCTGCGCTATGACAAGCGCACCCAGGCACGTCCACAGGATTTCGCCGGCGGTGACTACGACGTCGACGACGAAACCACCGACGATGCGGTCGCCGCGGTAGCCGCCCTCCGCGAGGTCGACGGCGTCGACCGCGACCGGGTGTTCGTACTGGGCCACAGCCAGGGCGGAATGCTGGCACCGCGCATCGCCGAAGCATCGGGCGACGTCGCCGGGCTGGTCATGCTCGCCGCCCCCGCGCGGCCGCTGCTGGACCTGCTGCCCGAGCAGAACCGCTACCTGTTTGCCGCCGACGGGGAGATCGTCCCCGCCGAACAGCAATTCCTCGACAGCCTGGACGCCTCGATCGCGCGCATCCGCAGCGGCGCGCCGATGGACGCCAGGGACACGCCGTTGGGCCTGCCGGTCGCGTACTGGCGCGGCCTCGATGCCATCGACCCCGTCGCCGACGCCCTGGCCATCGACATCCCGATCCTGCTGCTGCAGGGCGGCCGCGACTTCCAGGTCATCGATGCCGACTGGCAGCGGTGGCGCCGCGCGCTGGCCGACCGACCGGACACGTCGTTCAAGCACTACCCCGCGCTCAACCATCTGGGTATCGCCGGCCAGGGCGCGGGCACGCTGGCCGAATACGACCAGCCGGGACACGTCGACGCCGGACTGATCGACGATGTCGCCGAGTGGATCCTGTCAACGGACGCGACCGAATGACGGCGGGCCCCGCGACCGACCCCGCCATCCAGCTGCGCCCCGTATCGACCCAGTCGCGCGTGATGCTGGCCGCGCTGGTGCTCGGGCTGCCGCTGCTGTCGCTGGTGATCCTGCCGACCCTCGGCATCGCCGACCCGGGAGCGGTGGACCGCACGCCAGCGTGGGCATTGCCGGGCGCCGCAGCGTTCTGCGTCGCCCTTGCGGTCGCGCTGGACTGGGGCCTGCGACGCCACCGCATCGCACTCGACGCGAGCGCGCTCGAAGTCACGACTTCCTTCTACCGGCGCCGCATCGCGCTGGGCGACCTGCGCATCGACCAGGCCCGGGTGGCGGACCTGGACGAACGTACCGAGCTGCGGCCCGCGCTCAAGACCAACGGCACCGGTCTGCCGGGCTTCAAGAGCGGCTGGTTCCGCCTGCGGAACGGCAACAAGGCGCTGGTCGCGACGGTTGGAGGAAGGCGCGCACTGTGGCTGCCGACGCGGCTGGGGTACGACCTGCTGCTGGAACCGGTGCGTCCGCAGGCGCTGCTGGACCGCCTGCGCGAACTGGCCGCCCCGAAGCCCGGGCGCTAACCTGCGCCCATGCGTGGCCAACCCGACATCCTGGTCAACACCGCCGAGATCGAGCTCTGGCCGCACGGGCTCTTGCGCGCCCGCAGCAACCACGATGCCCGTGCCCTGGCACGCGCCCGCCACGTGCTGCGGCGCAAGCGCGACGGCCGCTACCTCGCGGCCGACCTGCCCGAGGGGTTGCTGCCACTGGTCCCGCGGCTGGCGCGCGAACCGGGGATCGACGCAGCGCTGGACGCACTCGAGTGGCACCCCGGCCACCGCCGGCCGGGCATCGAGCGCGTCGGCGAACTGCCGCTGGACCGCCTCCACGAACGGCTCGAAGCGCTTGGACTGGACGACAGCTACGGTGAGCGTACCGGCCTGGCGCTTGTCGCCGAACCGGAATGGCTGGCGCTGGCGGGGTTCGACCGGTTCCGCCGACCACTGTGGCTGCACACCGACGCTGCACGCGCCTGGCGCCACCTGCAGGCGGCGGCCGGTCGCGACGGTGTGGTGCTGGAGGCGATCTCCGGCTATCGCAGCCACGATTACCAGCTGGGGATATTCGAGCGAAAGCGCGCGCGCGGGCTCGGGATCGCTGACATCCTCGCGGTGAACGCCGCGCCCGGGTACAGCGAGCACCACTCCGGCTTCGCGCTCGACGTCGGCACCCCGGGGGAGCCACCGGCCGAGGAGACCTTCGAATCAACCCCCGCATTCGCCTGGCTGACCAACAATGCCAGCGGCTATGGCTTCACGATGAGCTACCCGCGCGACAATCCGCACGGCATCGTCTACGAACCCTGGCACTGGCACTGGGCGCCGGTCGACGCAATGGCCGACTGAGGCCCCGCCTCACTCCTGCGAGCGCTTGGTCGGCGCCTTGGCCCCCGCCGCACTGTCGGCGATCCGCCACAGATAGAAGCTGGCATAGCTGCGGTACGGCCCCCATCGCTCGCCGCGTTCGGCAAGCTGTTTCGGCGTCGGCATCGCCTCCAGGCGGTCGACCATCTGCGCGCCCTTGCGGATGCCCAGGTCGTCGACCGGCAGCACGTCCGGCCGCCCCAGCCGGAACATCAGCATCATCTCCACCGTCCAGCGGCCGATGCCGCGAACCGGCACCAGCGCGTCGATGATCGCGTCGTTGTCCATCGTCGCCATCCGCCGCAGCGACGGGATCTCGCCGCGCTCCTCGCGAGCGGACAGGTCCCGCAGCGCCAGCAACTTGTTGCCCGACACGCCGCAGCCGCGCAGGGTCGCGTCATCGCACCGGCCGAGCGTGTCGTAGTGCAGGCGCTCGCTGCCGATCGCCGCCTCCACGCGCCCCACGATGGTCGATGCGGCCTTGCCGCTGAGCTGCTGGAACAGGATCGCCCGTGCCAGCGCGTCGACCGGATCGAACGTCTTGCGCCAGCGTGGATCCGGCGCGATCGGCCCCAGCTCGCGCATCCAGCGGGCGAGCTTGCGGTCGCGGCGGGTCAAATGCGCGTGGGCGGCATCGGTGTCGAACCCGCGGGCGTGCCGCATCGTCAGTGGCCCAGCCGGTCGGCCGCCCAGCCCAGCCACGCGAAGATCATGAGGCCACCGCCGAGCGGCGCGAACACCGTCGGCGCGTCGAACAGGTGGGCCGCGACCAGGCTGCCCGAGAACAACAGGGTGCCAAGCAGCAGCCCCATCAACGCCAGCCGCGCCGACCACCGGACCGCCAGGGGCCCGAGCGCGGCCAGCGCGATGCCGTGGCCGAACGCGAACAGCGCGGCCGGCTGCAGCCGCGCCTGCGCGGCGGGGTCAACCACGTGCGCGACATAGGCCGACAGCGCCACCGCGATGGCCGCCATGACCGCGCCAGACGCCGGAAGGACCCGCAGCGAACGGGGGCTGGACGCGCGTGCGCCGGTCGGTTTCGGTGTCATGCCTGGGGCCTCGTCGGGATTGGCCGCACGATACCAGCCCCCAAAACGAAACGCGCCGCGGAAATCCGCGGCGCGTCGGGTATCACCGTGTAGCAGGGAGGTTTACTTGACCGCCCAGTAGACGACGAACTCGCCGTTCTCGGTGAAGCCGCTGTTGATGCCGTCCACCCACGCCTCGTATGGGCGCTCGACGGTCTGGTGGCCGCGGGTCATCGCCCAGCCACGCAGCGCATCGCGCACGTTCGAGAGGTTGGCCATGTGGCCCTTGAAGGGGACCATCGCGACCGGGCCGGCGGGGACTTCGACCACTTCGACCGGACCCTGTACTTCGATCTTCAGCGGACCGTTGGACGGGTACTCGGTAGCCGAGGCGAGGATCGACTTGCCGGTCACCGCCGGGGCGTTGTCGCCCTCTTCCGCGCCCTCTTCCGCGCCCTCGGCATCGGCCGCGTCATCGGTCTCGGCAGCGTCGTCATTGCCATTGCCACTGCCCGCAAGGCGGACCGGCTGGGCGACTTCGAACGCGTAGTTCTCGGAACCGAACTCGTTGGTGATGATGCGGACCGGGCCGGCCGGCTCAAGGCCGTTGGCGTCCATCACCTTGGTGATCCACTGCATGTTGTTGCGCATGGTGCGCTGCACGACGTCGTTGTTGCGCTCTACCGCCGCACCCACCACCAGCAGCGTCTGCGCCGGGCGCTCGCCCATCTGCGGCGCCATGGTCGGGTCGTCCTTGCTCAGCTCGGCGTAGTCGAAGTTCGGCACCGCGGCGAGCATGTTGCTCAGGCGCGACAGGCTGACCTTCATGTCGCCACCGAAGTTGCTGCCCACGTACATGCCGGCGTAGCGGCCGAGCAGGTTCATGCCGTAGTCGACGTCGTAGGTCTGGGTGATCTTGACGTTGCGGTTGTTGCGGCCGGTCGGCTCCAGGATGAACTTGGTGACCTTGTTCTTGCCGACCTTGTCGTCATTGATCCGGAAGGTGACGCTCTTGTTCGGGACGGCCTCGATGATCTCCCAGCTGCCCTCGCCCACTTCCTTCACGTCCGAATCGAACTCCAGGCGCGCACCGACGCCCTCTTCCGGCCCGATCAGCTTCTTGTCCATGCCCGGGTCGCGCAGCGCCAGCGTGTTCCAGTCGTCGAAACGACGGAAGCTGCTGATCGTGTCGTATACGACCGTGAGCTTGCGGTTGGTCTCAACCGAGTTCTCGATGTGGCGGCTCGACGGCAGCAGGAAGCCGACAGCGACGAAAAGCACGGCCACGATGGCCAGTGAAATCAGGATCTCGATCAGACGGGTCATTCAGGTTCTCCAGGGCCGGACCCGGGACGGGACGGGGCGCAGACCCATCATCCTAGCAAGGAAGATATGGCCAGCGCAGCCTCCCGCGATCACAAAAGGCCGGAGCCGCAAAGCCGCCCGGGGGCGACTTCTCCGGTCAAGGCCCGTCTCAGACCAGCTGGAGTTCGAAGGCCTTCAGCACGGCCCGGGTGCGGTCGCGTACGCCCAGCTTGGAGAGGATGTTGGAGACGTGGTTCTTGATGGTCCCCTCCGCCACTCCGAGCGAGTTGGCGATTTCCTTGTTGGAAAAGCCGCCGGCCATCAGCCGCAGGATCTCGGTCTCGCGCTCGGTCAACGGGTCCGGGCGGTCCAGGCTGACGAAATCGTTGCGCATGTGCTCCAGTCCCGACAGCAGCCGCTGGGTCATGGCCGGCTGGACCAGCGACCCGCCGGCGGCGACGGTCTGGATCGCCCCCACCAGCTGCTCGAGCGACACGTCCTTGAGCAGGTAGCCCTTGGCGCCGGCCTTGAGCCCGGCCAGCACCAGCTGGTCGTCGTCGAACGTGGTCAGGATGATCGTGGGCGGCAGCTGGTTGGTGCGGGCCAGGGCCTGCAGCGCCTCCAGTCCGGACATCACCGGCATCCGCATGTCCATCAGGACGACGTCGGGCCGCACCTGGGGGATCACTTCGACCGCCTGCCGGCCATCGCCCGCCTCGGCCACCACTTCGATGCCGTCGGCCAGCGACAGCAGCGAACGCACGCCCTGGCGCACCAGGGTCTGATCATCGACAAGCAGTACGCGGATCATGCAACCACTCCTTCGCTGGCGGCGGAGGCCGCCGTGGCCGGTAGCGTCAGGTGAAGGCGGAAGCCTGCCTGCGCCCGGGTTTCGATCGTCAGCTCGCCACCGTACTGCTGCAGGCGCTCGCGCATGCCGCGCAGGCCGTTGCCGGCGGTGAGTTCGTCCGCGCCGCGCCCGTCGTCGCGCGCGGTCATGTCGATCCGGCACTGCTCGCGGCGTGCGCGGATCCAGAGGTTGCGGGCGCCGGCGTGGCGCACCGCGTTGGTGATGATTTCCTGCGTGCAGCGCAGCAGCACGTGGGCGCGCTCGGGGTCGTCGAGCGTGAGCGGCGCCTCGATGTCCATGTGGATGTCGAGGCCGGGCACGTTCTCGGCCAGCGGCTGCAACGCCGCGGCCAGGTCGATGGCGCCGTCCTCGCGTAACTGGCTGACCGCCTCGCGCACATCGGTGAGCAGCAGCTTGGCCAGCGTGTGGGCCTGGCCGACGTGGTCGCGCGCGCGGCCGTCAACGAGGTGCCCCGCGACTTCCAGGTTGAGGCTCAGCGCGGTCAGGTGGTGGCCGAGCAGGTCGTGCAGCTCACGGGAGATGCGCGTGCGCTCGTTGATGCGTGCGCTCTCGGCCAGCAGCAACCGCGTCGCGCGCAGTTCGGCATTGAGCCGGCGCTGCTCCTCGCGGGCCTGGGCCTGCTGCTTGGCCACCAGCGCGGTGACGAACACCAGGCTCGAGAACCCCACGTAGGCCAGCGACTGGGCCACCGCGATCAGCAGCGGCATGCCGATGGTGACGAACACCGGCGCGATCACCAGGTTGCCGCCAATCAACCAGGCAATGCCCACCCGCAGCGACAGCAACCAGGGCAGCAGCCCGGCGACGACCATCAGGAGGATGCTGCCCAGGCCGGTGCTCGACAGGTAGCTCACGCCGATCGCGCACAGGGTGAGCACCAGCAGCAGGACGTGGGACAGCAACGTCGGCCGTTGGCTTCCCAGGTCGCGGGTGATCCACCAGTAGGCCCCGCCGAACGTCAGGTACAGCGCGACCCAGCGCGCCACCAGCAGGTCGAAAGACCCGTGCCCCTCGGCGGCGAGCACCAGCCCACCCGGGTCCAGCCACAGCTGGACCAGCCACATGCCGACCATGCCCCACGTGAAGAGACCGGCGAAACGCAGCAGTCGGCTATGGTTCAGGCGGCTCAGCATGTCCGCATGCTATCGGCATTCCCCGCCCACCGGTGCCCCCGAAAGTCATGCCTGAATGCGGGTCCGCGCATCCTGCTCGCGCGGGCCCGGCAGTCGCTCGCGCCCGCCCCCCGTGCGATAATCGCGACGCTGCGCGACCGCCGCGCGGTGCACGCAGAACCTCTTGGAGCCCGGAATGTCGATCGTCGTCCGCGACGTGCGTGAGCACGAGCTGGATTCCGTCCTTGCCCTGAACAATGCCGCCGGCCCCGCGATCCTGCCCCTGGATTCGGCCCGGTTGCGCCATTTCTACGAGACCGCCGAATACTTCCGCGTCGCCGAGCGCGACGGGACGCTGGCCGGGTTCCTGATCGGCGTCGGCAGCGATGCGGACCATGACAGCCGCAATTTCCAGTGGTTCCGCGAGCGGTATCCCCGTTTTTTCTACATCGACCGCGTGGTCGTCGCCAGCCGCCGCCGCGGCGGCGGTGTCGGCCGTGCGTTCTATGCCGACGTGCAGAGCCACGCCGAGCTGCGCTACCCGCTCGTGACCTGCGAGGTGTTCCTGGAGGGCGTGACCGACCCGGTGCTGCTGTTCCACGGCAGCTTCGGTTTCCGCGAGGTCGGCCAGCGCGTGCTGGTACGCAACGGCATGCGCGCGGCGATGCTGATGAAGGAGCTCTGCAGCTATCCCTGGGTGCGCGACACCTACGGCGGCAACCTCCCCGACGTGCCCTGGATCACCACGCGCAGCGTCCTCGAGGCGCCGCCGGCCCCCCGCTCGACCGGAACCGGCGGTCCATGAGCGCGGTCGGGATGGACTACGAACCGGCCGGCGAGCTGAAGATCGGCCAGGTCGGCATCGCCAACCTCCGCATCCGCACCCTCGACATCGACCGCCTGGCGGCGGAGATGGCGGACCGCGTGCGGCGCGCGCCCAACCTGTTCCGCCGGGCCGCCGTGGTGGTGGATTTTGGCGGCCTCTCCCAGACCCCGGATGTCGCCACCGCGCGGGCCCTGCTCGACGGCCTGCGCAAGGCCGGCGTGCTGCCGGTGGCGCTGGCATACGGGTCGAGCGACACCGAGCGCCTGGCCGAGGCGCTGGAGCTTCCGTTGCTGGCCAAGTTCCGCGCGCAGTACGAGCGTGCCGGCGACGCGCCGGAGCCCGCGCCCGCCGCCGGGGCCGCAGTCCCGCGCACCGCCTCCGCACCGCCGCGCGAAGCGCCGCGTCCACCGGCCCAGGTGGCCGCCACCGGCGCCAGCCCCGGGCTGGTCCACGCCGCGCTCGTGCGGTCGGGCCAGCAGCTGTACGCCGACAACCGCGACCTCACCATCCTGACCGCGGTCGGCGCCGGCGCCGAAGTCATCGCCGACGGTTCGGTCCACATCTACGGTCCGCTCCGCGGCCGCGCGCTTGCCGGCGCGCAGGGCAACGAGCAGGCGCGCATCTTCTGCCGCGAGTTCCATGCCGAGCTGGTCGCCATCGCCGGCCACTACAAGGTGCTCGAGGAAATCCCGAAGGACCTGCGCGGCAAGGCGGTGCAGGTCTGGCTGGAGGACGGCCAACTGCACATCGCCGCGCTGGACGCCACCTGACGCGGCAAAACGGGCATCCTGTCACGCGGGATCCGTCACACCCCCATATGCAACACCCCAATCACCGGAGGATCAGAACTTGGCCGAAATCATCGTAGTCACGTCGGGCAAGGGCGGCGTCGGCAAGACCACGACCAGTGCCTCCCTTGCCTGTGGCCTCGCGCGCCGTGGCCACAAGGTGGCCGTCATCGACTTCGACGTCGGCCTGCGCAACCTCGACCTGATCATGGGTTGCGAGCGACGCGTGGTGTACGACTTCGTCAACGTGGTCAACGGCGAGTCCACGCTCAAGCAGTCGCTCATCAAGGACAAGCGGTTCGAGAACCTCTACGTCCTTGCCGCGTCGCAGACGCGCGACAAGGACGCGCTGACCAAGGAAGGCGTGCAGAAGGTCCTGGAGGACCTGGCCGCCGACGGTTTCGACTACATCGTGGCCGACTCCCCGGCCGGCATCGAGAAGGGCGCCTTCCTGGCGATGTACTTCGCCGACCAGGCCGTCGTGGTGGTCAACCCGGAAGTCTCCTCGGTGCGCGACTCCGACCGCATCCTCGGCCTGCTGGCGAGCAAGACCCGCCGCGCCGAGAACGGCGAGCGCGTGAAGGAGCACCTGCTGCTGACCCGCTACAGCCCCAAGCGCGTGGAATCGGGCGAGATGCTCAGCGTCGGCGACGTCGAGGAAATCCTCGGCCTCAAGACGATCGGCGTGATCCCCGAGTCCAGTGACGTCCTGCACGCCTCCAACAAGGGCGAGCCGGTGATCCTCGATGCCGACTCCGACGCCGCACAGGCGTACGACGACGCCGTTGCCCGCCTGCTCGGCGACACCCGCCCGATGCGGTTTGTCCTTCCCGAGAAGAAGGGCTTCTTCAGCAAGATGTTCGGAGGTTAGGTCATGGGCATGTTCGACTTCCTGCTGGCCAAGAAGCAGACCGCGTCCGTCGCCAAGGACCGCCTGCGGATCATCGTCGCGCACGAGCGCGCGACGCGTGGCGGCCCCGACTACCTGCCGATGCTGCAGCGCGAGCTGCTCGAGGTCATCCGCAAGTACGTCAGCGTCGATGCCGAGGCGGTCAAGGTCGACCTGATGGGCGATGGCGACAACAAGGTGCTGGATATCTCCGTCGCCCTGCCCGAGGCGGGCGACACCCGCGCCGTCGCCAACGGCTGAAATCGCCGGGGCGCGGCACGCGCCCCGGTCGCTCGATGCTCACCCTCGCCGACATCGGCTTCGCCGCCCCGACCGCGTTGCTGGCCCGCTATGGCCTGGCGCTGGTCCGGGTGGCCGATGGCGCGCCGATCCCGGGCAGCTACTGGGGCGAATGCGAGGCCGGCATCATCGCTACCGATGTGTACGCCCGCGACGACACGCCGGTGCACTCGATGCTCCACGAGGCCTGCCACCTCATCGTGCTGCCGCCGGAGCGCCGCACCGCGGTGCACACCGACGCCACCGACTCGATCGAGGAGGAGGACGCGGTCTGCGTGCTGCAGGCGCTGCTCGGCGACGAACTGCCGGCCGTCGGCCGCGAACGCGTGCTCGCCGACATGGACGCGTGGGGCTATACGTTCCGGCTCGGGTCGGCCAAGGCCTATTTCGAGCACGACGCCGGCACCGCCTGGGTCTGGCTCGCGGCCCGGGGCCTGGCCGACGCCCAGCGGCGTTGCGCGCTGCTGCCTGCCCCGCCGATGGAAACCGCGGTCGCCTGACCCGCGTCGCGCAGGCCGGGTGTGCCCTTCCGGCCCTCGCTTGCGCCTTCACCGGGCGCCCTCTAGCCTTCGGAGGTTCGGCGCGACACGCGCCCGCCATGAGGGAGAGACCCGATGAAACCCGTTCGCGCCTTGCTTGCGCTCAGCATCACCGCGGCCGTCGTCGGCCTCGCCGCCTGCGACCGGGCGCCCACCCCGGGCACCGACCGCGGCGCCACGCCCGCCGCCGCCACCGCGCCGGAGGACGAGACCGCCGACCAGTTCATCGCCCGGGTCAACGCCGAGCTCAAGGCGATGTACCCGCAGATGACCGCGGCGCAGTGGCTGTCGTCCACCTACATCATCGATGACAGCAAGCTGCTGGCCGCCGCGGCCAACGAGCGCTACCTGTCGCAGCTCAACAGCTGGATCGAGCAGGCCAAGCGGTTCGAGGGCCAGGAAATGTCGCCGCAGACCGCGCGGTCGATCCAGCTGCTCAAGCTGGGCACCTCGATGCCCGCGCCGACCGACCCGGCCAAGCTGGCCGAGCTGACCCGCATCGCCGCCGACATGGAAGGCATGTACGGCGCCGGCGAATACTGCACAGGCGAAGGCGAGGCGCGCAATTGCCGCCAGCTGGGCGCACTGGAAGACGTGCTGCGCAACAGCCGCGACTATGACGAGCAGCTGGAAGCCTGGCGCGGCTGGCACACCATCTCCAAGCCGATGCGCGACGACTACACCCGCTTCGTGGAGCTGGTGAACCTCGGCGCCGACGAGATGGGCTTCGCCGACGCCGGCGAGATGTGGCGCTCGGGCTACGACATGAGCCCGGTCGAGATCGCCGCCGAGACCGACCGCCTGTGGACCCAGGTCAAGCCGCTGTACGAGGACCTGCACTGCTACACCCGCACCCGTCTGGCCGCCGAGTACGGCGAGGACAAGGCGCAGGTAGCCGGTGGCATGCTGCCCGCGCACCTGCTGGGCAACATGTGGCAGCAGGACTGGGGCAACCTCTGGGACATCGTCGTCCCGTACGAGAACGCCGGCAAGCTCGACATCACCAGTGCGCTGGAGTCCCGCTACCAGCAGATCCATGCGCAGAAGCTGGCCCAGCACACCGGCGACCGCAGCCCGTCGAGCCTGGCCAACATCGAGCACGAGGCGCAGGAAGCCGCCGCCCGCCAGATGACCAAGCGCGCCGAGGACTTCTACACCTCGCTTGGCCTGCAGAAGCTGCCCGAGAGCTACTGGGAGAACACCCAGTTCATCAAGCCGCGCGACCGCGACGTGGTCTGCCACGCCAGCGCGTGGGACATGAACATGGAAGGCGACGTGCGCACCAAGATGTGCATCAAGCCCAACGAGGAAGACTTCACCACCATCTACCACGAGCTCGGCCACCTGTATTACGACCTGGCCTACAACAAGCAGCCGCCGCTGTTCCAGGCCGGCGCGCATGACGGCTTCCACGAGGCGATCGGCGACACCATCGTGCTGGCCATGACGCCGAAGTACCTGGAGTCGATCGGCCTGGTGGACGCCCAGCAGCAGAGCGAGCAGGCACTGATCAACGCGCAGATGCGCATGGCGCTGGCCAAGGTGTCGTTCCTGCCGTTCGGCCTGATGATCGACCGCTGGCGCTGGGGCGTGTTCGACGGCTCGATCGCCCCGGACCAGTACAACGCGGCGTGGTGGGACCTGAAGGCCAAGTACCAGGGCGTCGCCCCGGTCGAAGCGCGCGGCGAGGAGTTCTTCGATGCGGGTGCCAAGTACCACGTGCCGGGCAACACCCCGTACACGCGCTACTTCCTGGCCCACGTGCTGCAGTTCCAGTTCTACAAGTCGCTGTGCGACGCCGCCGGTTACACCGGGCCGCTGCACGAGTGCAGCTTCTACGGCAACAAGGCCGCCGGCGCCAAGCTGCAGGCGATGCTCGACAAGGGCGCCAGCCAGCCGTGGCAGTCCACGCTGGAGGAGCTCACCGGCGGCGGCAAGATGGACGCCAGCGCCGTGCTGGAGTACTTCGCACCGTTGCAGGATTGGCTGAAGCAGCAGAACGAAGGCCAGACCTGCGGCTGGCAGGCCAGCGCCGACGCATCGCCAGCGAAGCCGGCGGCCGCGCCGGCCGCTGATGCCAACACCAAGCCGAAGGCGGACGCGGCTGCCGACGCTGATGCCGCTGCCAAGCCGAAGGCCGACGCCAACGCCGACACCGACACCGACGCGGACAAGGCGAAGACCGAAGCCAAGCCAGCCGGCGAGGCTGAGCGCGGCTGACCCTGCGGGTTCGCAACGCGACAGCATCGAAAGGCCGGCAGATTGCCGGCCTTTCTCTTGGTGCCCGCCGGCAATTTGCCGGCCTTTCCCGTGGTGCCAGCGCGCATCACGCACGGGTCATTGCGACGGTGTTACCCAATGCCCTCCCGTCGACCCGTCATCGTTCGCCATGCCCCGCATCGGTTACCACGCCTCGCATGAGCAGTTCCCACCCGACGCCCTGCTCGACCTCGTCATCCGCGCAAAGCAGGCCGGTTTTGGCGCGGCGATGTGCTCCGACCATTTCCACCCGTGGACCCGCGCCCAGGGCCACAGCGGCCATGCGTGGACGTGGCTGGGCAGCGCGATGCAGGCGACCGGGCTGGAGACCGGCGTGGTCAACTGCCCGACCGGCCGCTATCACCCTGCGGTGATCGCTCAGGCCGCGGCCACGCTGGCGTGCATGCACCCGGGACGGTTCTGGCTGGCCGTCGGCAGTGGCGAAGCGCTCAACGAGACGATCACCGGCGAGCCCTGGCCGGACAAGGACGAGCGCAACCGGCGGCTGCACGAGGCGGTCGGAATCATCCGCGCGCTCTGGTCGGGCGAGACGGTCACCCGGCACGGTGCGCTGCCGGTCGAACACGCGCGGCTCTACAGCCTGCCTGCCTCTCCTCCGCCGCTGTTCGCCGCCGCGCTGACGCCGGAGACCGCGCGTTGGGCCGGCGCCTGGGCCGACGGCCTGATCACGGTATCGACGGAGCGGTCACGCATGCAGGCGGTGGTCGATGCATTCCGCGAAGGCGGTGGCGCAGGCAAGCCGCTGCACCTGCAGGTGAAACTCTCGTTCGCCACCTCCGACGGGGAGGCGATGGCCGGCGCGATGGAGCAGTGGCGCGCCAACGTGCTCGAAGGCGACCAGAACCAGGAGCTGCGCACGCCGGCCGAGTTCGAGGCCGCCGCCCGTGATGTGGACGAGGCGGCGATGCGTGCGGCGGTGCGCATCTCCGCCGACCCCGTGCGGCATCGCGCCTGGCTGGAGGAGGACCTCGCCATGGGGTTCGACGGGCTCTACCTGCACAACGTCAACCGCCAGCAGGAGCGCTTCGTCGACGTGTTCGGCGACAAGGTGCTGCCCGGACTGGGGTAACCGGGCGCGGCGCGTCCCGCGCTACTCGCGTTGCTTGCGGCGCATCCAGCGGTAGCCGTACGGGCCGAGCGCGATCCGTGGCGGTTTGCCTTCCGGCGTCGGGTAGTCGCGGTCGCGCAGCACGTCGACCAGCTCCAGCAGGTCGTCCTCGCGCAGGGCGAACTCCACCGGCTCGCCACCCAGGTTGATCAGGGCGACCACCACCGAGCCGCCCTCCTCGTCGTCGTAGCGCACACCGAACACCGGCCGGCATTCGAACCGCGCCAGCCGGTACGGGCACCCCATCTCGCGGATGCCCAGCCGGCAGCCGACCATCGCGATCGTGCGCCCCAGCAGGGAGTCCGGTTGCGGCATTTCCGCCTCGACGTTGCGCGCCGGGTAGCCGAATGCGCCTTCACTGATCGGCGGGGCGACCAATTCGCCGGCGTCCGCGCTGGAGAACCCACCGTTGCGGGTGTCGCTCCACTGCATCGGGGTGCGCACCGAGCGGCGTTCGGGCAGTGACAGGTCATCACCCATCCCGATCTCCTCGCCGTAGCGCAGGATCGGCACGCCCGGCAGCGACAGCATCAGCGCATGCGCCATGGCGATCCGCGCATCGTCGCCGCCGAGCATCGGCGCCAGCCGGCGACGGATGCCGCGGCCGTAGATGCGCATGTCCTCGTCTGGCGCAAACGCGGCCATGACCTCCTCGCGCTCCTGCGGCGACAACTGCTCCAGGTCGAGCTCGTCGTGGTTGCGCAACCACACGCCGAAGCGGCTGTGCGGCGGCGGCGGCTTGCGCTCGGTCAACGCGCGGGCCAGCGGCTCGCCCTCCCCCCGCGCCAGCGCCAGGAACAGATGGTTGTTGACCCAGAAGTCCAGCAGCAGGTTGAGCCGCTGGCCGTTGCCGAAATACTCGTCGTACTTCGACACCGGCACGTCGGTCTCGCCCATCAGCACCGCGTCGGGGTTGCGGCGCGCGATCACGTCGCGCATGTCGTCGAGGATCCACAGCCCGTCCTTGCGCGGGTCGGCGGCGCGCGCCACCTCAACCATGTGCGGCACGGCGTCGACCCGGAACCCGGCGATCCCCAACCGCAGCCAGTACGCCATGATCCGCGCGATCTCGGCGCGCACCGCCGGGTTGGCGACGTTGAGGTCGGGCTGGTGCGAATAGAACACGTGGCGGTAGTACTGCCCGGCCTGCTCGTCCCAGGTCCAGATGCTGTCCTCGATGCCGGGGAAGATCGGCTCCACCCCCTCCACTTCGACCGGTTCGTCCGACCACAGGAACCAGTCGCGGTATGGCGAATCGCGGTGGCTGCGCGCGTGCTGGAACCACGGGTGGTCGACCGAGGTGTGCTGGACCACCAGTTCGATGAGCACGCGCAACTGCAGCTCTTCGGCGCGCTCCATCAGGTGGATGAAATCGGCGATGTCACCGAACCGCGGATCGACCGACAGGTGGTCGCTGACGTCGTAGCCCGCGTCGCGGAACGGCGACTTGTAGAAGGGCAGCAGCCAGATGCAGTTCGCACCCAGCGCGCGCAGGTGGTCGAGCCGATCGGCGACGCCCCGCAGGTCGCCGCGCCCGTCGCCGTTGGAATCGCGGAAGAGCGACGGGTCGATCTGGTAGATGACGGCGTTGCGGTGCCAGTCCTCGTGCATGCGGGCCTCCGGTGGTCGCAGGCCCACGATGAGGCCGCGCCCGCCGTCATCCCGCCGTGATCGACACCGGCTTCAGCAAAATGTCACGCCCGGATTACGCGGTGCCGTGTACCAATACCGCAGCCCCCCGGCCCCCCACACCCTATGTCGACACCGCTTGAACTCGCCTCACCTCCCCCCGTTACCACGCAGCCGCAGGCCCTCCCCGCGGCGCCCGGCGCGACGGACCTTCGCGGCCGGACGCTGGCCATGGCCGTCGCACCTGGCGTCGATGCCGGCCAGGTCGAGGCGTTGCTGACGGGCATGCGCCGCCGCGGTGCCCACGTCGAACTGGTCGCGCCGACCCTCGGCGCGATCGAGACCCCGCGCGGTTCGACCCTGATGCCGGACCGCACCTTCAACGCGTGCTCGCCGCTGGATTACGACGCCGTGGTGGTGCCCGACGGCGACCTCCATCTATTGCGCGACGACGGTGCGGCGATTGCGTTCGCCGCCCGCGCCTACCTGCACGGCGTGCCGATCGGCCTGGTTGGCGCCGGCGCCGAGCTGTTGCAGGGGATTGCCGCGTCGCCGCAGGACGGCGGGCGCGATGGCCGCGGCGGTATCGTCCGTGACACCCGCGCCTGCGCGGGCTTCGTCGAAGCCCTGGCATGCGGAATCGCGGCCACCTCGCCGATCACCGA
The DNA here is from genome assembly GCF_907164845.1 of Lysobacter luteus. Taxonomy (NCBI): domain Bacteria; kingdom Pseudomonadati; phylum Pseudomonadota; class Gammaproteobacteria; order Lysobacterales; family Lysobacteraceae; genus Novilysobacter; species Novilysobacter luteus. The sequence goes on from NZ_OU015430.1 coordinate 2,008,373, forward strand.
CCCGCCGGTCGACCACCGCATCGCCAGCTGACTAGAGCGAATCAGGCACCCGCGGCGTCGCGCTGCGGCCACGTCCATTGCCGTTGGCCGACACCACCGCTTCCCACCGCCAGAAGGCCCAGCCCGCCGCCGTGAACAGGCCGGCCGCCACGGCCAGCCACAGGCCGTTGCCACTGAGCCACGGCGACACCACACCGGCGATCAACGCATTGCTGACCAGCGCGGTGAACGCCTGCAACGACGACGCCGAGCCGCGCTGGCGTGGGTACATGTCCAGCACCGCGAGGGTCAGTATCGGGAACACCAGCGCGATGCCGAACGCATTGAGCGTCATCGGCACGACCGCCCAGGGCAGTTGCAGCACGTCGGTCGACAGGTTGTAGGCGACGTTGAACACCGCCGCCACCGCCGACACCGCAAAGCCGATGCCGACCAGCCGCGCGCCGCTGATCCGGCCCGCCGCGCGTCCGGAGACCCAGGCGCCGAGCACCATGCCGCCGATGGTCGGGACGAAGAACCAGCCGAACTGTCTCTCGTCCATCCGCAGCAGGTCGAGCACGAACGCGGGCGCCGAGGCGATGTACAGGAACAGCGCGCCGAAGTTGAACGCCGCCGCCGCGGCCAGCCGCTGGAACCGGGTGTTGAGCAGGATCGAGACGTAGTCGCGCACCAGTCGCCGCGGGCGCAGTTCAAGCCGCGCCTCCGGCGGGTGCGTCTCGGGCAGCAGCCGCCAGGTCGCCAGCAGCAGCAGCACCGAAAAACCCACCAGGAACCAGAAGATCGCCGGCCAGCGGCTCCACCCCAGGATCCAGCCGCCGATGATCGGCGCGATGGCCGGTGCGATGCCGAAGATCATCGACACCTGGCTCATCAGCCGCTGCGCGTCGTCGCCATCGAGTACGTCGCGGATGACCGCGCGTCCGACGATCAGGCCGACGCCGGCCGACAGTCCCTGCAGCGCGCGGAACACCAGCAGCGTGGTGAGATCGGTCGACAGCGCGCAGCCCACCGACGCCAGGGTGAACACGGCCAGCCCGGCGATGATGACGCGGCGCCGCCCGAACGCGTCCGACAGTGGCCCATGCACCACGCTCGTCACTGCGTAGGCGATCAGGTACACGCTGATGGTCTGCTGCAGCGCCAGCTTGTCGGCGCCCAGCTGCCCACCCAGCTGGGGGAACGCCGGGAAGATCGTGTCGATCGAGAACGGGCCGAACATCGCCAGCCCCGCCAGCAGCAGGGCCAGCCGGCGCAAAGAGATGGTCGAGGCGGGAGGAAGGTTGGCGGCGGCCATTACACAGGCATCGTGGGGGTCCGGCAGGATAGCAACCACGGCGTCGCGGCATCTTTGCACTGCAAGGCCGGGAGCCCGCACCCTTCACCGTGCCCGGACGGCGCCCCCGTTAACGTCGAGCAACCTGCCCGTCCACCCCATCCACGCCGCAATGAGCCAACCCCCGCAAGCCGCCCCTTCCGTCAGCACGGGTATCAAGGGCCTCGACCACATCCTCGGCGGCGGGTTCACCCCCAACCGCCTGTACCTGCTCGAGGGCGAACCGGGCTCGGGCAAGACCACGATGGGCCTGCAGTTCCTGCTGGCCGGCGTGCAGGCGGGCGAGACCGTCCTCTACGTCACGCTGTCGGAGACCCGCGACGAGCTGCTCGAGACGGCCGCCTCGCACGGCTGGTCGCTGGACGGGATCCACATCCACGAGCTGCTGCCGATGGGCGACCAGCTCGACCCGGAATCGCAGTACACGATGTTCCACCCCTCCGAGGTGGAGTTGGGCGAAACCACCGGCCGCATGCTGCAGGAAGTAGAGCGCCTGCAGCCCACCCGCGTGGTGTTCGATTCGCTGGCCGAGATCCGCCTGATGGCCGGCACCATGCTGCGCTTCCGTCGCCAGGTGCTGGCGCTCAAGCAGTACTTTGCCGGGCGCCATACCACCGTGCTGTTGCTGGACGATGCCAACGGGGTCGAGCAGGGCGCACCGGTCCACACCATCGTCCATGGCGCGGTGATGCTGAGCCAGATGCGCCCCGACTACGGTGGCGACCGGCGCCGGCTGCGCATCGGCAAGCTGCGTGGCCGCCCCTTCATTGGCGGCTACCACGACTACGAGATCCGGACCGGTGGGGTGGAACTGTTCCCGCGGCTGGTCGCCTCGCACATCCAGCGCGCCGGCAAGGTCGAGCAGATCACCTCCAACCTGGCCGAGCTCGATGCGCTGCTGGGTGGCGGGCTGGACCGCGGCACCAGCGTGTTGCTGATGGGCGCGGCTGGCGTTGGCAAGTCCTCGCTCGCCACCCATTTCGTCATGGCCGCGGCCGAGCGCGGCGAGCGCTCCGCGCTGTTCCTGTTCGACGAGAGCGTGCGCACCCTGATGACCCGTTCACACGGTATGGGGTTCCCCCTGCAGCAGCAGGTCGACGAGGGACGGGTATCGGTCGAGTCGGTCGACCCCGGCGAGATCTCCCCCGGCGAGTTCATCCAGCGCATCCGCAACGAGGTAGAGAATCACGGCGCGCGGCTGGTGATGATCGACAGCCTCAGTGGTTACTTCAATGCCATGTCCGGCGAGAAGTTCGTGCTCATCCAGCTGCACGAGCTGCTCGCCTACCTGGCGAAGATGGGCGTGGTGACGTTGCTGATCAACGCCCAGAAGGGCCTGATCGGCCGGATGAGCAGCGATATCGATGTCAGCTACCTCGCCGACACCGTCATCCTGCTGCGTTACTTCGAGGCCGAGGGCCAGGTGCGCCAGGCGTTGTCGGTTCTCAAGAAACGCACCGGCGCGCACGAGCGCACCATCCGCGAGCTCACCTTGACCGCCAAGGGTGTGCGCGTCGGCGAGCCGCTGCGCGACTTCGCCGGGGTCCTCACCGGGGTGCCCCACCCGGTGGGAGCCGGCCGGCCCGGTAACAGACGAACCGGCCAGGAGCGGCCGTGAGCACCACTGGCAGCGAGGGGACCGAGCAGCGCGTTCTGCTGCTGCTGGCCACTGCGCGCGACAACGCACTGACCCGGGACCTGCTCCACCGCCACAACATCCAGTCACACACCTGCGCGTCGGCGCCGGCCTTGATCGCCGAGCTGTCGCGCGGCTGCGCGGCGGTGCTGGTGTGCGAGGAGACCATGACCCCGCCGGGCGCGCTCGGCCAGCTGGCCCAGGCGGTGGAGAACCAGCCCAACTGGTCCGACCTGCCGGTACTGATGTTCACCGGCGGCGCGCCCGATTCCACCGTGGTGGGCGACGCGGTGGCCATGCTGCACAACGTCACCCTGCTGGAGCGCCCGCTGCGTGCGGCCGCCCTGTTGAGCGCGGTGCGCAGCGCCCTGCGGGCACGTGGACGCCAGTACGAGATCCGTGGCCACCTGGCAGTGACCGAACGCGCCCGCGCGGCGGAGGTCGAGGCCATGCAGCGCAAGGACGAGTTCCTGGCGATGCTGGCCCATGAACTGCGCAACCCGCTGGCACCGATCAACAACGCCCTGCACCTGCTGGCGATGGACGACTCCGACCCGGCCCGGCGCACCCAGTTGCGGGAGATGATGTCGCGCCAGGTACACCATATGGTGCGGCTGGTGGACGACCTGCTGGAGGCCTCCCGACTGTCGCGCGGGATGATCACCCTGCACACCGGGACAATCGACCTGTGTGAGGCGCTCGCGGCGGCGGCGGAGCTGGCCCGCCCGCAGATCGAGGCCGGCCGCTGCCGGCTGGTACTGGACCTGCCGGACCACCCGTTGCCCGTCGAGGCCGATGCGGTGCGCATTGCCCAGGTCTTCGGCAACCTGCTCAACAACGCCGCCAAGTACGGATGCAACGGGGGCCACGTCGAGGTGGCGGCACGCGCGCGGGGCGACGCGGTCATCGTCACCGTGAGCGACGACGGCCAGGGCATCACCGAGGACGTCCTGCCGCGGGTGTTCGAGCTGTTCACCCAGGGCGAACAGGGCTACGACGGCGCGCGCGAGGGACTCGGGATCGGCCTGGCTCTGGTCCGCAGCCTGGTGGAATTGCACGGCGGCACCGTGGACGCCCACAGCGACGGTCCGGGCACCGGTGCCCGGTTCACCGTCACCCTGCCACTGGCACGCGACCAGCCGGTGCAGGCCGTGCCGCCCACCCGGCGCACCGGCGCCTCCGCGGACGCGCGCGGCGACCTGCGGGTGCTGGTGGTGGACGACAACCTGGACGCCGCCGCCTCGCTGGGGCTGCTGGTCGAGTCGCTCGGGCTGCGCCCCCGCATCGCCCACGATGGCCGGCAGGCACTGGTCGAGGCCCGCGCGTTCCATCCACAACTGGTGTTGCTGGACATCGGGATGCCTGGCATGGACGGCTACGAAGTGGCCCGTCGGCTGTTGGCCGACAGCGATGGCACGCCGCCGGTACTGGCGGCCGTGACTGGATGGAACCAGCCGCGGGACCTCCGGCGCGCGCTCGAAGCCGGCTTCAGCCACCACTTCGCCAAGCCGGCCGACGTGGAGGCGATCGCCGACCTGATCCAGTCGCTGCGCCCCGCCCCGGGGCACGTCGCCGGGCAGGGGCAACCGGCCGATCCGCGGCCGGCCCTGGCGCAGCGATAGGGCGCGCGGCAACGCCGCGCCCGGCTAGACCCCGTCGCCGGCGCGCTCCACCCGGTAGTCGATCGGCTTGTATCGGAAGTTGTTGGACTGCCCGGCCGAGCAGGACGTCATCGCCACCACCAGCGGCATTTCCGCCCGCAGGCGCAGGTGCGCGCCGGGCTTGCTCAGCGGCGGCAGCACGCGGATCTCACCGCTGTCGCCGTCCACCGCCACGTGCATGAAGATGTTGAACGCGATCGGCACCCGGTCGCGGGTGATGCCCCACGGCGCCAGCGCCATCGCCAGGTTGCCCTCGCAGCCCGGGCGGCCCTGCTCCTCGCCGTAGAGCTTCTCGAACATCTCCTTCGAGCACGGCGTCAGGGTGAAGTCGTGCCGGCCGCAGGTGTCCTCCAGCAGGGTGAACATCGGCCGGCTGCGGTTGGAATACAGCACGTCGCCGGTGGTCAGGAACAACCGCGACGCGTAGTCGATGGACCGCCCCGACGACAGGTACTCGGCCATGTCCTCGCGGTTGAAGGCCACCAGGTCGCTGACCTGCTCACCTTCCGGGTCGATCACCACCAGCTCGTCGCCCGGCGCCAGCTCCACCGCCTTGGCCGAGCACGGCGGGATGCGCATCACCTGCCCGCTCATGCGGCGCCCTCCGGGCCCGTGGCGCGGAACGGGCAACGCCAGCCGGCGTCGACCGCGCGGCCGCTGTACTGGCGCGCCTCGCTGGCCTGGCCGTAGTCCGACAGGTTGGGGTTGATGGATCCCTGCAAGGCAACATCCCGTGCACGCGTGGCCTGCTGCATCTTGGCAAAGCGGCCGTCCTCGCGCAGCCGGTTGAACTGGCGGTGCGAGTTGAACACCAGCACCGGCGCCTCGAACCGCCGCGCGATGCGCGACGCGCCCGGGTGCAGCCCGATGACGAAGAACGGATGCCCCGCCAGGCTCATGCTGAAGCGCGGGCTGTCCGGGTCGCGCTCCACGTCGGCCGCCCACGTGTTGCCACGGGCCAGGTCCAGCTCGTGCAGGCGCTGCAACTGGTTCCACAGCTGGCGCTCGAACGCCGCTTCGTCCATTGAGCGAGGGCCGCGGAACAGCGCCACCAGCGAGTCGACCGAACGGTCATCCGCGTCGCGCTCGTCCAGCATTGCGACAAAGCCGGCCAGCGCATCCAGCAGCGGGCCGTCGTTGGATACGTCCCCCAGCGGGGCGAACTCGCGCGTGTGCAGGCCACCGCGCGCCAGCGCCAGCTTGGAGCCGACGCAGGGGAAGTCGTCGGAAGCGATGAAGTCACGGAAGCGGGAGTCGAGCGTGCCGGACGGTGAGGGCGCCTTGCGTGCGGCGGGACGCGGGGCAAAGGCGGTATCGAAATCGTACGCGTGCGGCATCGGGGCTCCGGTATGGGGGGCTTGCAGGGGGTCAGCACACGCTAGCCAGCGGCGAGCGCAGGCACCGTGCAGGCAAGGCGACGAGGGCGTGAAGCGTTCAGCCTCGTCCGACGGCTAACGTGGCCGGATCCCGGGAATACAAGCAGGCACCGCGCATGGGCTTACTGGTAGACGGCAACTGGCAGGACAAGTGGTACGACACCGACAGCACCGGCGGGCGGTTCGAGCGCTCCGCCGCGCAGTTCCGCAACTGGGTGACCGCCGACGGCAGCGCGGGCCCCGACGGCCGCGACGGCTTCAAGGCCGAACCCGGCCGCTACCACCTGTATGTGTCCTACGCCTGCCCCTGGGCACACCGCACCCTGGTGATGCGCGCCTGGAAGGGGCTGGAGGAGCACATCGACGTTTCCGTGGTGCACCCGCTGATGCTGGAGCACGGCTGGGAGCTGCGCAGCGACTTCGACGGCGCCACCGGCGACCGCCTCCATGGGTTCGACAGGCTGTACAAGCTCTACCTCAAGGCCGACCCGCGCTACAGCGGCCGCGTCACCGTGCCCACCTTGTGGGACACCCAGCGCGAAACCATCGTCAGCAACGAGTCCGCCGACATCATCCGCATGTTCAACCGCGCCTTCGACGGCGTGGGCGCACGGCCGGGCAACTACTGCCCCGACGACTTGCGCGACGAGATCGACGCCATCAACGCCACCGTCTACGACAACGTCAACAACGGCGTGTACAAGGCCGGCTTCGCCACCACGCAGGACGCCTACGACGACGCCGTCACCGCCCTGTTCGACACCCTTGAATCCCTTGAGCGGCGGCTGGGCGAACACCGCTACCTGATCGGCAACACCCTCACCGAGGCCGACCTGCGCCTGTGGACCACCCTGCTCCGGTTCGATGCGGTGTACACCACCCACTTCAAGTGCGACCGCAAGCGCATCGCCGACTACCCCAACCTCACCGGCCTGTTGCGCGACATTTACCAGATGCCCGGCGTGGCCGACACGGTGCACATGGACCACATCCGCCACCATTACTTCCGCAGCCACCCGACCATCAACCCGCACGGGATCGTGTCGATCGGACCGGTGTTCGACCTGGATGCGCCGCACGGTCGGGACGGACTCGGCGCGCGGGAGGTCCGCGGCGCCAAGTGACCGCGCCGCAGGGACGGGCTGCTAACGACTCCCGCATACTCGGCGCGCGCGGCGGGGAGCCGCGCCCACCCCGGGGACCGGGTGCCCTCCTGCCGGACGAACGACATGACCCGCCACCTGCTTGCCCTGGCGTTGCCCACCCTGCTGCTTGCAAGCTGCGCAGCCGCCGAGGCTCCACCGCAGCCCCAGCCGACCATCGAAGCGGACGGTGCGCTGTCGATACCCGACGGCTACCAGCCCGGCGCACCGATCGACCCGGCCCGCGTCGACTGCGAGCAGTACCTGCAGATGAACCCGCCGGACGTGCGAAACGAAGCGCAGCGCCTTTGCGCGAGCAGCGCCCCCGGCGAGCGCGACCGCAACCCGTACTGCCAGATCGAAGCGATCACGGCGGCCTGCACGCGCCCGGCGCCCGACGCCGGCCCGGCCTTGAGCCCCGCGCAGGCGGTGCCGCAGGCGCAGGCGGCGGGACCCAAGGGCGTGACCGCCACGTTCGAAATGCCCGTCGCCTCGGTCGAGCTGTACGCGACCGCGCCGCGGCTGCACTCGGAGGCCGACCACGAGAACGGCAAGGCACTGAGCGTGCATGTGTCGGAAGCCGCCCACCAGGCGCTGGCCGCACGCCTGGGCGCCGACTACACCAGGACCCTGCAGGGCAAGCGCATCCGCGTGACCGGAACCGCGCAGCGCTTCCACGTCGCGTCGTTTACCGCGGGCGAGGACAACAAGGCCTTTGAGCGGACGGTGATCGAGCTGCGAGACGCGGCAGACCTCGTAGTGCTCTGAGGGTCGGTGTCAGCAGCCGGGTCGATCAGCCGCCTGCCAGCCCACCGCCCATCCGGCCCGGCAGCGCGCCGTCATCCTCTACCGCGTTCGGGTCTTCCAGATCGCCGACCTCGCGGTCCATGCCCGCCTTCTGTGCGGGCTCGGCCGGCGGTGCGCCGGGGACCGGGTCCTGACGGTTGCCGGTGCGTTCCGGCGTGGCGGGGATGCTGGGGTCTCGTTCGTGCTGGTCGCCCATTGAGGTGTCCTCGATGAGTAGGGTGTCCAGCGTAGGTACTAACCGGTGAAAGTCACGGCACTGGCTGCACAGTGCCCTCCCTCGGCTGCGCAGCGCTTGATACAGCTGGCCCATCTGGCACGCACGAGTGACAAGTCAGAGGGATCTGCCGGGAGACGCTGTCGGTGCTTGCGCCGAACCCGCAGCAAGCGCGTCCACGACCGCATCGTGCCGCGTCCGCGAGCGGGCTGGTTTAGGATGGCCCGGCCTGCCGCCAGACCACACCACCGCATGAGCGACGCCCTCCAGGCCCTTCGGAAGACCCTTCGGGAGTTCGCCCGCGAGCGCGACTGGGAGCAGTTCCACACGCCCAAGAACCTCGCGACCGCATTGTCGGTGGAAGCGGCCGAGCTGCTGGAGCACTTCCAGTGGCTGACGGACGAGCAGAGCCGCACGCTGGACGACGCCAAACGCACCGCCGTGGGCGAGGAAATCGCCGACGTGCTGCTGTACCTGCTGCAGCTGGCCGACAAGCTGGACATCGACCCCGTGCAGGCCGCCCAGCGCAAGGTGCGCCTCAACGCGGAGAAGTACCCGGCGGACCGCGCGCGCGGCCGCATCGACAAGTACACCAAGCTGTAGTCCACGCGTCCGGGGGGAGCCGCCGTTGATCGTCTACCAGGCAAGCAAGTCCAGGTTCGTAGAGGACGTCGGCAACCGCGGCATCGAGTACGACATCGCCAAGCAGTACCTGCACAAGACCGGCCGCTATGCGCCCGAGGCCGAAGTCCGCGCCTGGCGAGAATCGCTGCAGGCCATGGCCACGGTGCTGGACGACGACACCATCCCCACCGACACGGGCGTGGGCGTGGAGTTCGGCATCCCGCAGACCTCCAAGCGCATCGACTTCCTGTTGTCGGGTCGCAACGGCGACGGCACGCCGCACGTGATCATCGTCGAGCTCAAGCAGTGGTCGACATCCACCCGCACCGACAAGGACGGCATTGTCATCGCCCGCCGAGGTGGCGCGCACGAGCGCGAGGGCGCACACCCGTCCTACCAGGCGTGGTCGTACGCCGCGCTGCTCGAAGGGTTCAACGAGGCCGTCTACAAAGACGGCGTGGCGCTTCGCCCGTGCGCGTACCTGCACAACCACGTCGACGACGGCGGCATCAACCACGCGCATTACCAGCCGTACCTGGACAAGGCCCCGCTGTTCCTCCGGGGCGAAGCCGAGCGCGAGCGGCTGCGCGCCTTCATCCGCCAGCACCTGTGCAAGGGCGACGACGGCGACCAGCTCTACAAGATCGAGAACGGCCGCATCAAGCCGTCCAAGATGCTGGCCGACAGCCTGGTGAAGATGCTCAAGGGCAACCGCGAGTTCGTGCTCGTCGATGACCAGAAGGTCGTCTATGAGACCGCCCTCGCGCTGGCCCGGGGTGCCAGCGCCGAGCGCAAGCAGGTGCTGATCGTCCGCGGCGGTCCCGGCACCGGCAAGTCGGTGGTGGCGATCAACCTGCTGGTCGAACTCAGCCGGCACGGCTTGCTGACCAAGTACGTCTCCAAGAATGCCGCCCCGCGCGAGGTCTACAAGCAGCGCTTGGGCGGCAGCTTCAAGCGGGTGGAGATTTCCAGCCTGTTCGGCGGCTCCGGCGCGTTTGTCGATACGCCGGCCAACAGCTTCGACGTGCTGGTGGTGGACGAGGCGCACCGCCTCAACCGCTTCTCCGGCCTGTACGGCAACCTTGGCGAGAACCAGGTCAAGGAGCTGATCAACAGTGCGAAGTGCACCGTGCTGTTCACCGACGACGACCAGATGGTGACCCTCAGCGACATCGGCCACACCGGCGAGCTGCGCCACTGGGCCAACGCGCTGGGCGCGGATGTCACCGAGATCGAGCTGTCATCGCAGTTCCGCTGCAACGGCTCGGACGGGTATCTGGCCTGGCTGGACCACACGCTGGGCATTCGCGAGACCGCCAACACCCGGCTGGACCCGGACGACTTCGACTTCCGCGTGGTCGACAGCCCCACCGAACTGCACCGGCTGATCGCCGAGAAGAACAAGACCAACAACAAGTCGCGCGTGGTCGCCGGCTACTGCTGGGACTGGAAGAGCAAGCGCAACCCGGATGCCTACGACATCGTCATCCCCGAACACGGCTACCGGCGCCAGTGGAACCTCGGCACCGACGGCAGCCTGTGGATCGTCGCGCCCAACTCCATCGAAGAGGTCGGCTGCATCCACACCTGCCAGGGGCTGGAACTGGACTACGTCGGCGTGATCATCGGCCCGGACCTCATCGCCCGTGACGGCGAACTACGGACCGACCCGGCCGGCCGTTCGAAGATGGACCGCTCGATTCGCGGCTACAAGACGATGATGAAAGCCGACCCGGACGGCACGCTGGAGCGCGTGGACCGGATCATCCGAAACACTTACCGGACGTTGATGACCCGGGGGATGAAGGGTTGTTATGTGTACTGCACGGATGAGGAGACACGGGTGCACCTAGGAGAGGCGCTCCAGAACGAGTGACCGCTTCCGGCCAGAAGCGGACAGCTGTGACAAGAGCCCTGAGCCGAGCCGCGGTGGAATTGTGTAACCCGAGGCCCCACAGGTACCCTGCTTGGCCATGGTTCGCTTGCGCCTCTGTCGATGTCTGCCACTCTTGCGCGTTCTCGTGCTGGGGCTGTTTGCGTTGGGGCTAGTGCTGCAACCGGTGATGGCAGCCGTCGGCGAGATGCACGAGCTCGCGCACGACCCCTCCGGCGCGCATGGTCACGACTTGCACGCCGACGAACTGGACGCGGAGCTGGCCGCGTCCGGTGAGCAGGACCAAGGCGGAGCAAAGACGCTGCACGTGCTACTGCACTTTGCGCACTGCTGCGGTGCAGCCGCAGCCCTTTTGCCGGTGTTTGAACCGATTGCCTCCATTTCGGCGCCCATCCGGTTGGCGATTGCCAAGGCTCCAGTGCCACCCCCAGCGCACCTGCCGAGCCGGTTCAAGCCTCCGATCTTCGTGTGACTGCCCCGTCGGCGTAACGCCGACACCTGTCATTTCGACCAATCGGAGCACCCCTCATGCGTTTGCGATCAGCGGCATTGGCTGCGTTCGTCGTCGTGTGTGCAGTGGCTTTTCCCACGCACGCCGCCGCCCCCCTGACCTTGGATGACGCCTTTCAGCGCGTCGCCGAAACCCACCCCGACCTGCGCCTGTTCGGTGCCCGCCACGAGGTGCTGGCAGCCGAGCTCGACCGCGAGTCCCTGCGCCCGGCGCTGGTCGCTGGAGCCGAGGTCGAGAACGTGCTCGGCACCGGTGCAGCCAGCGGCCTCGATGGGGCGGAGATCACGCTGAGCCTCGCCTCCGTGCTGGAGCGTGGCGGCAAGCTCGATGCCCGCCGCACGCTTGCGCAGAGTCGCATCGACGCGCTGGCCATGGGGCGGGAGGCCCAGCGGCTGGATCTCCTGGCCGAGGTGGGCCGCCGCTACCTGGCAGTCGTCGCGGCGCAGCGGCTAGGTGCGATTGCACGGCTGGGCATCGAGCAGCGCGAGAGCACTGTCGCGGCGGCACTTCGACGCCACGTAGCCGGTGCGTCGCCCGAATCGGTCGTGCTGACGGCACAAGCTGCGCTCGCCCGCGCCGAACTGGATCTCGCCCGTGCGGAGCAGCGGGGAGCCGCTGCGCGCCAGCACCTTGCGGCACTCTGGGGTGAACGGGAGCCGACGTTCGAAATTGCCGGGGGCGATCCGCTGGCACTGCCGGAGATCGCAGATTTTGCGGTACTCGCCAACTGGCTGCAGCGCACCCCCGAACTCGCGCAGTTCGTCGGCGAAGCGCGCATTCGAGAAGCTCGACTGCAGCTCGCCCGCAGCGAGGCTACTCCGGACCTGGACTGGCAGGTCGGCGTTCGGCGGATGGCAGACGGCGATGACTTCGGCCTCGTCGGCAGCATCGCCATCCCATTGGGGGCAGACGCGCGTGCGCAGCCCGGCATCCGCGTCGCGCGCGCGGAGTTGGCCGCGCTGGAGATCGAACGCGAGGCCAAAGGGCTATCGCTCTACTCCACGCTCGCCGAAGCGCATGGCCGCTTCCGAGTCGCCCGTCTGGAGGCGCAGCGGCTGGGTGATGACGTACTCCCGCGCCTGATCAAGGCCGAAGCCGCGGCAGCCACAGCCTACCGCGCGGGTGCCGCCAGCCATCTGGAGTGGGCCAGCTTGCAAGCGGAAGGCACGGCCGCCCGGCGGCAGCAGCTGGAGTCGGCTTTGGAAGCCCAACGCGCCCTAATCGAGATCCAGCGGCTGACCGGACAGGCATTCGTCGCCGGCAAGCCCCTGCAAGAAGAACCAGGAGCCACCCCATGAGGTCCACCCACCTGATCACCGTGCTGGCGCTGGCCTTGAGCCTGGCGGCTTGCGGGGGAGAGTCGACCCAGCCTGCGGCTGGATCGCATGCGGATGAAGGCGCCGGCCACGGTGCGGAAGCCGAGGAGCACGGCGACGAGGAAGCGAGCGAGGTCGCCAGCACCGTGATCCCCACGGGTATCGCGGAGAAGTCCGGCATCGAGACGCAGCCCGCCGGCCCCGGCGTGATTGCCGACGAACACGAGGTGCAAGGTCTGCTGACTCCTGTCGAAGGCCGTGTCGCCCAGGTCACCGCCCGCTTCCCCGGCCCGGTCCGTTCGCTCCGCGCCAACGTCGGCGATCACGTGCGCGCCGGCCAGACGCTGGCGACGATCGAGAGCAACCTGAGCCTGAGCACCTACGGCGTGGCCGCCCCCATCTCCGGGGTCGTCACCGCGCGCAACGCCTCGGTAGGCGGCCCGGCCGGCGAAGGCACGCCGCTGTTCGAGATCGCCGACCTGTCGCAACTCTGGGTCGACCTGCACATCTTCGGCGCCGACGCCCAACACATCCAGCCGGGCGTGCCGGTGGCGGTCACCCGGATGAGCGACGGCAAGACAATGCACACCACGCTCGAACGGGTCCTCCCGGGCATGGCAACGGCCAGCCAGAGCACCGTCGCCCGCGCCACCATCGACAACGCCGACGGGCAGTGGCGTCCGGGCACGGCGGTCAAGGCACGGATCACGGTCGCGCAGCAGCCCGTCGAACTGCTGGTGCCGCTGTCGGCGCTGCAGACCATGGACGGCGAAGACGTCGTGTTCGTGCGTGAGGGCGAAACCTACCGCGCACAGCCGGTCGAGTTGGGCGCGCGCGATGCCAGCCAGGTGCAGGTCCTTTCGGGACTAAGCAAGGGCGACGAAGTCGTGGTCGAGGAGAGCTACCTGATCAAGGCGGACATCGGCAAGGAGGGTGCGTCGCATGACCACTGACGCCGCTGTCCGCGAGGCCGGCGTGCTGGAAAGGATCGTCCGCTTCTCAATCCGGCACCGCTGGATGATGCTGGTGCTGACGCTGGGACTGATCGGCGTGGGCATCTGGAGCTTCACGAGGCTCCCGATCGACGCCACGCCCGACATCACCAACGTCCAGGTGCAGATCAACACCGAGGCACCGGGTTACTCGCCACTGGAGTCGGAACAGCGGGTCACCTATCCGATCGAGACAGCGCTGGCGGGCCTGCCCCGGCTCGACTACACCCGCTCGCTGTCGCGCTATGGGTTGTCGCAGGTCACGGTCGTGTTCGAGGACGGTACCGACCTGTACTTCGCCAGGCAGCAGGTGGCCGAGCGCCTGCAGCAGATCCGCTCGCAGATTCCGGAAGGACTGGAGCCGCAGATGGGCCCGATCTCGACGGGCCTGGGCGAGATCTTCATGTATACGGTCGACGCGGCACCCGGCGCGCGAAAACAGGACGGCACGGCATGGTCGGCCACCGACCTGCGTACCCTGCAGGAATGGGTGATCCGGCCGCAGATGCGCAACACGCCCGGAGTGACCGAGGTGAACACGCTGGGCGGCTTCGAACGGCAGATCCACATCACGCCAGATCCTTCCAAGTTGGTTGCGCTCGGCTTCACCTTGCAGGACGTCGTCGACGCGGTGGCTGCCAACAACCAGAACATGGGTGCCGGCTACATTGAGCGCAACGGCCAGCAATACCTGGTGCGCGTGCCCGGCCAGGTCGGCGGAATCGAGGAGATCCGGAACATCGTGCTCGACCGGCGCGACGGATTGCCGATCCGGGTCGGAGACGTGGCCCAAGTGGGCGAAGGTCCGGAGCTGCGCACCGGCGCGGCGACCCAGAACGGCGAGGAGGTCGTACTGGGCACCGTGGCGATGCTGGTGGGCGCCAATAGCCGCGAAGTTGCGCAAGCCGCGGCGGCCAAGCTGGAGGACGCCAATGCAAGCCTGCCGGAAGGCGTCGAAGCGACAGCCGTGTACGACCGCACCGAACTGGTCGAGCGCACGATGGAGACCATCTCGAAGAACCTGATCGAGGGCGCACTGTTGGTGATCGTGGTGCTGTTCCTGCTGCTCGGGAACTTCCGCGCCGCGCTCATCACCGCAGCGGTCATTCCGCTGGCGATGCTGTTCACTATCACGGGCATGGTCCGCGGCGGCGTCTCGGGCAACCTGATGAGTCTGGGTGCGCTGGATTTCGGCCTGATCGTCGATGGCGCCGTCATCATCATCGAGAACTGCCTTCGCCGCTTCGGCGAAATGCAGCATCGGCTGGGCCGCACCCTCACCGAAGAAGAGCGCACGGACCTGACTGCCGACGCCACGGTCGAAGTGATCCGGCCCAGCCTCTTCGGCCTGTTCATCATCGCCGCGGTATACCTGCCGATCTTCGCGCTGACCGGGATCGAGGGGAAGATGTTCCACCCGATGGCGATCACCGTCGTGCTGGCATTGACTGGCGCGATGATCCTGTCGCTGACCTTCGTCCCCGCCTCGATCGCGGTGTTCCTGAGCGGCCGCGTCGAGGAGAAGGAGAACCGGGTCATGCAGTGGGCCAGGCGACGCTACGCGCCGTTGCTCGCGTGGTCGCTGCGGCGCCGCACCTGGGTGCTCGGCGGAGCCTTCGTGCTGGTCGTCCTGTCGGGGCTGCTCGCGACGCGCTTGGGAAGCGAGTTCATTCCCAGCCTGGACGAGGGCGATATCGCGATGCACGCGATCCGCATCCCCGGCACCGGCATCGAACAGTCAGTGAAGATGCAGACCGCCGTGGAGGAACGGGTAATGCAGATCCCAGAAGTCGAGCTCGTCTTCAGCAAGATCGGCACCGCCGAGGTCGCCACCGACCCGATGCCCCCAAATGTCGCCGACACCATGCTGATGATGAAGCCACGCGACGAGTGGCCGGGCCCGCGAAAGCCCAAGGAGGTGCTGATCGCCGAGATCCAAGAGGCTGTTTCGATGCTCCCCGGCAACAACTACGAGTTCACCCAGCCCATCGAGATGCGCTTCAACGAGCTGATATCGGGGGTGCGCGCGGACGTGGCGGTCAAGGTATTCGGCGATGATCTGGACACGCTGGTCGAGGTCGCCGAGCAAATCGAGTCGGCGGCGCGGGAAGTCGAGGGCGCAGCGGACGTCAAGACCGAGCAGGCGACGGGGTTGCCACTGCTGACGGTGGTGCCCGACCGCGAAGCGCTGGCCCGCTTCGGCCTGAACCCGAGCGTGGTGCAGCAGACCGTGGCGACGGCAGTCGGCGGGCAGGTCGCCAGCCAGTTGTTCGAGGGCGACCGCCGTTTCGAGATCGTGGTGCGGTTGCCGGAGCAGATGCGTACCGATCCCGCGGCGCTCCATGACTTGCCCATCCCCTTGGCGGGCAACGTCAACGCCGACCGCTCCAGCCTTGATCCCTCCTGGTCGAACGATGCCCCGCAGACCATTCCGCTGCGCGAGGTTGCGACGATCGAGAAGATCCTCGGACCAAACCAGATCAACCGCGAGAATGGAAAGCGGCGGGTGGTGGTCACCGCGAATGTCCGCGATCGCGACTTGGGAAGCTTCGTTGCCGAGCTGCAGCAACGCGTCGAGCAGCAGGTCGACATCCCGGAGGGCTACTGGATCGACTACGGCGGCACGTTCGAGCAACTGATCTCGGCCAGCCGGCGGCTTGCCGTGGTGGTGCCGTTCACGCTGGTCCTCATCTTCGGCCTGCTGTTCATGGCCTTCGGCTCGGCCAAGGATGCAGCGATCGTATTCAGCGGTGTGCCGCTGGCGCTGACCGGCGGCGTGGTCGCACTGGCGCTGCGCGGGATACCGTTGTCGATCACCGCGGGCGTGGGCTTCATCGCGCTGTCGGGCGTGGCCGTGCTCAACGGTCTGGTCATGATCGCCTTCATCCGCAAACTGCGCGAACAGGGCGACCCGCTGGAAAACGCCATCGTCGACGGCGCGCTGGGCCGCCTCCGCCCCGTCCTCATGACCGCACTGGTGGCGTCGCTGGGCTTCCTTCCAATGGCTTTCAACGTCGGCACCGGTTCGGAGGTACAGCGGCCGCTGGCCACCGTGGTGATCGGCGGGATCGTGTCCTCGACGCTACTCACGTTACTAGTGCTGCCCGCGCTCTATCGCTGGCTGCATCGCGACACTGGGTCCGATCCGAAGAACGCTGGAGAACTGGCCAATGGGTGATTCATGCTGCGGCGGCACCGTCGACATCCGTGCGCTGGAGGCGCGACAGCGGCGCGTGCTGATGATCGTGCTGGCGATCAATCTCGCCACGTTCGTGATGATGTTGGCGGCGGCGATCTACAGTGGATCCTCGTCGCTGCTGTCCGGCAGCCTCGACAACCTTGGCGATGCGCTCACCTACCTGCTGAGCCTCGCCGTAATCGGCGCCAGCATGCGTGCCAAGGCCAAAGTGGCGCTGATCAAGGGGCTGCTCATCTTCGGCGCCGCGGTCGCCGTCGCCGTGCAGATCGGCTGGCGTCTAGCGCACCCGGAAGTGCCGATCTTCGAAGCCATTGGCATCGCCGCCCTGCTCAACCTGGCTTTCAACGGCATCTGCCTGTGGCTGCTGACCCCGTACCGCCATGGCGATGTGAACCTGGCCTCGGCATGGGAGTGCTCGCGAAACGACGTGTACGAGGGCTTTGCGGTCCTGCTTGCTGCGGCTGGCGTGTGGCTGTTCGAGGCCGGCTGGCCCGATCTAGTGATCGCCGGGGCGCTGTTGCTGATGTTCCTGCGGTCGTCGTGGCGGGTGCTACGCAACGCGTGGTCAGAACTGCGCGTGAGCGGCGGGAGATGATTCCCGTACTCAAGGTCGCGGCCCTCTTCGTCATCGCCGCACTCGCGGAGATCGTCGGCTGTTGGCTGGTCTTGCTCTGGCCGCACCGCCTGGCTCCTCGTTCCAGCGGCGATCAGCCTCGCGGCATTCGCCTGGCTACTGACGTTGCACCCGGTGGCTTCCGGCAGGATTTACGCCGCATACGGCGGCATCTACCTCGCGACGGCACTTGTTTGGCTGGTGCTCGTCGACGACGGCCGACTCAACCGCATCGATCTGATCGGTGGCGGTTTGATTCTCCTTGGAGCACTGGTGATGGTCGTCGGGCATTGGCGTACCTGATCGGCGATGGATCGATGCCCGTAGACGCGTCCGGAGAGTTCTAGTCATTCTCACGTTGGCTGTACCGCCGACTGGCTAGTCTTCTCTGCCTCTGTCGCGCAAGAGGCATGCGGTGGCCGTGATGGATGGACTTCTTCCGATCCTAGGGTTGGCGCTGCTCCCCGCCGCCGGAAACTTTGCAGGCGGCGTACTCGCGGAGGTATGGAAACCCTCAGCTCGCGTCCTGAGCGCGGCATTACATGCCGCCGTCGGAATCATGCTGGCGATTGTCGCCACTGAACTCCTGCCGAAAGCCAGCGCGGTCCTGTCAGGTTGGGTGATAGGCGCTGCTTTCGTAATGGGCGGCGTGCTGTATCTGGCGATAGAAGCCGGCGCACAGCGACTGGCGGGGGCAAAACGGGGCGGAAAGCGCATGTGGCTGATCTACGCGGCGGTCGCGATCGACCTACTTAGCGATGGCCTTATGATCGGCTCCGGCGGTGCTGTCGCCACCGCGCTCGCGTTGAAGCTGGCAGCCGGCCAAGTGCTGGCCGACGTGCCAGAAGGCTACGCGGCCGCGGCCTCGTTCCGTGCGAATGACGTACCACGCGGCAAGCGATTGCTGATGATGGCGTCGTTCGCGATCCCGGTACTGCTGGCCGCTACGTTCGCGCACCTGGTGCTCAGGGACGCGAACGATCTATGGAAATTCGGTGCGCTCGCGGTCATTGGGGGGCTCTTGTCGCTGGCCGCCATTGAAGACCTCCTCGGGGAAGCCCATGAGCATGGCGCGGATTCGAAGGCCGCCGCCATGTCCTTCGTTGGGGGATTCGCACTATTCGTGTTCGTCTCGGCTGGCTTGGAGTAGGCCTCTTATCTCTGTAACCCGCTGAGTGCACACATATGGCGTTTGGGGATGAGAGGTCCGCTTTGGGTCGAAAGCAGCCGTTGCCACCTGAAGGCGCCACGACATCCCGGCACGCAAGATATGGCGACGTCGTCCGCGATGGATGGATGTGCAGGTGAGCGGCGCAATGTTCTCACGACCATCAAAGAGCCCTTCTCTGCCCTCCCTACGCGGCAATTTCCTACAGACACCCGCGCCCTACCCCAGCAGACTCGCCCCGCTCCCCCGCAGCGGCGTCCGCCGCACGCCGGAGCGGCCCCACGGATTTGCAGGCACGCGCGGCGTGCCGGTCCCGGGGCGACACATGGAACGCATAAGGATCTTGCCGTGTCCCAGAACATCATTGACTTCACTCTCGACGACGCGCAGCTGGCGGCGTCCCTGCAAGCGCTGACCGACCTTGAGGCGCAGTTGTCCGGGCTGGTGGCGATGTCCACCGAACAGCGCCGCAAGCTGGCGCGCATGGGCGACAAGTCCGAGGCCTTCTGCCGGCAGACGCTGTCGGTGCTGGCGCAGAACCCGCAGGTGGTGCCGCCGAGCCTGAAGCTGGCCGAGGCGCAGGCCGACCTGGCGGCGCTGGACCGGTTGCGCCCGTTGGTTCTGCGCCTGCAGCGGCTGGCCGAGCGTGCCAACGACACCGAGGTCGCGCTGGGCAGCGACGTGATGCGTTGCGCGCTGGACGGCTACGCGCTGCTGAAGGTGTCCGGCCGCAACCAGGGACTGGAGGGCCTGCGCAAGGAGCTGGGCACCCGCTTTGCCCGCAGCACGCGCAGCACCGAGGACGTGCCCGAGCCGGCGTGAGCCACCCCACCGGCAGGCCCATGCCCGTCGCACCCTGCAAGGCCGCCCCCGGGCGGCCTTTTTGCTGCCCGCACGTCGGCGCCGGCCGTGTGGGTTACGGCGCGGCGAGTGGCGAATAAAGCGCCATCACTGCCACTTCAAGAGCCGCCCGCGGCGCCCCAAGTGCCACCGTCGGTGCTTTGGGTGCCGCACGTGGCGGTTCCAGCGGCACGCGTCGCGGCTGGAGTGGCATGCACCGAACGCAGAGCCGCACGCGCCGCCATTCCACCGCCGAGGGTCGCGCTTGCACCTGCGCGCGCGGCGGGTGGTGCGGCACACGTCGCACCACAGGCGGCACACGCGGGACCCACAGCGCCGCACGCCGTCCAGCGCGCGCGGCACACGGCGCGGCGAACGGCACGCGTGGCGGTTACAACGTGGCAGCCGGCGCTGGAAGCGTGACGCTCGCCGCTGCGGGCAATACCTGCACCAATCAATACGGCACCGGCGGGCGTGGCCGTGCCGCGCGCGGCGGCCTCAGCGTCGCAACCGCTACCGCGCGGTCAGCAGCGTCCGCGCCGATCGCCGTGCTTGAGGTGCCCGTTGAGCGCTTCGCGCGGCAGCTCCATGGTCTTCTTGCCCTTGTGGCAGACCAGCACGGTGTCGCTACCGATCTTGCCGAGCGGCCCCAACGGGATCACCACGCAGCCGGTGACGGCGACGGCAAGCAGTGCGGCCAGGATAAGTTTCATGTCGGTTCCCCCTGATGGTTGGCGTGCAGCAAAGCCGGGGATTCTGCCGCACCTCCACGCCACGAACCGCGTCGCACGGCCCAGAGTGTCCAATCCGCGCGCCGCCGGGTCACCCGCCCGATGGGGCGTCCTGGCCGGCCGCACGCGGGAAGTGCGCGGCGAACACGGTGCCGCGCGCCTCGGTGGATTCCACGTCGATGGTGCCGCGGTGCGCACGCATGATCTCCGCGACGATGTAAAGGCCCAGGCCCACGCTGCGGGACCCGGCGCCGACGTCCGCGCCGCGCACCATGGGCTGGAACAGCACCGCGCGCAGCGCTTCGGGGATTGCCGGGCCGGTGTTATGCACCGACACCGTGAAGCCGTCGGCGCGTGCCACCGACGCCACGATGACCGGCGCGCCGCGCGCGCCATAGGCCACGGCGTTGGACACCAGGTTGCCGACCAGTTGTGCCAGGCGGTCGGGGTCGGCCGCGCAGGGATGGTCGCCTTCCGGCCGGTGCACCAGCTGCGCTTCGGGGTAGGCCTGGGCCAGCTCCGCCAGTTGGGTGGCGACCGCGGCGTGCAGGTCGAACGGCACCACCTCCACCGCAAGGCCCTGCCCCAACCTTGCGCGGGTGAAGTCCAGCAGGTCGTTGACCAGGCGCAGCGCGCGGGTGGTCGCACGGGTGATATTGCCCAGCACCGGCTGGTGCACGGCGGGCAGGCCGGCCATCTCCAGCACCTGGCCGCCCAGCCGGATGGTGGACAGCGGATTGCGCAGGTCATGGCTGACGATGCCGACCATCTGCTCGGCGAACAGTGCCCGGTCCTCCGCCGCGGCGCGCTGCTCGATCAGCTCGGTGATGTCCTGCAGCAGGCCGAACACGCGGCCGGGCATGCCGTCGGGGCCGGGCACGGCCCGCGCTGTCGCCAGCACCGTGCGCTGGACCCCGTCGTCCCCGTTGATGCGGTAGGCGTGGCGGTAGGTGGTGGCCGGCGCGTGCAGCATGCGACCCAACGCCGCCAGGGCCGCTTCGCGGTCGTCCGGATGCACCGCCGCCACGTAGTCCTCGTAGGCGACCGGGCCGGGCCGGTCGCGCCCCAGCAGCAACGCCACGCCCGGGTCGAAGTAACGCTCGCCGGACGCCGGGTCCATCTCCCACACCTGCAGCGCGCCGGCTTCCAGCGCCAGGCGCAGGCGGGTGCCAGCCACCGCCAGCGCATCCCGCGCCTGCTTCTGCTCGGCCAGCAAGCCCTCGGCCCGCTTGCGCGCCGTCATCAGTTCGCGCTCATAGGTGTGCCGGTCTTCAGCGATGGACACCGCCAGCTCGTGCACCACCACGCCATCGCGCTCGCGGCGGATGGCATTCATCATCATCGGCAACGGCCGCGCGCCCTCGCGGGCCAGGTCCAGCTTCACTTCGGCGATGGAGCCCTGCATCTGCAGCAGCGGCGCCCAGTGGGTCTGGTGGAAGATGCGCCCGCCGACGGTGAGCAGGTCCTGGAAGCGCCGTTGGCCGACGAGCTGCGCGCGGTCGACCCCGAGCCATTGGCAGAAGGTCGCGTTGGCGTGGCGGATGGTGCCGTCCCCATCGGTCACCAGCAGGCCGCACGGCGCGTGCTCGTAGAGGAAGCTGGTGTCGGGGATCCCCCTGTCGTCAGGCGCGGACACGGTCGTGCAACGGCAAGGCCTCCAGGAACTCGTCCATCGCCGCCATGCTCGCGCTCGGCGCGCTCAGGTGCGGGCAATGCCCGACGTTCTCGATGATGCGCAAGGTGGAGTTGGGCAGCGTCCGCTGCAGGTAGTCGCCCACCGGCCGCGGCGCGATGATGTCGTCGCTGCACTGCAGGACCAGCACCGGCGCCTGCAGCTTGGGAAGGTCGGCACGGTTGTCGGACAGGAACGTCACCCGGGCGAAGTGCGCGGCGATGTCGGGGTCGGTGCGACAGAAGCTGTTGGTGAGCTCCTCCGCCAACTCCGGCTGCCCCGGCGCGCCCATGATGGCCGGCGCCATCGTGCTCGACCACCCGAGGTAGTTGCCCTCCATCGTTTCCAGCAACGAGTCGATGTCCGCGCGCGAGAAGCCGCCGATGTAGTCGCCGTCGTTGATGTAGCAGGGCGACGGCCCGAGCATCACGTGGGCGTCGATCAGCTCGGGCGCCTTGATGCCGGCCAGCAGGCCGATCATCGCGCTGACCGAATGGCCGACGAAGACCACCGGGCCCTGCGCGCCGTCGCGGATGACCTCCAGCAGGTCGTCGGCATGCCCCTGCAGGCTGCCATGGCGCTCGCGGTCGTAGGCCGACAGGTCCGACATGCCGCTGCCGACCAGGTCGTAGCGGATGGTCCGGTAGCGGTCCTCGTAGGCGGGCGCCATCAGCCGCCACATGTTCTGGTCGCAGCCGAAGCCGTGCGCGAACACGATCGTGGCCGGGCCGTCACCGGCGATATGGACGTGGTGGCGGTTACGCGTGTTCATGCTGGTGCAGGCCTCCCCTCTTGCCGAGCCGGAAAGGTTGGCACATCGCGCGCAAGCGGCGATGAAGACGGGCCGGGTGTGGGCACGATGGAGCGGCCGTCATCCGGATGCGGCCGCGGCACGCCAGTGGTGTCAGATGTTGCTTTCGTCGGCCGGCACGGCGGTCGACAACGGCGCGGCGCCGCCCAGCGTGTCTTCGCTCTCGGGGCAGTCACAGCCGACGCCGTAGCTGGTCATCGACAGCGAGCCGTAGGCGTAGCCGTCCACCAGTGTCTGCGCCGGGGTGCCGGCCGCGGCGGCGGCGCCGGCGATGTAGAGCACCGGCAGGAAGTGTTCGGGCGTGGGCGCGGCCATTGCGTAGTCGCGGTGGGAGACCAGCGAGGCCGCATCCCCGGGACGCTCGGTCAGCACCTGGTGGGCGTGCTCGTCGAACCGCCGCGCCCAGTCGAAGCCGGCATCGGGCTGGGCCCAGTCGATCGCGCGCAGGTTGTGCACCACGTTGCCGCTGGCCATCAGCAGCACGCCACGCTCGCGCAGGCGCGACAGCCGCGCACCCAGTTCGACGTGCCACTCCGGCGGCTTGAGTGCGTTGATCGACAGCTGCACCACCGGCACGTCGGCGTCGGGGAAGGCATGCACCAGCACCGACCAGGTGCCGTGGTCCAGCCCCCACCCGTCCAGGTCGGCGCCGACATGGTCGGGACGGGCAATGTCGGCGACTTCCTCGGCCAGCTCGGGTAGCCCTGGCGCCGGGTACTGCACGTCGAACAGCGGCTGCGGGAAACCGAAGAAGTCGTGGATGGTGCGCGGCCGGGCCATGGCGGTGACCGCGGTGGCGTTGACGTACCAGTGGGCGGACACCATCAGGATGGCGCGCGGCCGTGGCACCGAGGCGCCGAAGCTGCGCCAGGCGTCGGTGAAGCGGTTGCGCTCCAGCGCGTTCATCGGGCTGCCGTGGCCGAGGAAGGCGGCGGGCATGGCGGCGTTGGTCTTCATGGTCGGCTCCGGTGGGTGCGGGTCGGCGGGCCGGGCTGGCATCGGCCGGCGCATGCTGTGGGTATCGTAGGCACTCTGCCGTGCACGCCCGGAGTTCCGCATGAAGCGCACCGTGCTCCTCGTGGTTGCCGCCGTCCTGGCCGTGGCCCTCGCCGGCTGGGCATGGGCGAGTTGGCGTGGCCCGGCGCTACCCGGGTACGAGGTGCAGCAGCGGCCGCTGGTGCAGACGGTGGTGGCCACCGGCCGGGTGGTGGCGTCGTCGCGGGCGCAGGTGGGCAGCGCCATCACCGCGGTGGTAGCGGAGCGGCGCGTGCAGGAGGGGGACCGGGTCCAGCCCGGCGACGTGCTGGCGGTGCTGCGCGCCGACGACCTGGAGGCCGCGCTGCGCGAGGCCGAAGCCAGCTTGGCGCGGCTGCAGCAGTCCACCCGCCCGCAGGCGCAGGCCAGCCTGCGCGAGGCCGAGGCCCGCTTGGCGCAGGCCCGCCGCGAGACGACGCGCCGCCGCGAGCTGGCCGACCGCCAGCTGGTGGCCCGCGAGACCCTGGAGCAGGCGGTGCAGGCCGAGACGGCCGCGCGCGCCGCCGCCGAGCAGGCCCGGCTGGCGGCACGGGCATTGGGTGCCGGAAACCCTGAGGAAGCCGCCGCCCGCGCCCGCGTGGCCAGCGCCCGCGCGCAGCTCGACAAGACCCTCGTGCGCGCCGAAGTGGCCGGCACCGTGCTGGTCCGCAACGTCGAACCCGGCGACCTGGTGCAACCGGGGCGGGTGCTGTTCGAGATCGCCCGGACGGGTGCCACCGAGGTGCTGGTGCCGGTGGACGAGAAGAACCTGGGCGTATTGCGCGTCGGCCAGCCGGCGCAGTGCGTGGCCGATGCCTATCCGGCACAACCGTTCCCCGCGCGGATCGCCTTCATCGCCCCGGGCGTGGACCCCCAACGCGGGTCGGTCGACATCCGCCTGGCGGTGGACCCCGTGCCGGAATTCGTGCGGCAGGACATGACCGTGTCGGTCAACGTGGAGACCGGCCGCCGCGATGCCGCGCTGGTGGTGCCCAACGATGCGCTGGGCGCGGTGGCCGGCGACCGCGCCGAGGTCTGGCGCGTCAAGGACGGCCGCGCCGGCCGTACCCCGGTACGGCTGGGCCTGCGCGGACTCACGCTGACCGAGGTCGTCGACGGGCTGGCGCCCGGTGACCGGGTGCTGGCCGACGCCGGCGCCGGGCTGCAGGACGGCGACCGGGTCCGCGTGGACCTGGACCCGCTGCCGGCCGCCACGGCGGCGGCCTCGCGCAACGAGCTGCCGGTGAGCCTCGACTGATGCCCATGTGGCTGGAATGGACCATCGCCACCCGCTTCCTGCGCGAGGGCCGCGCGCAGAGCGTGCTTATCCTGGTCGGCATCGCGGTGGGCGTGGCGGTGATCGTCTTCCTGACCGCGCTGATCACCGGCCTGCAGGGCAACATCATCGAGCGCACGCTCGGCACCCAGGCGCACATCCGGGTGGAGCCGGCGGACGAGACCAACCACGTGTTGCCGCCGCCCGACGGCACCGTGCAGCTGGTGCTGGAGACCCGCCGCGCGCAGCGCCTGCGCTCCATCAACAACTGGCCGCAGGTGCGCGACGTGCTCGACCGCCTGCCCGGGGTCACCGCGGTGTCGCCGGTGGTCTCCGGGCCGGCGTTTGCCCGGCGCGGCGAGGCGCTGGAGTCGGTGGCGCTGGTGGGCATCGACGCCGAGCGGTACCAGCGGATCATCCCGATTGGCGAGGACATCGTCGAAGGGACCTTCCGCATCGGCGCCGGCGATGCCGTGGTGGGCCGCCAGCTGGCGATCGAACTGGGGATGCGCGCCGGTGACAAGCTGCGCATCGACGCCGGCGAGGGCCGGGAGACCGTGGTCAACGTGGCCGGCGTCTTTGAGCTGGGCGTGCGCGAACTGGACGCCCGCTACGTGTACCTGGACATGAAGCAGGCGCAATCGCTGCTCGACCTGCCCGGCGGCGCCACGCTGATTGATGTCACCGTCGCCGACATCTTTGACGCGCAGCCGGTGGCCGCGCGCATCGGCCGGTTGACCGGGCTGAAAGCCGAGAGCTGGATGGAGACCAACACCCAGCTGATGAACGCGCTGCGCTCGCAAAGCCTGTCGACGCAGATGATCAGTGTGTTCGTGGCGCTGAGCGTGGCCCTGGGCATTGCCAGCGTGCTGTCGGTGAGCGTGGTCCAGCGCACCCGCGAGATCGGCATCCTGCGGGCGATGGGCACCACCCGCCGGCAGATGCTGGGCGTGTTCCTGGTGCAGGGCGCGCTGTTCGGGCTGGCCGGCGCGCTGCTGGGGGGCGCGGCCGGCTACGCGCTGGTGGCGGCCTTCAACAACTTCGGCCCCCGGCTCTTCTATATCCCGGTGGAGCCGAGCCTGCTGGTCGCGGCCACGCTGTTGGCCACGCTGACCGGCACGGTGTCGGCGGCACTGCCGGCGCGGCGGGCGGCGCGGCTGGACCCGGTGGAGGCGATCCGCCATGTCTGAGCACGGGGCCGCGCAGGAGGTGCTCCGGCTTGAGCGGCTGACCAAGCGCTACAACGTCGGCAAGTCGACCGAGATCGAGGTGCTGCACGGGCTGGACCTGCGGCTGGCACGCAGCGACTTCGTCGCACTGGTGGGCGCCTCGGGTTCGGGCAAAAGCACCCTGCTGAACGTGATCGGGCTGCTGGACCGCCCCACCTCCGGCGAGCTCTACCTGTTGGGCGCGCCCACCCGCGACATGGACGACGCCGGGCGTACGGGGCTGCGCGGCCATGCCATCGGCTTCGTGTTCCAGTTCCACCATCTGATCCAGGCCTTCACCGCGCTGGAGAACGTGCTGATGCCGTTGATGGTGACCGGCGGCAAACCCGATGCCGGCATGGTGGCGCGCGGCCGCGACCTGCTGGCGCAGGTGGGGCTGGCGGGCCTGGAGGCGCGCAAGCCGGACCAGTTGTCCGGCGGCCAGCAGCAGCGCGTGGCGGTGGCGCGCGCGCTGGTGACCCGGCCGGCGCTGGTGCTGGCCGACGAACCCACCGGCAACCTGGACAGCGTGTCGGCAGCGGAGGTGTTCGCCCTGCTGCGTCGGTTCAACCGGGATTTCGGTTGCGCCGTCGTGCTGGTGACTCACGACCCGGGGCTGGCCGGGCAATGCGACCGCACGGTGACACTGGTGGACGGCTGCATCGAAAGCGACCGGCGCGCGCAGCCGCAGGACGGCGCGCCGGTCCCGCCCGCCTAGCCCAGCAGCACGAACCCGGCGGCGACGGCCAGCACCGCGACCAGCGCGGCGGCGACCGGCACCCAGCGCCGGGGGGAGGGCGTGGCGGCGGCGGGTGCACGCGAGGCGTCGTCCCGCACGTTGGACACCACGCGGAAGCGCAGGGTGTCGAAGCCGATCTCGTCGCCTGCGCGCACCTCGGTGCGCACCACGCGGCGGCCGTTGACGAAGCTGCCGTTGCTGGAACCCATGTCCTCCAGCACCAGGTGGCCGTCGCCGGGCAGCAGACGTGCGTGCAGGCGCGACAGGCCGGAGTCCTCGACGGTGACGGTGCATTCGGGCGCGCGGCCAAACGTGACCACGCCGTGCACCGGCACGTTGCGGCCAAACAGGCTGCCGGCAACGCAGCGCAGCACGAAGTCCGGCACCACCGGACGCACGGTGGTGGCGCCCAGGTCGTCGTTGGCCGGGGGCAGCGCGGTCAGTGCGTCGCCGGCGCCCGGCACGGTCGTGCCGACGCCCGCCAGCCGGGCCTCGATGCCGCCCAGCGCCACGCTGTCGCCAGGACGCAGCGCAATCAGCCCGTCGACCCGGCGGCCATTGACCTCGATGCTGGCGCCGTCGGGCACGTCGAGCATCACGCCCTGCGCGGTGACGTGCAGCTGGCACAGACGCGGGGCGATGTCGGGGCGGTCGATGACCACCTGCCCGTGTGGATCGGAGCCGACCCGGTTGACGCCCGCGTCGAGCAGTACCTGCGGGTGTTCCCCGCCCGGAAAGACCAGTTTCATCAAACCCCCTGTGGTGACGGACCGGGACGGTGGAGACCACCGCCGCCGGATCGTTCCCGCAAGCACGGGAACGCCGCGTGATGATACGGCCAGCAACCGGGCGCGCCGCCCAGCCGCCGCGACGGACCGCAGCGTTCCACCCACGCCCCGCCCGCGGCACGCCATTTGCGCCACGATGGCCCCGGGCCGCCTGGAGAACGCGCATGTTGGACATGGTGATCGAGCAACGCCGCCGCAGCCTGGGCGGGTTCGAGGTGGGACGGGTGCTGCCGTTCGCAAAACGCCGGATGGTGGGTCCATTCGTGTTCTTCGACCACATCGGGCCGGTCGACTTCCCGCCCGGGATCCCCCGCGACGTGGACGTCCGACCGCACCCCCACATCGGGTTGTCGACCATCACCTACCTGTTCGACGGCGAGATGATGCACCGCGACAGCGTCGGCTCCGAACAGGCGATCCGCCCGGGCGAGGTCAACTGGATGACCGCCGGCCGCGGCATCACCCACTCGGAACGGTTCGAGCAGGCGCGCGCGCACGGCGGCCCGATGCACGGCATCCAAAGCTGGGTCGCGTTGCCACGGGCCGACGAGGAGACCGACCCCGCCTTCGACCACTACGACGCGGGCGGACTGCCTGCGTTCGACGAGGCCGGCGTGCGTGGGCGACTGGTGGCCGGCAACGCGTTCGGGCTGACCTCGCCGGTGCGGACGCATTCGCCGCTGTTCTACCTGCACTGCGAACTCGACACCGGCGCCACCTTCGCACTGCCCGACGCGCACCGCGAACGCGCCGCCTACGTGGTGCGCGGCGCCGTCGAGGCCGGCCATGAGCGCTGCGGCGTCGGCCACATGCTCGTCTTCACCCCCGGCCGCCCCGCCACGGTCACCGCGACCGAGCCGACGCTGCTGATGGTGCTCGGCGGCGAACCGGTGGGTGAGCGCTTCATCGAGTGGAACTTCGTATCCAGCTCGAAGGAGCGCATCGAGCAGGCCAAGGCCGACTGGCGCGCCGGCCGGATGAAGCTCCCCGACCTGGACAACGGCGAGTTCATCCCCCTGCCCGGCGACCCCGAGCACACCCCCGCCAACCCGATGTCGTAGCCCCGGTTCCGTAGGAGCGACGTAAGTCGCGATCAGGAAAGCGGCGCGGGCGGACGGTTGCAAATCGCGACTAACGTCGCTCCTACACACGCGCATCGGAAGCGCGATTACGCGTCCGGCGGCCCCTTCAGCTCCACCACGTTGCCCTCGGGGTCGCTCAGGTATTGCGATGGCCCCTCGCCTTCGGCGCCGTAGCGGGAGCCGTAGTCGCCCACGGCGACGCCATGCGCCTGAAGGTGGGCGGCGATGGCCTCGCGGTCGAACGGGTCGATGCGCAGGCACAGGTGGTCCATGTTGTGGCCCTCGCGCCCGGGGGCCGCGCCGCCCATGCGGCCGAGCTTGCCGTCCACGTCCACCAGGTCGATCAACGAGGCCCCCGCGCGCAGCTGGACCAGCCCGATGCCGTCCTGCCGACGCTCGACGGTGCAGCCCAGGACCTCGCGGTAGAACACCTCCAGCGCCGCGGGATCGCGGGCGCGGATGACGACGTGGTCAATCTGGCGGAGGGTGAACGGGGGCCTGGGCATGGGCGGTGCTTCCTTGATCGGGGCCGGAAGTCCTGTAGGAGCGACGTAAGTCGCGACCTGGCCGGGCTCACGGCCGGTCGGCGGGTCGCGACTTACGTCGCTCCTACAGGGTCATCGGGGAGGGTTGGCGGCAAGGTCGAGGGTCGGGCAGCGGGGCTGGCCGCGCAAGTCGCCGGGGCGGGAAAGACCATCCCGCCCGGGCCGGCCCGGGCCGTATAATCCCCCGGTGATTCCCAGACGGTGGGAGAAGCGACGCGCCCTTGGGCGATGCCGCTGCCGAAGGCGCAACGCCCGTAATCGCTCAGGCCCCCGTACCACCGGCTGTGACAACTCTGGAGAGACCGGTTCAATCCGGCGCCGAAGGTGCACGAAGCAGCCCTCCCCCCGCGGCCGACATGGCGCACGCTTCCGAACTCTCAGGCAAAAGGACAGAGGGGCGCCCCGCGTGCGGCACCGCACGTTGCCTCGCATCGCCCCGCCCTCGCCGACAGAGTCCCGCCATGACCCAGAACACCTCCCTGCGCTCGCTCGAGCACCACGACGCGTTCATCGAGCGCCACATCGGTCCCAACGACGGCGAGATCGCGCAGATGCTGCGCGTGGTCGGCCATGACTCGCTGGAGGCGATGACCGACGCGATCGTCCCCGGGTCGATCCGCTCGACCGATCCGCTGGCCCTGCCCGAGGCCGTCAGCGAGGTCGAGGCACTGGCCAAGATCCGCGACATCGCCGACCGCAACCTGGTGTTCCGCAGCTTCATCGGACAAGGCTACGCCGGCACGCACACCCCCAACGTCATCCTGCGCAACATCCTCGAGAACCCGGCCTGGTACACCGCCTACACCCCGTACCAGGCGGAGATCTCGCAGGGCCGCATGGAAGCGCTGATCAACTTCCAGACGATGTGCGCCGACCTGACCGGCATGGAGATCGCCAACGCCTCGCTGCTCGACGAGGGCACCGCCGCTGCCGAGGCGATGACGCTGGCCAAGCGCTCGGCGAAGTCGAAGTCGAACGTGTTCTTCGTGTCCAACGGCGTGCACCCGCAGACCATCGAGGTGCTGCGCACCCGCGCCGAGCCGATCGGCATCGAACTGGTGTTCGGCGACGAGGCCGAGGCCGCCACTACCGAGGCCTTCGGCGTGCTGCTGCAGTACCCCGACACCTTCGGCCGCATCGGCGGCGACTACCAGGCCATCAGTGACGCCGTGCACGCGCGCCAGGGCCTGGTCTGCGTGGCGGTCGACCTGCTCGCGCTCACCCTGGTTGCCGCGCCGGGCGAATGGGGCGCCGACATCGTGGTCGGCAACACCCAGCGCTTCGGCGTGCCGTTCGGTTTCGGTGGTCCGCATGCCGCGTTCATGGCCTGCCGCGATGCCTACAAGCGCTCGATGCCGGGCCGCCTGATCGGCGTCTCGGTCGACGTCGAGGGCAACAACGCCTACCGCCTGACCCTGCAGACCCGCGAGCAGCACATCCGCCGCGAAAAGGCGACCAGCAACATCTGCACCGCGCAGGTGCTGCTGGCGGTGATGGCGTCGATGTACGCCGTCTACCACGGCCCCGAGGGCCTGGTCCGCATCGCGCGCCGTACCCACCGCCTGGCGGCGATCCTGGCCGGCGCGCTGCGTGGCGCCGGTGTCGCGGTCGGCGAGTCCTTCTTCGACACCCTGCACGTCACCGGCATCGACGCCGCCGAGCTGCACCAGCGCGCGCACCATGCGCACATCAACCTGCGCGCGATCGACAACACCAGCGTCGGCATCGCGCTCGACGAGACCACCACGCGCGGCGACATTGCCGCGCTGGCGGGCCTGTTCGGGGTGGAGATCACCGACATCGACGCGCTCGACGACGCCACCGCCGACGCCCTGCCGTCCGGCCTGCTGCGCACCAGCCGCTTCCTGACCCATCCGGTATTCAACACCCACCACAGCGAGCACGAGCTGCTGCGTTACATGCGCTCGCTGGCGGACAAGGACCTGGCGATGGACCGCACGATGATCCCGCTGGGCTCGTGCACGATGAAGCTCAACGCGACCGCCGAGATGATCCCGATCACCTGGCCGGAGTTCGCCAACATCCATCCGCTGGCGCCGGCCGAACAGGCGCAGGGCTACAAGGAACTGATCGACGGGCTGGAGGCGATGCTGGCCGAGGTCACCGGCTACGACAACGTCAGCCTGCAGCCCAACTCCGGCGCGCAGGGCGAGTACGCCGGCCTGCTGGCGATCCGCGCCTACCACCGCGCTCGCGGCGAGGCCCAGCGCGACATCTGCCTGATCCCCGAGTCCGCGCACGGCACCAACCCGGCGTCCGCGCAGCTGTGCGGCATGAAGGTGGTGGTGACCAAGTGCGACAAGGACGGTAACGTCGATGTCGAGGACATCCGCGCCCAGGCCGGGAAGTACTCCGACCGCCTGGCCGCGATCATGATGACCTACCCGTCCACCCACGGCGTGTTCGAGGAGGACGTGGTCGAGATCTGCGACATCGTCCACCAGCACGGCGGCCAGGTGTACACCGACGGCGCCAACATGAACGCGCTCGTCGGCCTGGCTAAGCCTGGCAAGTGGGGTTCGGACGTCAGCCACCTCAACCTGCACAAGACCTTCTGCATCCCGCACGGCGGCGGTGGCCCCGGCGTCGGCCCGTGTGCGGTGCGCTCGCACCTGGCGCCGTACCTGCCCCGGGCCTTCAACGACGGCATGGCCACGGCCGGCGTGGGCGACGGCGCGATGGTCTCAGCCGCCACCTTCGGCAGCGCCAGCATCCTGCCGATCAGCTGGATGTACATCACCCTGATGGGCCGACAGGGCCTGCGAAAGGCCAGCCAGGTCGCGATGCTCAACGCCAACTACGTGGCCCGCAAGCTCGCCCCGCACTACCCGACCCTCTACACCGGCCGCAACGACCTGGTCGCCCACGAGTGCATCCTCGACCTGCGCCCGCTGGAGAAGGAGACCGGCGTGTCCGCCGAGGACGTCGCCAAGCGCCTGATCGACTTCGGCTTCCACGCGCCGACCCTGAGTTTCCCGGTCGCCGGCACCCTGATGGTGGAGCCGACCGAGAGCGAGTCGATGCACGAGCTGGATCGCTTCATCAACGCGATGATCGAGATCCGCCAGGAGATCCGCGCGATCGCCGACGGCAAGCTCGACCGCGAGGACAACCCGCTCAAGCACGCCCCCCACACCGCCGCGCAGGTCTCGGCGACCGAATGGAAGCACGCCTACCCGCGGGAGTTGGCCGCCTTCCCGCTGGCCGTGCTGCGCCAGCAGAAGTACTGGCCGCCGGTGGCCCGCGTCGACAACGTGTACGGCGACAAGAACGTGTTCTGCAGCTGCGTGCCGATCAACGAGTTCGCCGGTGACATCGAGGCTTTCAGCGAGCCGATGGTGTCCTGATCGCGCCAGTGCCGTAACGAAAAGCCCCGCTCATGCGGGGCTTTTTTTGTGCCGGAGCTTAAGGCGACATCATGTCGGTCAGCAGCATGACGTACGGCTCGCAGGCCGGGGCGGCGCACCCCAGATAGCGGGTTTCACTACCGTTCGTCCAGGTCGCCGTGCCACCGCCGTCGATCGCGAAGTCCCAGGACCGCCCGTCCCAAAAAAGCTGCCCGGTGATCGCGCACGAAACCTGGTAGTACAGGTGGTACGGATTGCTGTCGTAGTGCTCGCTGAGCTGGAAGAGTTGTTCCACGTCCGCCACATCGAGCCGCCACGCTTTGCACGCTTCTGCTTCGGCGCCGCCCCGTCCGTGGTATCGCGGCGCTTCCACCGCCATGACCCGGATCGCCAGCTCAGAAGAATGGTGGTGAGAACCGGACTGGCATCCCGTCGGTAGCACCGCCGCCATCGTAAAGACCAGCGCCCTCACCGGGCTCCTTGTAAGAAATCGCATCGTGCTCATAGATGTCGGCGTCCGATAGTCCATATTCGTTCTTCAGAATGGCGATGAGCCTGGCAATGGAGCGGGACTGATCCTCGGTGGGGCGTTCCCACTGCTTGCTGGTCCTGTCGAACAAGGCCACCGTCTCGATACCGACGCTGTCCTCGTTCATGGGATAGCGCGCGGGATAGGCCTTCTTCTTCTCGTGGCCGTGTACGCGCGAGGGTGCCCAACCCCAGCCCTCGATCATCCTCGCTTCGTCCGCCGGGCAAACGCGATCGACCCGGCACCGCGATTGGATCTTCCCGACGTGTGCCGTCTTCTGCAGCAGACTGGCGGCTTGGGTAACGGTGCCGTCCTTGTCCACGAGAAAGTGGGTTCCAACGCCGCGGGCGAACGATCGCATGGTGCCCTCGGCCGTACTGGAGTCGGTCCGATGCAGGACGATCGCGCGCGGGCCATCCATCGGACCACGCTCCAGCGCGGGGACCGGCCGGATGGTGAAGCCGGCGTTCTGCACGTATCCGTTGGTGCCGACGTGGATCGGGAGTACCAGGCGCTGTCGCTGGACGTTTTCAACGAGGCTCGTGACCGAGCCGCCCACCACCGTAAACCGGCTCATGGCCCCTCCTCCGCCAGTTCCAGCGAGAGCGACTGGGCATACTCGGACTTGAGCAAATGGGTCCGCCCGGCTTCGTCCGTGACACCCGGTTCGATTCGCCCGTCGCTACAGACGATGCGATAGCTCCGCCCCGCCATGGGCGAGCCATCCTCGGACTCGAGTACAAAGGCTTCGTCGAATGGCTGGCGCGGTGCGTTGCGCAGCGCGTACGCAATCCCGGCGGAAGCCAGTTCACCAGCGGCGGGACCAAACGTACGGTCAAGAAAGACCCGCGTCTGACGTACGGCGAGCACCACGCAGCCACAGGCTAGCCGCGAGCCGTGTAAAGCGACCGGCTGTCCATCGACCTCTGTCGTCGGGTCACCGTCAACGATGGGGAACGTGCCGCTATGCGAGGGGCAGGTTGCCGAGTCGCCGATTCTGGCGACGGGGGCTCCGTCGATATCGGTAAAGGGCGAGCCGGTCACGACCCGGCCACCGCTGCTTGTGCTGTCTCCAACAACCACCCACATCCTTGTCACTGCCGGCCTCCTTGCCAGTGGATGCGACAGAGTCTGCCAAAAACGTGGCGGTCCTGCTCTGCCGATCGGGCGCCTTACCCGCCGCTCACCCCTCCTCCGGCGGTGGCCGCAGCTCCTCGGCGAGTTCATCCAGCTCGGTGATCGCCGCTTCCAGCGCGTCGTGGAATTCGCCCTGGCGGGTCATCAGGTCCTCGATCGTCTTGGACTCGCCCAGCTTCTTGAGCTTGCCTTCGTCGAACTTCAGCCATTGCGCGGTGAGCAGCTCGACGTTGTTGCGGGTGTAGTGGCGCATTTCCTTGAGCTGGGTGACCAGGTCGGTGACATGGTCAAGCGGGGTCTTGGGGGTTTCGTCGGCCATGGGGGATCCTCCGGGGAGAGTCCCGACGGTACGCAGGGCGCGCGGGACCCCGTGTGAACCGATGGCGGCGCATGTGCCGGCATCCTTCACGGGGCGCCATCGCGGCCGCATCTAGGTTGCCCCGATGGCCCGACGCAAGACGCTGCGCATCGCCACGTTCAACGTCAACGGCATCCGCCCGCGGTTGCCGCACCTGCTGGAGTGGCTGGAAAAGGAGAAACCGGACGTCGCCTGCCTGCAGGAACTCAAGGCCACCGACGCGCAGTTCCCGAAAGAGGCGATCGAGGCCGCGGGTTACGGCGCCCTCTGGGTCGGGCAGACATCGTGGAACGGTGTGGCGGTGCTGACCCGCGATGCCGAACCGGTCGAGAGCCGCCGGCGGCTGCCGGGCGAGCGCGACGATACCCAGGCGCGCTACCTGGAGGTGGCGGCGCACGGGGTGATGGTCGGCTGCATCTACCTGCCCAACGGCAACCCGCAGCCCGGGCCGAAGTTCGACTACAAGCTGCGCTGGTTCAAACGGTTGATCCGCCACGCGAAGACACTGGTCGACAGCGAACACCCGGTGCTGCTGGCGGGTGACTTCAACGTGGTGCCGACCGACTTCGACATCTACAACCCGAAGCACTGGCGGCGCGATGCACTGCTGCAGCCCGAAACCCGCGAGGCATACGCCACGCTGCTTGCCCAGGGCTGGACCGACACGCTGCGCGAGCTGTATCCGGACGAGCCGATGTTCACTTTCTGGGACTACTTCCGCCAGCACTGGGAACGCGATGCCGGACTGCGCATCGACCACCTGCTGCCCAACCCGGCGCTGTGGCCGCGCGTGCGGGCGGCGGGCGTGGACCGCTGGGTGCGCGGGCTGGAGAAGGCAAGCGACCACGCGCCGACGTGGATCGACCTCGACCGCTGAGCCACCCGCGGCCCGCACCGGATCGCCCCCTCCCCATCGGCCTTCCGACCAATGGCAGGTGACCCCCGGCCGCAGGGGGCGTAGAACCGTAGTCGCCGCGGGGGAACCACGGAGGCTGTCATGACGCATACCCACCCCTTGCCCGCCGCACTGCTTGCGGCCCTGCTCGCCGGCGCCTGTTCCGGCCATTCCAATCCATCCGTCACCCACGGGCCGCTGGTCTCACCGCCCGAAGCAGCATTGATGACCACGCTGCTGCAGGGTCTGGGCGACCACAGCTTCCCGGTCACCAGCCAGCATCCCGAGGTGCAGCGCTGGTTCGACCAAGGGCTGATGCTGGCCTACGGCTTCAACCACGATGCCGCCGAGCGTGCGTTCCTGCGCGCCACCGAGCTCGACCCGCAGTGCGCCATGTGCTGGTGGGGCGCGGCCTGGGTGCTCGGCCCGCACGTCAACGCGGCGATGGACCCGACCGTCAACGACAAGGCCTGGGCGCGGCTGCAGAAGGCGATCGGCCTCGCCCCGGCCGCCGGGCCACGCGAACGGGCCTACATCCAGGCGCTTGCCAGCCGCTACGCCGCCGAGCCGCCGGAGGATCGCGCCGAGCTGGACCGCGCCTGGGCAGACGCGACCCGCCGACTGGTGCAGGCGCGACCGGACGACCTGGACGCCGCCACCATGCACGCCGAGGCGCTGATGGACCTGCAGCCGTGGGCCTATTACGACGAGCGACTGCAGCCGATCGGCCACACCCGCGAGATCGTCTCGACGCTCGAGTCGGTGATCGATCGCCACCCCGACCATCCCGGTGCCCTGCATCTGTACATCCATGCCGTCGAAGCGTCGGCCAACCCCGAGCGCGGGGCCGCCGCGGCCGACCGGCTGCGCGAGCTGATCCCCGGTTCCGGCCACCTGGTCCACATGCCGGCGCACATCTACGCGCGGGTCGGCCGCTGGCATGACGCCGTGCTGGCCAACCAGCGTGCGGTGGAAGCCGACGATGCCTACCTCGCCGTCTGCGGCGGCAACGTCAGCGGCGTGTATCCGCTGGGCTACGTGCCGCACAACCACCACTTCCTGTGGTTCGCCGCCAGCATGGAAGGCGCCAGTGGCATCGCCCGCGCCGCCGCCGACGCCACCGCGCAGCGCACCGACCTGCCCGAGCTGATGCGCCAGCCGGGCTTCGAGGGCCTGCAGCACTACTGGCTGACGCCGGTGTTCGACCACGTGCGCTTCGGCCGCTGGGACACGATCGATGCGCTGGACAACCCCGCGCCCGACCTGCCCTATGTCACCGCCATCTGGCACTACGCGCGCGGCGTCGCGGCCGCCCGCCAGGGTCGCCAGGACGACGCCCGCCAGCACCTCGCCGCATTGCAGCCGCTGGCCGCCGACCCGCTGATGGACACCATGATGATGTGGGACCGCTACCCGCTGGCCCACGCGGCGCGCATCGCCGAACGCACGCTGTCCGGCGAGGTCGCCGCCGCCGCGGGCGACGACCCGGCCGCCATCACCGCATTCCGTGACGCGGTGGAGATCGAGAACCGCATCCCCTACGACGAGCCCCCCGGCTGGCACGCCCCAACCCGGCAAGCACTGGGCGCCGCGCTGCTGGACGCTGGCCAGGCCAAGGAAGCCGAGGCGGTCTACCGCGAAGAACTGCGACGCAACCCTGGTAACGGCTGGTCGCTGTACGGGCTGTCGCGTGCACTCGCCGCGCAGGGTCGCGACCGCGAAGCCGCCACGACGGAGCGCGCGTTCAATACCGCCTGGGCCAACGCCGACGTGGAGCTGGTGGCGTCGCGGTTCTGAGGCGCCGCAGGGTGCGGACTTGGCGTTCAGCCTCGCATCGCGGTTTTCACGCATGCGATGCGGGGCCTTGGCTAGGTTGGAGCCTCCCCCAACGACAAGGAGCCCAACCATGGCCCGGATTCCCGAGCAGCAGTACAAGGACCACTTCCGCAACAACTACCAGACCGCCAGCTACTACAACAAGGAGCGCGACTGGAACGACTACGAGCCGGCCTACCAGTACGGCTACAACCAGTACGGCCAGCGCGAAGGCCAGCGTTTCGAGGACGTCGAGAACGACCTGGAGCGCGGCTGGGAAACCACCAAGGCCAACTCCCGCCTGGCGTGGAACGAGGCCAAGGAAGCCGTCCGCGACGGCTGGCACCACATCGAGCGCGCGATGCCGGGCGATGCGGACCGCGACGGTCGTTGATCCCTCTCTCCGGGATTGGAAAGGCCCCGCTTTTGCGGGGCCTTTTTTTGTGCCATCAAGTCTCAGTCAGGAGACCGGTAAAGATGCTTTTGAAATCCGACGAAAAGACTTCTTATCTGTTCCGGCGTGCCGAGGTCTACCGTCGCGTCAGCAATGGCGTTGTATTTCAGTCTTAGCAGTGGCGGAAGCTTGTCCAAGCCCAGTTCATCCACGCCCTGTTCTACGTAGTGTCCGAGGACAAACTCCAGAAAGTCCAGTTGACGATTGCTGGGGTACTTTGTGTACATCGCGGCCTTGGCCCACACCGCTCTATCCGCCCTTGCAATCGGCGGCGTGGCATACGCAACGTACGCCAGCACATCGAACAGGTCGCTGTCTTCAGCCTCGATGGTCTTCTGCATTTCGGCCAGCGCGTCGCGGCCGAAGCCTTTCTCGCCCAGCCCCGTCAGCAGCGCCTTGCGGGTGGCAGGCTCGCTCCAGATCTCCCGCAACTGCTCTTCGTCCTTGAAGAACTCCGGCAGTGTGCCGAACAGGCTTTCAAGGAACTGTGCGGCCGACATCGGCTTGCCGTCCGCACTCCAGAACGTCGTGGCCATCATGCTCTGGATCTGCCGCGCCTTGCCGTCGGCCAGCTTGACCTGGATCTTTACCGGCCGCGGCTCGACCGGTTTCGGTTCCCCCGGCGACACCGGATCATCATTACCACCGATGGGTCGCGGGCGCGGCGGTTCCGGATCGATCGGCTCGCCATCCCACTCCGGATCGCTGAAGTGGTGATGCGCCTTCACGAAGTCGTAGACGGTGAAGAAATCCTTGCCGTCGTACAGGCGCGTGCCGCGCCCGATGATCTGCTTGAACTCGATCATCGAGTTGATCGGCCGCATCAGCACGATGTTGCGGACGTTGCGGGCGTCGACGCCAGTTGAAAGCTTCTGCGATGTGGTCAGGATCGTCGGGATGGTTTTCTCGTTGTCCTGGAAGTCGCGCAGGTGCTGGTTGCCGCGCTCGCCATCGTTCGCCGTCACCCGCACGCAATACATGGGGTCGGTGCTCGTCTTGGTCTGGTTGATCAGGTCGCGTACCAGCAACGCGTGCTCCTGGGTGGCACAGAACACCAGCGTCTTCTCGCGTTGGTCGATCAACTCCATGAACCTCCCGACGCGGTAAGCCTCGCGCTCGGGAATCACGATGACGCGGTTGAACTCGCTCTCGGTATAGCGCTTGCCTGGTAGCACCTCGCCTTCCACCACGGCGTCGTCAGGGGTGTAGGTGTAGTCGTCGATGGTGGTGGCGAATTGCCTGACCTTGAACGGCGTTAGGAAGCCATCGTTGATGCCTTCTTTCAACGAGTAGCTGTACACCGGCTCGCCGAAATACGCGTAGGTGTCCGCATTGCTACTGCGCTTGGGGGTGGCCGTGAGACCCAACTGCACAGCCGGCTTGAAGTACTCCAGGATCTCGCGCCAGCTGCTCTCGTCCTTCGCACCGCCACGGTGGCACTCGTCGATGACGATGAAGTCGAAGAAGTCCGGTGGGTAGTCGCCGAAGTACGGCGTCTCCCCCGGCCCGCTCATGAAGGTCTGGAAGATGGTGAAGAAGATGCTGCCGTTCTTCGGCACCCGGCCCCTTCGGCGGATTTCATCTGGGGCGATGCGCACCAGCGCGTCCTCGGGAAACGCGGTAAACGCGTTGTAGGCCTGATCGGCCAGATTGTTGCGGTCGGCCAGGAACAGCACACGCGGGCGGCGGGTGGGCTCTTCCTCGCTCTTCCAGTCCGTGAGGTTCCAGCGGCTGTGGAACAACTTCCACGCCAGTTGGAACGCGATAAAGGTCTTACCGGTGCCGGTGGCCAGCGTCAGCAGGATGCGGTCGCGACCTTCGGCGATGGCGTCGAGCACGCGCTGGATGGCGATGTCCTGGTAATAGCGGC
This sequence comes from Lysobacter luteus, assembly GCF_907164845.1. Classification (NCBI taxonomy): domain Bacteria; kingdom Pseudomonadati; phylum Pseudomonadota; class Gammaproteobacteria; order Lysobacterales; family Lysobacteraceae; genus Novilysobacter; species Novilysobacter luteus. The sequence continues at coordinate 2,047,991 of NZ_OU015430.1, forward strand.
CCTGCCACATGCCGCCCTTGTCCTCGAACGGGACGGAGGCGAAGCGGTCGCGCCAGGCGTTGGCCTTGGCGTAGGTGCGCGCCCACAACTCCTCGGGACCGGGGAACGCGGCCACGTCGCCCTCTGCTCCCGTCTCCATGTCGATCGCATAGATCTTCTGGCCGTTGGTGGCATAGGTGAAGCGCACTGCCAGCTTGGCCGCGTATTGCTTGGCCTGCCCTACTCCCTCGGTATGCGGCTTGTCCCAGGCCTTGGCCTCGATCACCGCCAGCTTGGTATTGCGGTACACCAGCACGTAGTCGGCAATCTCGGCTCGGGCGCGCTGACCGTTGCCCTGCAAGCGGCCCGGCGCGATCACGCACTGGCTTTCGCGCAGCACACGGCTGCCTTCGACCACGCCCCAACCCGCCGCCTTCAAGGCGGGGTCAATATGCTCGGCTCGGGTCTCGGCTTCATTCACGCGTAGCTATCCCCCTGATAGTCCAGACGATAGTAACTGGTCGCCGAGCTACACGCGGCGGCGCATCGATCGGTCAGCACAACGGCGAAGCGACCATCAGAGCTGGCCGGAGAAGGCCTGGTGCAGCAGGGATTGCTTGAGGGTGTCGAGGGCGGCGAGTTTGCGCTGGCAGATCGATTCGAGACGTTGGGTTTCAGCGAGGACAGCATTCAATCTTTCAACAATCGCTCGCTGCTCCGACAGGACAGGATATCCAATCGTGAACGACTGAATCTGCGCCTTCGTAATCGCTTGTCGCGTTGAGCCGCCTTCTTCGCCAGTTTTCAGCAAGGCATCTTTGTAAGGCTTCGATATAAGCAGGTAATGCAGGAACGCCGCGTCTAGCTTCTCCACGATGGGCCTAACGATCGAGACGTGCTGATTCACCCGAGCAGGAAGGACATCCGGGGGTACAACGCAGCATCGAGCGACCGAGGCTCCCGTAATATTCAGTAGCACGTCATCGGCTTGCACTTTAACGTTCGATAGGTCGGCTGCCTGATCCTCGTCCAGGAACGCTAGCTTTGGGTAACGAAAGCCCAAGTCGTGGACATTCAAGCTGCGAATCAATGAAACGCCCGCAGCCTTATAGCACTTCTCGCCGCCACGCGGCGTTGCCCCGCTACCAATTTTTGTCGTCAGAGACTCCAATTTATCCTCGACCCAATCGCCACTGCGCGGATTGAATACGGACTGGAGGTGGCTTTCAAAAAGGGCGCGGGCGTTCTTGAGGTTCTTTTCGGCGTTGGCTTTGGCGGTGGCGATGCCCGCAAACGCTTCGTCGAGGATGCCGACGATCCGCTGCTGCTCGGGGAGCGGCGGGAGCGGAATCGGGACTTCTTTCAACTTGCCACCAGAAAGTTCCTTGAACGTCGCGCCTGTTCCCAAATCGTTGAGCAACTCAACGACGCTGCCGAGGTAGTAGTAAAGGAACTTGTGATCAACAACCTTGCTGGGGACCAGACCCTTGCAGCCTTGATTGGTGGCCATCGGCACAGTGTTGATCACGAGATGACCAATCGGCGCTCGCGAAGAAAGGATGACCGAATACGGCGGCAGCGGACGCGCGGAACTGTTGGACAAACCGAGATCAGTGAGCGTACGTGCGGTTTCACCGATGTATGGCGTGGTCCGCCTCCCCATCTCGGCCGGCGTTATCCACTGATGCTGGCCATCCCAATACGCAACGACACCAGTCTTCGGCGTCCCGCCGTTCACAACCTCGCAGATGGCACCAAGCGATTGCCGCAGCCAACCGTTTCTCATAGCAGCGCCCTGATCCCCGCCAGCACTTCCGCACTCTCCGCATCCAGCGCCGCAATCTCATCCATGATCTCCTGCGGGCTACGATGCGTGATTTCTTCTCCGCCATCGGGATTCTTCACCGACAGATCGAAGGTCGCCTGGTCGAGGCCGGTCGCCTCCACGCTCCAACTCTTCGGCGAATCGGCGAACGTCTTCTGCAACCCTACGAACTCGGCCAGATCCGCATCATTGAGCGGGTTGGTCTTGCCCATGTTGCGGCCGGGGTCGAGCTGGTAGTACCAGGTCTTGCGGGTCGGCGCGCCCTTCTCGAAGAACAGCACGACGGTCTTGACCCCGGCACCGAGGAAGGTGCCGCCGGGGCAGTCGAGCACGGTGTGCAGGTTGCAGCTTTCCAGAAGCTGCTTGCGCAGGGACACACTGGCGTTGTCGGTGTTGGACAGGAAGGTGTTCTTGATGACGATGGCGGCGCGGCCGCCGGCGCGCAGCGACTTGATGAAGTGCTGCAAGAACAGATACGCGGTCTCGCCGGTCTTGATCGGGAAGTTCTGCTGGATCTCCTTGCGCTCTTTACCGCCGAACGGCGGGTTGGCCAGCACGACATCGAAGCGGTCCCTCTCCTGGATGTCGGCGAGGTTCTCGGCCAGCGTGTTGGTGTGGACGATGTTCGGTGCCTCGATGCCATGCAGGATCATGTTCATGATGCCGATCACATAGGCCAGGCTCTTCTTCTCCTTGCCGAAGAAGGTCTCGCACTGCAGCGTCTTGCTGTCGCTGGTGGACAGGCTGGGCTTGCTGCTCAGGTAGTCGAACGCCTCGCACAGGAATCCAGCCGAACCGCAGGCACCGTCGTAGACCGTCTCGCCGACCTTCGGATCGATCACTTGGATCATGGCGCGAATCAACGGACGCGGCGTGTAGTACTCGCCGCCGTTGCGCCCCGCGTTGCCCATGTTCTTGATCTTGGCTTCGTACAGGTGCGAGAGCTCGTGCTTTTCCTTGTGCGTGCCGAAGCTGAGCTCATCGACGCGCTCGATCACGTCGCGCAGGTTGTAGCCGGACTGGATGCGGTTCTTGATCTCGCCGAAGATCTCGCCAATCTTGTATTCCAGCGTCTGCGGCCCGCTGGCCTTGGCCTTGAAGCCATGCAGGTAGGGGAACAGCTTGTCGTTGACGAAGGCGAGCAGGTCGTCGCCGGTCATCGCCTTGTTGTGGTCGAACTTGCCGTCGCTGTCCTTTGGCGCAGCCCAGCTTTCCCAGCGGTAGGCTGGCTCCAGCAGGAAGCTGTAGGCCCTGCTCTCCAGCTCGGCTTCCATCGCCTTGTCGCGCTCGAGGGCGTCGAGGTACTTGAGGAACAGCAGCCACGAGGACTGCTCGGTGTAGTCGAGTTCGCTGGTGCAACCGGCATCCTTGTGCAGGATGTCGTCGATGTTCTTGAAGGTTTGCTCAAACACTGTGCGGATACTCAAATTTCGGGAATCGGACCATCTGTTCAACGCGGCGTCCACTGGATGCGCAGTCGCCCGAGTCGCAAGGAATTCTTTGCACTCGAAAGGCCAGTCCGGAACGCGTATCGGCAGCACGTCGTCCCTCCTGACTATTCAAGAGGGTTACGAAAGGCTCGCGTAGCAGTTGGCCAGTTCGGGCTGTGGCTACTTCTGCCACGATCCAACTCCTTGTTCCGCTGAATTCGTTGCAGCTCCGGGACTGGCTATAGCATTCGCGCCAGTTGCACCTCGCACGCCACCACCCCGAGTCCGGCGCGTGGCAGCCGCCACTTCCTCCAGGTTGGGGCATTCGCCCATACACGTGATCGTTGTGGGGGCACGATCCCCCTCCACTGACCCGAAACTTTGATTCATAAGTGCAGAGAGAACATTCCGCGCCCTCGTGATGAAGCCGCTCATGTGTTCCGAGGATCCCGTCGCGTCATAAGAACGCACTCACGCTGATCTTTGGTTCCTAGCCGGAAAGGCTTTTCATTGGATCGCACATCCAGCCAATCCATTGGGATCCGAAGATTGGGACCTTGCGGTTTGCTGGGGGTGACAAAACGATACGGATTCTGCTTCGATACTCGCTGTTTCGGGTAAGGATCGTGGCACTCCAGCCAATCGCCCACCTTCTCCAATGCGAGCACGTAGTGCCATAAGTTCCGATCATGCTTCACCCGTAGCAGTGCCACACCACCGTCGTCGAGGCAGGTGGTTACTGCTTTGAGCGTAACTTCGTCTTGTCGAAGAACTTCTGTATCGATCGCAAATGCTCCCGACCGATGTCGGTCAAGCCATTCGGCCAAGTGCGAAACGGCAGCCGGCGTGGTTCCTCGACACGCCCCGCCTCGTTCTTCGTCTAGACATAGCAAGTAGGTCTTCTGAATTGCCGTCGCCGGTATTTCCGCTCGAGAGAACAGCCGCGAATACGCGTTGATGAAGCATGTGGGTACGCAATCGTACTCACTGGCCTGCAATCTAAATTGAGTCATGCCGTCTCCCCTGTTGGTCTCTCCACATCTGGCCCACTTCCCAATTGCTGTGCGGATCTTCGGCCAACCGGTGTCCGGTCGACAGCGCGACCGCAGCGGTCTAAGGACGGTCACGCCGGCTCTCCCGCGGTCCCGGAGCCATGATGCCTCGTCGGTGTCTCATCTAGAGATACGCCACCGGAAACCACTGGTGTGCCTTGACGCTTACCTGAGCGCAGCAGCGGAAGATCCTACAGACATACACCGCGCCCCCAGCCAGAACCGCCTCGCCCACCCGCCGGGCGCTGTGGAGTTCCGGCGGGATACAAGGGAGCGGCCGAAGCCGAATTGCCGGCATGCGATGCGCGCCGGCCAGGTGCGTGCTAGGAAGGGCGTAAATGCCGCTCATTGCACGGCTCACCGAGGTCCGTGCTCATCCACAGCCAATTGAGGCACGCCATGGACGACTGGACAGACCTCAACCAACCGCGCATCCAGCTCATCCAGGTACTCCCCCATCACCAACACGCCGGCGCGGTCGTGGATCCGCGGCATCGCTTCGCGGGCGCGGGCCGACACCGCGCGGGCGGCAACAGCGTCCCCTGCCAACGCGGCGGCCTCGGCGTCCAGCCACAGCCGGTAAGGCCCCAGGTCCAGCAGGCCGCCTTCGCACAGCGGGCGCCAGGCCGCGAGCAAGTCGGCATCGCGGGTGCGCGCGGCATAGCTGGCCAAGGTGGCGGCGATCCCCTGCCGACTGCCGTCGGCGGCGCCGGGGTAGGCATCGGCCAAGGCGCGTGCGGTCGCGCCGGCGGCCGCTTGGTCGTCGCGGTCGAGCGCATGGCCCATGCGCAGCACGTGCATCGCCGCGGCCATCTGGGTAGGTACACAGTCGGGCACGGTCAGCTGGTCGGCGGGCCAGTCCCGCGGGCGCACGCCGGCCATCGACATCGCGACCACGCAGGCCTGCGCGCACGACATGCGCCAGGCCGGGGTGTCGCGCCACAGTTCACGCAGGTTGTAGCCGTCGGTGTGCCAGCCCTGGTTCTGCCAGGGCACCAGGTTGATGAGGCCCAGCAGGCCGCCACCGAACACCGTGCCGGCCAGGGCGACCGACGCCGTGACGTCCAGGGGCGGTGCCAGCGCCAGCACTAACAGCGCGACCGCCGCGCACAACAGGTTGGCCAGCGGGCCGCCGAGGATGAAGGTGGCCACGTTGCGGCGGGACTCGGTGGCGCGGTCTGGCGGGAGCAACACGGCGAACCCGCTGAGCCCCCGCACGTTGCCGCCCCAGCGCACCATCCAGCCGCCGACGCCGCGCTCCAGCCTCAAGGGACCGATGCCCGCGGCGACCAGCCGCCGGCCAACCAGCACCCCGGCCAGCGCATGCCCGGCTTCGTGGACGAGGACCTGCAGCCACAACATTGCGATCGCCAGGGCGAGCATGGCGGCAAGCAGGGGCAATGAAACGTCGTCCGCGAACGAGTCGAGCCCCGCGACCAGCGCGAAACCGCCGATGCCGCCCACTATCCACTGCACGAGCTGCATGCCCCTGGACGCGGGCTGCGGTGCGGACGCAGGTTCGGCTGCGCGCGGATACAGCGCATCGTCGCGGCCGGTCGTCAGGTCGTTCAATCCGGTATCCATGCGGTTCCCCCTGCCGCGCACGATAGCGGAACGGGGGCGCGGTGACCGGCAGGAACTACATCAACAGCGCACCCTCTCCATCGATCAGCGGCAACCGGATCGCGAACTCGGCGCCCTCACCGGGTACGCCGGTGCTGAACACGCTGACGTCGCCGTCGTGGCTGCGCACCATCTGGTGCACCACGCTCAGCCCGATGCCCAGGCCGCCCTGCCGGGTGACGGCTGCGTTGTCGCCTTGGGCGAACAGCTTGAATACGTGGTTGAGCTGGTCGGGTGGGATGCCCGGCCCGTTGTCGGCGACGCTGAGGTGGGCGGTGCCGGCGCGGCGGGTCAGGCGCACGCAGATGCGGCCGCCTTCGGGGGTGAACTTGACCGCGTTGTTGAGCAGGTTATTGAGCACCTGCACGAGGCGGACCTTGTCGCCGACCACCCACAACGGCTCGTCGGTGACCTCGGTGGTGAGTTGCTGGCCACGGGCCTGCATGGCCGGGGTCGCGGCCTCGACGGCCGCGTCCACCACCTCCTGCAGTCGCACGGGTTGGCGGCGCAGGTGGACCTTGCCACTGACGATGCGCCCGACGTCCAGCAGGTCGTCGACCAGCCGCGAGAGCTGGCCGACCTGGCGCGCCAGGATGTCCCGGGTGGCGCGCAGGTGCGGGGAGGCGGGCTCTTCCAGCTGCATGATGGACACCGCGTTGCTGATCGGCGCCAGCGGGTTGCGCAGCTCGTGGCCGAGCATTGCCAGGAAGTGATGGAGGTGGCGTTCCTGGGTCTCCAGCCGGGTGATGCGGCGGCGGTCGCTGAGGTCGCGGGTGATCTTGGCAAACCCCAGGTGGTCACCGGCAGCGTCGTACACGGCGGTGATGAGCACGCTGGCCCAGAACCGGCTGCCGTCCTTGCGGATGCGCCAGCCCTCGTCCTCGAAGCGGCCGTCGCGCAACGCGGATTCAAGTTCGTGCTCGGGCCAGCCGGCGTCGATCTTTTCCTGCGGGTAGAACACCGAGAAGTGCTGGCCGACGATCTCCTCGGCGGTATAGCCCTTGTTGATCTGGGCGCCGAGGTTCCAGCTGACCACGTGGCCCTGCGGGTCCAGCATGAAAATGGCGTAGTCGCGCACGCCTTCCACCAGCATGCGGAAGCGCTCTTCGCCCTGGCGCAGCAGCTCCTCCTGGTGGCGTCGCTCGGTGAGGTCGCGGGTGACCTTGGCGAAACCGCGGTGCAAGCCGTCGTCGTCGACCAGCGCGGTGATGACCACGCTCGCCCAGAACCGGCTGCCATCCTTGCGCAGGCGCCAGCCTTCGTCCTCGAACCGCCCCAGGCGGAGCGCTTCGCGCAGCTCCTGCGCAGGGAAACCGATGTCGATCTGCTCCTGCGGGTAGAACACCTCGAAGCTGCGGCCGATGATCTCGTCCGGCGCGTAGCCCTTGAGCACCTGTGCCCCGGCGTTCCACGAGCGCACGCGTCCCTGCGGGTCGAGCAGGAAGATCGCGTAATCGCGGACGGATTCCACCAGCAGGCGGAAGTCCGCGTCGTCGACCGGCGGCGGACGCTCGAAATCGCTGGCAGACGTAAGCAAGGGCTTCAAGATGCGGGTGTTCCCCGGAGATGGTTCGCCACCCTACTCCAGCGCCCGCCAACAACGGACACGCATGGACGCAGAGGGCAACAACCGCACACGCTAGCTGAACGGTGTTCAGTCCCAGGTGAAGTCACCCGGGACGAAAAGGCCCCGCCGAAGCGGGGCCTTGGAAGCAACGCGGCAGGCGGGATGTCAGGCCCAGGGATCCTGCAGCACGATGTTGGCGTCGCGGTCGGGACCAGTGGATACCATCGCCAGCGGGCAGCCCGACAGCTCCTCCAGCGCGCGCAGGTAGGCGCGCGCGGCGGGCGGCAGCTTGTCCCACTCGGTGATGCCGTGGGTGCTCTCCTCCCAGCCCGGGAACTCCAGGTACACCGGCACGCACTCGTCCCAGCCCTGCGCGTCGAGCGGCGCGTACTCGGTCTGCTTGCCGCGGTACTGGTAGCCGATGCACATCTTCAGGGTCGGCATGCCGTCGAGGATGTCGAGCTTGGTGATGCACAGCCCGCTGATGCCGTTGATCGCGACCGCGCGCTTGAGCGCGACGATGTCGATCCAGCCGCAGCGGCGGGGGCGGCCGGTGGTGGCGCCGTACTCCTGGCCGCGGTCGCGGATGCCCTGGCCGACGTCGTCGTGCAGCTCGGTCGGGAACGGACCGCCGCCGACGCGGGTGGCGTAGGCCTTGGCGATGCCGAGCACGTAGTCGATCGAGTCCGCGCCAACGCCGGTGCCGGCCAGCGCGCCGCCGACGGTGGTGTTGGAGCTGGTGACGTACGGGTAGGTGCCGTGGTCGATGTCGAGCAGCGAGCCCTGCGCGCCTTCGTACAGCACGCGCTTACCCTGCTTGCGCAGGTCGTGCAGGATGCCGGCGACGTCGGACTTCATCGGCTCGACGTAGTCGCCGAAGGCCAGCGCCTCGTCGAGGGTCTGCTGGAAGTCGACCGCGTCGACGCCCAGGTACTTGGTCAGCACGAAGTTGTGGTAATCGAGCGCGGCGCGCAGCTTCTCGGCCAGCTGCTCGGGGTAATGCAGGTCGGCGACGCGGATGCCACGGCGGGCGACCTTGTCCTCGTACGCCGGGCCGATGCCCCGGCCGGTGGTGCCAATCGCCTTGCCGCCGGCGGCCTTCTCGCGGGCCTGATCCAGGGCGATGTGGTACGGCATGATCAGCGGCGTGGCGGGGCTGATTTTCAGGCGCGAGCGCACCTCGATGCCCTCGGCCTCGAGCTCGGCGATCTCCTTCTGCAGGGCGCCCGGGTGCAGCACCACGCCGTTGCCGATCAGGCACAGCGCCCCTTCGCGCAGGATGCCGGACGGAATCAGGTGCAGGACGGTCTTCTTGCCGTTGATCACCAGGGTGTGGCCGGCGTTGTGGCCGCCCTGGAAGCGCACGACCGCGCCGATGTCCTGCGTCAGCAGGTCGACGATCTTGCCCTTGCCTTCATCGCCCCACTGGGCACCGAGAACGACGACTGACTGACCCATTGTTTTGCTCCTGGCGTGGCGGGCGGCGGAGGTGGGGGCCGACCCGGGCGGAACGTTCCGCGCATAGAAAAAGCCGGGCGGGGAATGCCCCCAGCCGGCTTTTGTGCATTATCCGGGTTTCGCCCTCCGGGGGCCAGTGTCGCGGTGCCCGGTCAGGCCATCCGGCGGACCAGCCACAGCGTGCCGACCCCGATAGCCAGGATGACGCCGCCGAAAACCCTCAGCTGCCGGTCATCCAGCGCCAGCAGCTGGGCGGCGGCGCGCTTCCAGGCGCCGGGGGCGGCGAACAGGAACAGGCCCTCGATCACCGCCACCAGGCACAGCGCCGCCCACAGCTCGCTCAACGGTCGTTGCCGAGGTATTGCAGGAAGGCGTCGTCACGATCGAGCACGATCACGCCATTGCCGTCCTGGAACGACTTGCGGTACGCCTCCAGGCTGCGCTGGAAGGTGTAGAAGCCAGCGTCCTTCTGCGCCGCCTCGGCGTAGATCGAGGTGGCCTCGGCATCACCTTCGCCGCGCAGGCGCTGGGCGTCACGCTCGGCCTCGGCCAGGATCACTGCCCGCTGCTTGTCGGCCTCGGCGCGCACGGTCTGCGCCTGCTCGGCACCTTCCGCGCGCAGGCGGCTGGCGACCTCGTGGCGCTGGGCACGCATGCGGCGGTACACGTCGGTGATGACCTGGCTGTCGGTCGGCAGGTCGATCTGCTTGATGCGCAGGTCGATGATCTGCACGCCGACGGTCTCGGCGCCCTTGTTGATCGACGCCAGCTGGCTCTCGATGATGTCGGCCCGGTTGCCCGAGACGATCTCGGTCAGCGTGCGGGCGTTGATCTCGTTGCGCAGCGAGTCCTTGATGATCGGCGCCAGGCGGGCGATCGCGATGCTCTCGTCGCCGCCGGTGGCGCGATAGAAGGCGCGCTCGTCCTCGATCATGCCGACCGCGAAGAAGTCGACGCTGACGTCCTTGCGCTCGGAGGTCAGGTAGCGCTCCGGCTCGGCGTCCAGCACCTGCAGGCGCTGGTCGAACACCATCGCGGTTTCCACCAACGGCCACTTGAAGTGCAGGCCGGGGTCGATGCCGGTGCGTGCCACGCGACCGAGGTTGAGCACCATCGCCACCTGGCCCTCGCGGACCACGTAGGTCGAACCCATCAGCGCCAGCAGCACGGCCACACCAATGGCCACCCATGCGGAGTATTTCATCGGATCACCTCCTCACGGCCGGTGCGCGGGTTGCGCCCCGTGCGGGTGTTGCCACTGTCGGTCGACGGGGTGCTGGTGACCTCCGGCGCGAGCGTGTCCGGGGTCAGCATCGGGGCCTGGCTGCTGCCCTGTCCGCCGGCGTTGTCCATCGGCACGTAGATCAGCTGGCGCGAATCGCCGCCAACCACCTTGCGGGTGCCCTCGAGCACCTGCTCGACGGTCTCCAGCCACAGCCGCTTGCGGGTGACCTCCGGTGCCTGGCGGTACTCCTCCACCAGCATCGAGAAGCGGTCGGCATTACCTTCCGCCGCCGCGACCGAGGTCGCCTTGTAGCCTTCGGCGACCGCGCGCACGCGGTTGGCCTGGCCGCGCGCCTCGGGCACCACCTGGGCGGCGTAGGCCTGGGCCTCGCTGATCAGGCGGTCCTTGTCCTGCTGGGCGCTGTTGACGTCGTCGAACGCCGGCTTGACCTCTTCCGGCGGACGCGCGTTGGGGAGGTTCATCTCGGTCACGACGAGGCCGGTGCGGTAGGCGTCGAGCGAGGCCTGCAGTTGCTCGCGCGAGGACACGGCCAGCGCGTTGCGGGCGCCCAGCACGGTGTCCAGGGTCGAGCGGCCCACCTGCTCGCGCACGGTGCTCAGCGCGGCCTGCTGCAGCATCACGTCGGCATCGCGGGTACCGAACAGGTACTGCTGCGGATCGCTGACGCGGTACTGCACGTTGATGTCGACCTGCACGATGTTCTCGTCGCGCGTCAGCACCGGCACGTTGGTGCTGAAGGTCTTGATGGCGGTGGCGTTGACCTTGGTGACGGTCTCGATCGGCCACGGCAGCTTGAAGTGCGGGCCGGGCTGCAACACGCGGGCGACCTCGCCGAAGCGCAGCACCACGCCGCGCTGCTGCTCGGTGATCAGCACGAAGCAGTTGAACACCAGCCACAGCCCGACCACCAGCAGCACCCAGCGGCCGATGCCGGCGCCACTGCCACCGCTGCCGCCGAACAGGCCGCGCAACTGGTCCAGGACGGCGTCCAGCGGGTTGTTGCCGCCGGGACGTCGCCGCGGTGGCCGGCCGCCGCCGGATTTGTCACTGCCAGGGGTGTTCCAGGCCATGCCTGCTCCTCAGAAGGTGGATGCGACGCGCGCGGCGACCGGCCGGTGCATGCGATCGTGGCGGGTACGTCGACCGCCCGTGCACTGGTTGCGCAGGCGATCGGTGATTCTAGGTGGGGGGGCGGACGGCCTCAAGCGAAGCCGGATCCGTAACCCGCGTCCGGGTTGGCGCGCGCAAGCGCTTCCTCGTCCAGCAGCGGTCGCAACAGGTCGCCATGGGGCTGGGCGTACAGGCGCAGGGCATCCGCCTCCGCCAGATCGACCTGCAGTTGCCAGCCTCCCTCCCCGGACTGTTCGGCCCGGACGGCGCCCAGTTCGTGCAGGCGTGCACGCAACCGTCCGGCGCGCGGCGGCAGCTCGACGGTACCGGTCACGTGGCGCAGCTCCAGCGCCTCGCCGATGGCGGCACGCAGCAGGTCCATGCCCTCGCCCTCGCGCGCGGACACCCAGGCGCGGAGGTGGCCCTCGCCCGGGCGATCGATACGAGGCTGCGGGCGGGTGGCTTCTCCGTCACCGCCGTCCTCGCCCAGCCGGTCGATCTTGTTGAACACCAGCACCTGCGGCAGGTCGCCCGCGCCGATGTCGCGCAGGACCTCGTCGACCTGGCGTATGCGCTCGTCGCGCAGCGGGTCGGCGGCGTCGACGACGTGCAGCAACAGGTCGGCCTCGCGTGCCTCCGAAAGGGTCGAGCGGAAGGCGGCGACCAGTTCATGCGGCAGGTCGCGGACGAAGCCGACGGTGTCGGCCAGGACCACGCCGCCGCCGGGCAGCTCGATCCGGCGCACGGTCGGGTCGAGCGTGGCGAACAGCTGGTCGGCCGCGTACGCGCCGGCGCCGGTCAGCGCGTTGAACAGCGTCGACTTGCCGGCGTTGGTGTAGCCGACCAGGGCGACCCGCGGCAGCTCGCTGCGCATGCGCGCACGGCGCTGCTGGGTGCGCTGCACCTGGACCTTGTCGAGCCGCTTCTGCAACTGCTCGAGCCGCTTCTGCAGCAGGCGGCGGTCGGTTTCCAGCTGGGTCTCACCGGGGCCGCGCAGGCCGATCGAACCGCCGCGCTGCCGCTCAAGGTGGGTCCAGCCACGCACCAGCCGGGTGGCCATGTGGCGCAACTGGGCGAGCTCGACCTGCAGCTTGCCCTCGTGGCTGTGCGCGCGCAGGGCGAAGATGTCGAGGATCAGGCCGGTGCGGTCGACCACGCGGCGCTGCAGCGCGCGCTCGAGGTTGCGCTCCTGGCCGGGGCCGAGGGGATGGTTGACCAGGATGAGGTCGGCGCCGCTGGCCTCGGCCGCGGCCTTGACCTCTTCCAGCTTGCCGCTGCCGATCAGCATCGCGGCGTTGGGGCGGTCGATGCGGGCGGTCACCACGCCGGCGACCGTGGCGCCGGCCGAGCGCGCCAGGTCGGCGAATTCCTCCAGCAAACCTTCGTCCGGCGGGCCGCCGGCGTGGGGCTGGATCAGCAGGGCGTGTTCACCCTTGCGGGAACGTTCAAACAATGAGGGCGTCTCTGGGCGGGGGCGGATTGCTCAGGAGATGGTTGCGCCGGGCCTGAAAACAAGCCCACCGGAAACGATCCGCCCCGACCGGAGAGCTCACTCGTCCTCGTGCGGCTCGTCGGCGTGGCCGTTGCCGTTGCCATTGCCGCCTTCGCCCGAATGCACGTAGCCGCCACCCGGGCCGACCCGGACGTTGCGCGCCGGCACCACGGTGGAGATGGCATGCTTGTAGACCATCTGGCTGACGGTGTTGCGCAGCAACACGACAAACTGGTCAAACGACTCGATGGTGCCCTGCAACTTGATGCCATTGACCAGGTACACCGACACCGGCACGCGTTCGCGGCGCAGCGCGTTCAGGAAAGGATCCTGCAAGGATTGCCCCTTGGACATTCGTATTCCCCCGACTTTTTAGGTTCTAGTTATGGGCGCCCACCCCCGGTGGACGCATCGCCGACCGTTGTCCCCACGACGGCAATGGGCCGATGGTAGCGCAACCGTGGCGGGGGGATACCGCCCGGGCGGGTGGATCGCGGGAACCGTGACGCGGGTGGGTCAGGCGGGGCTTTGCGGCAGGAACAGGGCCAGTGCCTGCTCGAGCCGGTCGCGTTCGGTCAGCGGGTCGAACCAGCGCGCGTCCAGCTCGCCGCGCAGCCAGGTGAACTGGCGCTTGGCCAGTTGCCGGGTGGCGAAGATCGCGCGGTCGCGGAAGCCTGCCGCATCGGTCCCGCCATCAAGGTGCTCCCAGGCCTGGCGGTAACCGACCGCACGCACCGCCGGCAGCTCCAGCGGCGCCGGGTGCGCCTGCAACTGCGGCAGTGCGCGCAGGCGGCGTACCTCATCGAGGAAGCCCGCCTCCAGCATGGCGTCGAAGCGGCGCGCGATGCGCTCGTGCAGCACCGCGCGGTCGTGCGGTGCCAGCACGAGCTTGAGGACGTGGAACGACAGGCGTGGCGGCGGCGGTTCCCGGCGCCAGTCGGTGATGGTGCGGCCCGACAGGCGATGGACCTCCAGCGCACGCTGGATGCGCTGCGCGTCGGTAGCGTGGATGCGGAATGCCGCTTCCGGGTCGATCGAGCCCAGCTCGGCGTGCAGCGCGTCCCAGCCGCGTTCCGAAGCCTCCTCCGCGATGTTCGCCCGGGTCGCCGGGTCGGCACCAGGCATCGACGACAGGCCGTTCAGCAGAGCGTGGAAATACAGCCCGGTGCCGCCAGCGAAGATCGGAATGCGGCCGCGCGCGGCGATGTCCTCCAGCGCGCGGCGGGCATCGGTGGCGAATTCCGCGGCCGAGTACGGCTGCCACGGCTCGCGGATGTCGATCAGGTGGTGCGGCACCCGCGCCAGTTCAACCCCGGTGGGCTTGGCCGCGCCGATGTCGAGCCCGCGGTACACCAGCGCGGAGTCGACGCTGACGATCTCACCCCCGAGGCGCTCGGCCCAGTCGAGCGCGAGCGCGGTCTTACCCGACGCGGTCGGGCCCATGAGCGCGATTGCCAGCGGACGGCGTGCCGACGGACCGGATTGGTGCATGGCCGGCCCGCCGGCGTTCGCCATGGTGTGCGCGTCCGGTCAGTAACCGGTTTCGCGCAACGAGGCGCGCACCTGCTGGTGGGTGACCTGGATCTCCTGCGGCGGCTCCCGGCCCATGCGGCTGACCAGCACGACCGCGATGGTCGCGGCGATGAAGCCCGGCACCATTTCGTACAGACCCGAACCCATCCGGTCGACCGCGATCAGCTTCCACGCGATCACGGTGCCGGCACCGACGACGATGCCGGCGAGCGCACCGTTGCGCGTCATGCGCTGCCAGAACAGCGACAGGATCACCACCGGCCCGAACGCGGCGCCGAAGCCGGCCCACGCGTAGCTGACCAGTCCCAGCACCTTGCTGTCGGGGTCACGTGCCAGCCACAGCGCCACCAATGCGATCAGCGCGACCGATGCACGGCCCGCCCAGACCAGCTCCTTCTGGCTCGCGTGCTTGCGTACGAAGCCGTGGTAGAAGTCCTCGGTCATCACGCTCGAGCACACCAGCAACTGGCACGACAGCGTGCTCATTACCGCGGCGAGGATCGCCGACAGCAGCACGCCGGCCACCCACGGGTTGAACAGCAGGCTCGCCAGCTCGATGAACACGCGCTCGGAGTTGGCGTCCACCGGACCCGCCGCTTCCGGGTGGTTGGCGAAGTAAGCGATGCCGAAGAAGCCCACGCCGAGCGAACCGACCAGGCACAGGATCATCCAGGTCATGCCGATCCGGCGCGCCGGCGGAATGGTGGCGACGCTGTCGGCGGCCATGAAGCGCGCAAGGATGTGCGGCTGGCCGAAGTAGCCCAGGCCCCAGGCCAGCGCGGACACCACGCCGACCATGCCGAGCGTGCCGCCATCGAACCAGTCGAGACGAGTGGCATCGAAGTTGCGGACCACGTCGACGGTCGCCTCGAACCCCCCGTTGTTCATCATGATGATGCTCGGCGCCAGCAACAGCGCGAAGAACATCAGGCCCGCCTGGAGGGTGTCGGTCCAGCTGACCGCCAGGAAGCCGCCGACCAGGGTGTAGAGGATGGTGGCGGCCGCGCCCCACCACAGCGCCTGCTCGTACGGCAGGCCGAACACGCTTTCGAAAAGCCGCGCGCCGGCCACCACGCCGGAGGCGCAGTACACCGCGAAGAACACGAGGATCACGATCGCCGACAGCACCCGCAGCAGGCGATCGTGGTCGGCGAAGCGGTTGGTGAAATAGTCCGGGATGGTCAGCGCGTCACCGGCGCGCTCGGTGTAGATGCGCAGCGGCCCGGCGACCCAGCGCCAGTTGGCGTATGCGCCTAGGATCAGGCCGATCGCGATCCAGCTCTCGGACACGCCACCGAGGTACATGGCCCCCGGCAGTCCCATCAGCAGCCAGCCGCTCATGTCCGAAGCGCCTGCGGCCAGCGCCACCACCCACGGCCCGAGCGAGCGGCCGCCGAGGATGTAGTCGTCGAAGTCCTTGGTCGAGCGCCAGGCGATGAACCCGATCAGGATCACGACGGCGAGATAGATCGAGAAGGTGACGAGTAACGGTGTGCTGGCTGTCATTGCAACAGGCTCCCCCGGTCATGCTTGTGGGCACCGCGACGCGGCGCACGCGAATGGGCGACGCCATGCCCGGCGACGCGCGAATGGGCCAGCCTAACGCAGATGCGGGGGCACTTTCAGCCCGCCAACCTGACCGGCGCATTCATCGCGCTTATGCACAGCGGCTGTGGACAAGCGCACGTACGAAGCTGTGGACAACTGCCTGAAACGACCACGGGGCAACGGCCCCGGTCGCTCTGACCATTTTCTGTCCAGCGCCTGCAGCGAGGACGCGCACGTGACGCGCTACTCGTCGTCCGGCCAAAGGAAGGCGGAGGAAGCCGACGATTGCCGCGGCTGCGGCTGGGACGCGACCGCGTTCCACACCTTCAGCGCGTCGACAGTGGCGGCGACATCGTGCACCCGCAGCAGCCGTGCACCGCGCTGCGCCGCGATCAGGTGCGCGGCGACGGAGCCATGCACGCGCTCGCGGGGAATGTCGCGTCCGGTGAGCTCTCCGATGGTGCGCTTGCGCGACAGCCCGGCCAGCACCGGCACCCCGAGGTCGCCGAAGCGCTCGAGTTGCGCGAGCAGTGCGAGGTTGTGGGTGGTGTCCTTGCCGAACCCGAAGCCCGGATCGATCACGATGCGCTTCTTGGCGATGCCGGCCATCTCGGCCGCGAAGATGCGTTCGGCCAGGAACCGGTGCACTTCGCCAACCACGTCGTCGTAGCGCGGCGCCTGCTGCATCGATCGCGGTTCGCCGAGCATGTGCATCAGTACCACCGGCATGCCGAGCGCGGCGGCCGTGTCCAGCGCACCGTCGCGGCGCAGGCCGTAGACGTCGTTGAGCATGCCCGCGCCGGCACCGACCGCGGCGCGCATCACCTCCGGCTTGGAGGTGTCCACGCTGATCGGTGCGGAGGTCTCGCGCGACAGCCGTTCGATCAACGGCACCACGCGTCGCAGTTCTTCCTCGAGCGGCACTTCGTCGGCGCCGGGTCGGGTCGACTCGCCGCCGATGTCGAGGATGTCGGCGCCTTCCTCCAGCAAGCGCAGCGCGTGGGCGAACGCCGCGTCTGCGGTGTCGTGCGCGCCACCGTCGGAGAACGAGTCGGGGGTGACGTTGACGATGCCCATCACGCGGGGCCGGTCGAGCACGAGCTCGCGGCCGTTGCAGTCGAGCACGGGTGCGGTCTGGAACATGCGGGACGCCAAACGGAAAAGGCCAGAGCGAACTCTGGCCTTTTCGTCATCCCCCGGCAAGGCGGATCAGGTCTGCGCGGCCGGTCCGATCACCGCGCCCGGCGGGTGGGCGCTGTCGTCCTTGGGCGACTTGCCCGACTTGCCCCAGTCGGCCGGCGGCCCCGGCGTGCGCCCGGCCATGATGTCGTCGATCTGGTGGGCGTCGATGGTCTCGTACTGCAGCAGCGCATCGGCCATCACGTGGAGCTTGTCGAGGTGCTCCTTGAGGATGGTGGTGGTGCGCTGGTAGGCCTTGTCCAGGATGCCGCGCACGACCTCGTCGATCTTGCGCGCGGTGTCGTCGGACACGCTCTTGTGCTGGGTGACCGAACGGCCGAGGAACACCTCGTCGTCCTCCTCGCTGTAGGCGATCGGACCCATCTCGTCGCTCAGACCCCACTTGGTGACCATGTTGCGGGCCATCTTGGTCGCCCGCTCGATGTCGTTGGACGCGCCGGTGGTGACCTTGTCGTTGCCGAAGATCAGCTCCTCGGCGACGCGGCCGCCATACAGGGAGCACAGCTGCGACTCGATCGCGGTGCGGTTGTAGCTGTACTTGTCGCCCTCGGGCAGGTACATGGTCACACCGAGCGCGCGGCCGCGGGGGATGATCGTGACCTTGTAGACCGGGTCATGCTCGGGCACGACGCGGCCGACGATGGCGTGGCCGGCCTCGTGGTAGGCGGTCAGCTTCTTCTCGTCCTCGCTCATCGCCATCGAGCGGCGCTCGGCGCCCATCAGGATCTTGTCGCGCGCCTTGTCGAAGTGCTCCATGCGCACGTCCTTGGCGTTCTCGCGCGCGGCGAACAGCGCGGCCTCGTTGACAAGGTTGGCCAGGTCGGCACCGCTGAAGCCAGGTGTACCGCGCGCGACCACCATCGGCTCGACGTCGTCCGACAGCGGCACCTTGCGCATGTGCACGCGCAGGATCTGCTCGCGGCCCTTGACGTCGGGCAGGCCGACCACCACCTGGCGGTCGAAGCGGCCCGGGCGCAGCAGCGCGGGATCAAGCACGTCGGGGCGGTTGGTCGCGGCGATCACGATCACGCCCTCGCCACCCTCGAAGCCGTCCATCTCGACCAGCAGCTGGTTGAGGGTCTGCTCGCGCTCGTCGTGTCCACCACCCAGGCCGGCGCCACGGTGGCGGCCGACCGCGTCGATCTCGTCGATGAAGATGATGCACGGCGCGTGCTTCTTGGCCTGCTCGAACATGTCGCGCACGCGGGACGCACCGACACCGACGAACATCTCGACGAAGTCCGAACCGGAAATGCTGAAGAAAGGCACCTTTGCCTCGCCGGCGATGGCACGCGCCAGCAGGGTCTTGCCGGTACCCGGCGGCCCCACCATCAGTACGCCACGCGGGATCTTGCCGCCAAGCTTCTGGAAACGGCCCGGATCGCGCAGGAACTCCACCAGCTCGCCGACCTCCTCCTTGGCCTCGTCGCAGCCGGCCACATCGGCCAGGGTCACCTTGACCTGGTCCTCGCCCTGCATCTTGGCCCGCGACTTGCCGAAGCTCATCGCGCCCTTGCTGCCGCCCTGCTGCATCTGCCGCATGACGAAGATCCAGAACGCGATGATCAGGATGATCGGCAGGAAGTTGAGCACGATCGACCAGAACGACGGCCCGCCCGGCGGCGTCTGCGTGATCGCGACGTCGTGCTCGAGCAGGTCGTTGACCAGGTCCTTGTCGCCGGGGCTGAAGGTGGTGAAGCTGCTGCCGTCCTTGCGCTCGCCGGTGATGGTGGTGCGGTCTTCGGCGATCTTGACGCTCTCCACCCGGTCGGCCTGCACCTGCTGGATGAACTGGTCGTAGGCCAGCGTCTCGACGCCGCCACCGGCCGTGCGCGGTCCGAATGCCTGGAACACCACCATCAGCACGACGGCGACGATCACCCAGAGCATCAGATTCTTGGCCAAGTCGTTCATTCAGTCGGTCACGTCAGGTTCGGGGAAATTTCGGGAAAGGGTCACTTGATCTCGGCGCGTTTGCCCTGGGCCAGGGCGTAGACCTCCGGCGAGCGCTTGCGCGACGCGGCCGGCTTGCGGATCGACACCTTCGCGTAGCGACGGCGCAGCTCCTTCACGTACTCGTCGAATCCCACGCCCTGGAACAGCTTGATCAGGAACGCGCCGTCGACCTTGAGGTGGCGATCGGCGAAATCCATCGCCAGTTCGGACAGGTACATCGCCCGCGGCATGTCCACCGCATCCACACCGCTCTTATTGGGGGCCATGTCGGACAGTACAAGGTCCACGGGCTTGCCGCCCAGGCTCGCCTCCAGACGCGATAGGACCGCATCCTCCCTGAAATCCCCATGAAGGAACTCCACCCCGGCCAGTGGCGGCATCTCCAGGATGTCCAGCGCCACCACCCGGCCGCTGTCGCCGAGCTCCTGCCGCACCCACTGGGACCAGCCGCCGGGGGCCGCGCCGAGATCGACCACGACCATGCCGGACTTGAGCAGGCGATCCCGGGCGACCAGCTCCTCGAGCTTGTAGACCGCCCGCGAGCGCATGCCCTCCGCCCTCGCCTTTTTGACGAACGGGTCGGAGTGGTGCTCTTTCAGCCAGCGCTGGCTGCTCTTGCTGCGGGTGGCCATCGGGCGCCGGGTCGGAACGGGGCCTCCATGATACCCTGCAGGCCCCGTCTCTCCTTGCCTGCGTGCCTACATGCCGACCGTCCTGACCGCCGCCCAGACCCGTTTCCTGCGCGGCCAGGCCCACGACCTGAAGGCCATGCTGCAGATCGGCGGCAAGGGCCTGACCGACGCCGTCGTGGCCGAGGTCGAGCTGGCGCTGGAGCACCACGAGCTGATCAAGATCAAGGTTGCCGCCGCCGACCGCGAGGCCCGCGACGCGATGATGGCGGACCTGGCCCAGCGCGCCGGCGCCGCCCTGGTGCAGCGCATCGGCCACACCGCGGTGCTGTACCGGCAGAGCACCGAAAAGCGCCAGATCGTCCTGCCCCGGGCCTGACCCCGACCGCGCCGGTCGACGCGCGAAGGTCCCCCACCCCTCGCCTCTCCCATGCAACTGACGCTCGAAAACCCCGACCACGAGTTCTTCCTGCGCGCTGCCGACGGCACCCTGGCGCGGGTCAACGACCGGACGCTGGCACGAAGCTTCGTGATCGCTCCCGACCGGCTGCTGGAGGACTGGGACGTCGCCGACGCCGCCAAGCTCGGGCCCGAAGCGCTCGACCCCCTGCTGGCGATGGAGCCGGCCGTCGTGCTCCTGGGCACCGGCGAGCGGCAGGTGTTCCCGCCCGCCGCCGCGATGGCGGCCGGCCTGCGCCGCGGGGTCGGGATCGAAGTGATGACCAACGCCGCCGCCGCCCGCACGTTCAACGTACTGGCCAGCGAAGGCCGCAAGGTCGTCGCCGGGTTCATCCTGCCCGGCTGACGCCGTTATTTGCGCGGCAGGTAAAGCAGCGGATCGACCGGCTTGCCGTTGTAACGGATCTCGAAGTGCAGCATGTCGCGGGAGGCGCCGGTGCGCCCCAGCTCGGCGATCTGCTGGCCGGCCTTGACCACCGCGCCCTCGGCCACCAGGCGGGTGCGGTTGTGGCCATACGCCGACAGCCACTGCTCGTTGTGCTTGATGATGATCAGCTCGCCGTAGCCCACCAGCCCGGAACCCGAATACACGACCGTGCCGTCGCCGGCGGACCGCACCGGGCTGCCGCCGGTGCCTGCAATGTCGATGCCCTGCTTGGTCGGCTCGCCGGCCTCGAAGCGGCTCAGCAACTGGCCATCGACCGGCCATTTCCAGGCCACCCCGCTGTTGACGGGAGCGGCGGACGGGGTTGGCGTGGAAGGAGCGCGCGACGTTCCCTTGCCCGGCGCGGGCGTGCCAGTACGCGTGGGCGTGGACGCGGTCGACTTCGGTGGGACGCTGCGGCCATTGCCGGGAAACAGCGACAGGCGCTGCCCCGGATAGATGGTGTACGGCGGCGCAAGTCCATTCCACGCCGCCAGGTCGCGCACGGCGATGCCGTTCTGGGTGGCAATGCGATAGAGCGTGTCGCCGCGCTGGACGACCGTGGTCGCGCCGTACTTCGGGGTCGAGCCGGTCGTGCGGGTGACCGTGCTCGAGCAGGCCGCCAGTACCAGCGTGGCGAGTGCCACGACCAGCAGGCGCGTCGCCTTTCCGATGATCAGTCCATGGGTGTCGGTACGGGTCGTCGTGCTCATGCGCTCTCGTCGTGTCTCCAGGTCGGCAGGCCCATGGGTGGTGGCCACGATGTCACGGCGCCGCATACCGGCGCTGAACGGCTCAGCTGGAAAGCCGCTGGAACAGCTCGCGCGCGGCCACGCTTCCGCCACCGATGAGGATACCGAAGTAGATCACGGTCCCGATGTTGGACAGGTGACCGAGCAGGATCGCCCCGCCGTCGCGCTGGATCATGCCGACCGCGTAGAACAGCAGCGCGAGCGCCGGCAGCGTGTTGCTGAAGGGTACGAACCCGAACGGCGCCATCAGCAGCAGCGCGGCCGCAATGAAGGCCAGGTTGTTGACCACGTCGACCGCGCGACTTTCGACGAACAGTCCCAACCGGCGGGGCCGGCTGATCCGCTCGAGCCGGTTGACCCAGGTGAGTCCACCAGTGAGCGCCGGGCGCAACTTGTCGGCGGGCAGCGACTTCTCGCGCAGGCGCCGGGGCAACCACAGCGGCCGGCCCAGCACCCGGCTGACACCCACCAGCAGGATTGCCGCGCCAAACACCGTGCTTACGCCGGGAATCGACACCGGGATCAGGAACACCAGCGTCAGCAACATGGTGAGCAGCAGCAGCCCTTCGTCGCCGAACACGTCCAGAAGCTCGCCGAGGGTCAGGCGGTCCGGCGGCAGCGAATCGATGATCGAGGCGAGCTGCTCGCCCAGCGGGGCGCCGGCGTCGCCGCGTGGCGCCTGGTTGGCTGTCCGCCCGGACGCCACGTCAGTCGACCATGCCCGACAGCAGCGGCACGAACACCACCGGCCCGAGCATGCGCTGGGACAGCGTGCCGTCGGCCGCCTTGTGCAGCACCAGCAGCGACTGCGACGTGGCTCCGCCGACCGGCGCGACCAGCACGCCCTCGGGCGCGAGCTGCTCACCCAGCGCGTCGACCAGTGCCGGCGCCGCAGCGGTCACGATGATCGCGTCGAACGGGCCGTTCTCGGGCCAGCCGATGCGGCCGTCGTCGTGCTTGCTACGGATGTTCATGCCCAGCTGGCGGAACCGCTTGCGGGCGGTGCGCAGCAGTTCGCCGATGCGCTCGACGGTGTGCACCTCCAGCCCGAGCGCGGCCAGGATGGCAGCCTGGTAACCGGAGCCGGTGCCGATCTCCAGCACCTTCTGCGGGGAGGCCTGCATCAGCACCTCGGTCATGCGGGCCACCACCCACGGCTGCGAGATGGTCTGGCCGTGACCGATGGGCAGGGCCGTGTCCTCGTAGGCGCGCGTCGCCAGCGCCTCATCGACGAACAGGTGGCGCGGCACGGTGCGGATCGCGTTGAGCACGCGCTCGTCGCTGATCGCCTCGCCTCCGGCGGCGCCTCCACGCAGGCGGTCGACCAGGCGGTCGCGCACCCGCTGGGAAGTCATGCCCGAACCGATCGCCTCGGGCTGCAGGCGCATGCGCAGGCTCATCGCATATCCCCCGCGGCGGCCGACGCCGGTGCGGCGTGCTCGAGCGAGGCGATCAGCCCGTCGACCCAGCCGGCGACCTGCTCGAGCGCCTGGTAGCGGGTGAGGTCGACCTGGATCGGGGTGATCGAGATGTGGCGCGTGCGGACGGCGTGGAAGTCGGTGCCGGGGCCGGCGTCCTGCTCGGGACCGGCCGCACCGATCCACCACCACTGGCGGCCACGCGGGTCCTCCTGCGGCACGCAGGGTTCGGCGCGGTGGCGGTTGCCCAGGCGCGTGACCTCGAACCCTGCGATCTCGTCCCACGGCAGGTCGGGCACGTTGACGTTGAGCATGGTGTCGGCTGGCAGCGGATCGACGCGCAAGCGGGCGATGATCTCGGCCGCGGCTCGCGCCGCGGTGTCGTAGTGCCGGCCGACATGGTTCGCCGTCGCCAGCGAGACCGCCACCGACGGCAGGCCGAGGAAACGGCCCTCCATCGCGGCGGCCACCGTGCCGGAATAGATCACGTCGTCACCCAGGTTGGCGGTGTTGTTGATGCCGGACACGACGATATCGGGCTCGTCTTCCAGCATCCCGGTGATGGCGACATGGACGCAGTCTGTGGGCGTGCCGAAGACGCGCCACGTGCACGCGTCCTGGCGCACCACCCGCACCGGCATGTCCAGGGTCAGGGAGTTGCTGGCGCCCGAACGGTCACGGTCTGGTGCGACCGTCAGCACGTCGTGGCCTGCGGCTCGGAGGCCTTCGGCGAGGGCCCGGATGCCCGGCGCGTCGACGCCGTCATCGTTGCTGACCAGTACTTGCATGGACTCCCTTGGGGCGTTTCGTCGGACGTTCGCGGCGTGCCGCGAGGCCGGGCCATGATAGCCCAGCCCGGGCGCGGCCGGCCCCCGCGGATGCTTGCGCGCCGCACGCGCGCAGGCCACGCTTGGCCCATGATCGAGCGGATCCGGCCATGAGCGACCCACGCGACGAGGACGACGACGCAGCACTGTTCCGGGACGCGATCGGTCCCGTGCGCAAGTTGCCCGAGAGCCCCCCGCCGCCGATGCCCGCGCGACCGCGAGCGCGCGCACGGATGGCCGAACGCGACGAGACGGCGGCGCGCGACGAGTTCAGGCTCGCGCTCGATGAACACCTGGCCGCGGCGGGCGACGTACTGGCGTGGCAGGACGGCCTGCCCGACTCGGTCTACCGTCGCCTGCGCCGGGGGGAGATTTCGGCGCAGGAGGAGCTGGACCTGCACGGGAGCGACGCGCGCACCGCGGAGGCGCTGCTGCGGGCCTTCCTGTCGGACGCACAGCGCCACGGTCTGGGATGCGTGCGCATCATCCACGGCAAGGGTGGCCGCGGGGATGCGGACGTCGGCAGCAGCGGCGCGCCGATTCTCAAGAACATGGTCGACCGGATGCTGCGCCAGCGCGCGAGCGTGCTGGCGTTCCACTCCGCGCCCCCGGCCCAGGGCGGGACGGGTGCGGTGGTGGTCCTGCTGGCGCCGCCGAAACGGCGCTGAGGTGGCTCAATCGCCGCTGGCGACCAGCGTTTCGTGCTTGACCGGCGGGTTGACCCACATGACCTCGATGCCCCGCCGCGACGCGATCTTCTCGACGCGCGACATGTAGGCCTTGTCGGGACCGATGGGTGAGGTTTCCGGCGACAGGGTGGCGCCCCTGTCATCCATGCTGGCGCAGGCCGCGAGGCCCGCCACCGCCACGGAGATCACCGCGATTCTGGATATCGCCTTCATGACCGTCTCCTGTGACTAGCCCGGAACCGGGACCGGTTCCCGGGGCCCGGTGCGACCGGGCACGGCCAGATATACGCCGCCGCACGGAGCGCGCCAGTGTCGGTTGACCGTTTTCCGACGAACGGCAGTGGGCGTGTGCCACCAGCCGGTGCGGGTCAGGGCACGCGGATCTCGCCGAGTTCCGCCAGCACCACCGTGGCGTAGGTGCCGGCCGGCAGGGTGAACTCGAGCCGCAGGGCATCCGGCGACAGCCAGTCCCACGACAGGTCTGCTGGGCGCAGGCGCAACGCGCGGCGCTCCTGTTTCAGGCCGGCCTTTTCGAGGCCTTCGCGCACGCGCATCGCCGTCCCGTCGGCCAGGGTTGCCTGTTCCAGCGCAGCCACCGGGCCGGTGCAGCGCAGGTCGCCGCGACCCCACAGCGGGCCGGTCGGATGGATGTCGAAAGCGGCAACGCGGGCCGCCAGAGCTTCGTCGAGCGGCTCGGGTCCGAACACGCTGCGGCTGCCGTCGAGCATCCAGACTTCGCCCTCGGCCATGCCGGTGTCCCAGTCGCCTGACTGCACGCGGGCGGCCAGCACGCGGTTGAACATTTCCGAGCGGGCGGCCGACAGCAACATGCCGCGCTGCTCGCGACCGACACGGCGACCGGCGAACATCGCCAGTGCGTGGGTGAGGTTGTCGCCGCCGCGGCCGAAGCGCTGCTCGCCGAAGTAGTTGGGCACGCCACGCGTAGCGATCACTTCGAGCCGGCGGTCGATCGCCGCACGGTCGCCCTGCAGCTCGCGCAGCACCAGCACGAACCGGTTACCCGCGAGCGCGCCACGCGGCAGCTTGCGCGAATGCCAGGCATGGCCCAGCACGCGCAGGTGCTCGCCGGCTTCGTCGCGCTCGAGCGTGGCCAGCTCCGGCGCCGACCGTTTCGGCAGGTGCACGCTGAAACGCTGGCGGGTCACCGCGTGGCGGTCCTTCAACCCGGCGTACCCGATCGCACTTTCCGGAACGCCGGCCCATGCGGCGATATGCCGGGCCGCGAACGCGGTATTCATGCCGCGCTTCTCGACATCCAGCAGCAGGTGCTCGCCGCTGCCGCTCGGTTCGAACCCCGGCACCTCGTCGACGCGGAAATCTTCCGGAGTGGCGCGGATGCGCGCCGCCAGCACCGCCGGACCCGACGCGCGCGGGAGCCGGCCGGCGCCGTCGTCGTTGTTGTTACCGCCCGACGGCGGCGGCAGGTCACTCATCGGTGACCAGCAGACACACCGCCATCGCCGCGATGCCCTCGCCCCGCCCGGTGAAACCGAGCTTCTCGCTGGTGGTGGCCTTGACGCTGATCGCGTCCACTGCGACGCCGGTGTCGGCGGCCAGCGCTTCGCGCATCGCGGCGGCATGCGGCCCGACCTTCGGCTGCTCGCAGATGACGGTGACGTCGGCGTTTCCAAGCCTCCAGCCGCGCTCGCGCGCCAGGGCCGTGCAGTGGCGGAGGAACGCGCGGCTGTCGGCGTCCTTCCACTGTGGATCGGACGGCGGGAAGTGCCGGCCGATGTCCCCCAGCGCCAGCGCACCCAGGATCGCGTCGCACAGCGCATGGATCACCACGTCGCCGTCGGAGTGCGCTAGCACGCCGCGCCCGTGCGGGATGCGCACGCCGCCGAGCACGACGTGGTCGCCATCGCCGAATGCATGGACGTCGTAGCCCTGGCCGATACGGATGTTCATGGATGCACTCGTCTTGCAAGCAGGAATTCGGCCAGCGCGAGATCCGCCGGCGTGGTGACCTTGAGGTTGTCCTCACGTCCTTCCACCAGCCGCGGGCGGGCGCCTGTGCGCTCCATCGCCATCGCCTCGTCGGTGACCGCGATGCCGTCGCGCGCAGCGTGTTCAAGGGCGTCGCGCAGCGCGCAGCGCCGGAAGGCCTGCGGCGTCAATGCGCGCCAGAGGCGCTCGCGGGACTCGGTGCACTCGATGCGGCCGCCGTCGCCGGCGCGCTTGAGGGTGTCGCGGACCGGCGCGGCGAGGATCGCGCCGTCGTTGTCCCCGGCGGAATCCAGCAGACGGGTGATGTCCCGGTGCCAGAGGTTGGGACGGGCCGCGTCGTGCACCAGTACCAGCGTGTCGTCGTGGGCATCGTCGGATAGCGCGTGCAGCGCGGCGAGGACGGAATCGGCACGCTCGGTGCCCCCGACGCAGCGGATCACCGGCTTGCCTTCCACCTCGGTCCAGCCCGGCCAGTGCGTGTCATCCGGGGCTAGCGCGACCACCGCGCCCGCCACGCCCGGGTGCGACAGCAGCGCGCGCAGGGCATGTTCGATCAGCGGTTTGCCATTGATCGTGAGGTATTGCTTGGGCAGCTCGCCGCCGAACCGGGTGCCGCGTCCGGCCGCCGGGACCACCGCCCATGCGCCCGCCGGCGACGTGCGCACGGCGGTCACGGGGCGGCGTCGCCGTCGGGACCGGCCGGCGTCGCGTCCTCGGGTTCGACCACGCGGTAGAACGTCTCGCCCGGCTTGATCATCCCCAGTTCGCTGCGGGCACGTTCCTCGACGGCCGCCTCGCCCGACTTGAGGTCCTCGACTTCGGCAGCCAGCGCGTCGTTGCGCTGCTTGAGCCCGTCGTTCTCATGCGCCTGCTCGGCAACCCGCTGCTCGAGTGCGGCCACCGACCGGCGGCCACCCTCGCCCAGCCACAGCCGGTACTGCAGCAGCACCAGCATGGCGGCCAGCAGTACCAGCAACACGCCGAGCCAGCGACGCGGCACGGCCGTGTCAGCGCTTCAGCGAGACGAACGCGTCGCGGCCGGCGTAGCGGGCGGCCTTGCCCAGCTGCTCCTCGATGCGCAGCAGCTGGTTGTACTTGGCCACGCGGTCGCTGCGGCACAGGGAGCCGGTCTTGATCTGGGTCGCGGTGGTGGCCACGGCGATGTCGGCGATGGTGGTGTCCTCGGTTTCGCCGGAGCGGTGCGAGACCACCGCCGCGTAGCCGGCGCGGTCGGCCATCGCGATGGCCTCCAGCGTTTCGGTCAGGGTGCCGATCTGGTTGACCTTGATCAGGATGGCGTTGGCGACCTGCTGGTCGATGCCCTGCTGGAAGATGCGCGGGTTGGTCACGAACAGGTCGTCGCCGACCAGTTGCACCTTGTTGCCGAGCTTGGCGGTCAACAGCTTCCAGCCGTCCCAGTCGCCCTCGTCCATGCCGTCCTCGATGGTGACGATCGGGTACTGCGCGCACCAGTTGCCGAGGAAGTCGGCGAACTGCTCGCTGGTCAGGCGCTTGCCCTCGCCGGTGAGGTTGTACTTGCCGTTCTCGTAGAACTCGCTGCTGGCCACGTCCAGCCCGAGGAGGATGTCCTCGCCGGCGTGGTAACCGGCCTTGCCGATCGCCTCGAGGATGGTTTCCAGCGCTTCCTCGTTGCTGCGCAGGTCGGGGGCGAAACCGCCCTCGTCGCCGACCGCGGTCGACAGGCCACGGCCCTTGAGCACCGACTTGAGCGCGTGGAACACCTCGGTGCCGGCGCGCAGGCTATCGGAGAAGGTCTCGAACCCGGTCGGCAGGATCATGAACTCCTGCAGGTCGACGTTGTTGTCGGCGTGCGCACCGCCATTGATGATGTTCATCATCGGCACCGGCAACACCGGGGTACGGTCACCGGCGAGGTGCTTCCACAGCGGCAGCTTCAACGACGCGGCGACCGCGTGGGCGTTGGCCATCGACACGCCGAGCAGCGCATTGGCGCCGAGCCGCCCCTTGTTCTCGGTTCCGTCCAGGTCGATCAGGCGCTTGTCGATGCCGGCCTGGTCGGCCGCGTCCATTCCGCCGATCGCCTGGGCGATGGTGGTGTTGACGTTGTCGACCGCCGTCCGCACGCCCTTGCCGAGGTAGCGGGTCTTGTCGCCATCCCGCAGTTCAACCGCCTCCTTGGAACCGGTGGACGCGCCAGACGGCACCATCGCGCGGCCGAAGCTGCCGTCGGCGAGGGTGACCTCGGCCTCCAGGGTCGGGTTGCCGCGGCTGTCGAGGATTTCGCGGGCGTGGACTTTGGCGATGGTCGTCATGTCGGGTTCTTTGCAGGTCTCAGGATTGGGATTCGAGGAAGCCGTTGCGCTTGGTCACTTCGTCGATGGCCATCAACGTCTCCAGCAGCGCGCGCATCTTCGGCAGCGGCCAGGCGTTGGGGCCGTCGGACAGCGCTTCTTCCGGCTTGGGGTGGGTTTCCATGAAGATGCCGGAAATGCCGACCGCCATCGCCGCGCGCGACAGCACCGGCACGAACTCGCGCTGGCCGCCGCTCTTGCCGCCGGCGCCGCCGGGCAGCTGCACCGAATGGGTCGCGTCGAACACCACCGGGCAGCCGGTGTCGCGCATCACCGCCAGCGAGCGCATGTCGCTGACCAGGTTGTTGTAGCCGAAGCTGGCGCCGCGCTCGCAGACCATGATGTCGCGGTTGCCGGTGGCCAGCGCCTTGTCGGCGACGTGCTTCATCTCCCACGGCGACAGGAACTGGCCTTTCTTGATGTTGACCGGCTTGCCGGCGCCGGCGACCTTCTGGATGAAGTCGGTCTGGCGGCACAGGAATGCGGGGGTCTGCAGGACATCGACCACCGAGGCGACCTCGTCCATCGGGGTGTACTCGTGGACGTCGGTCAGCACCGGCACGCCGAGCTGCTTCTTCACCTCCGACAGCACCTTCAGCCCTTCCTCCAGGCCGGGGCCACGGAAGCCAGACACCGAGGTGCGGTTGGCCTTGTCGAAACTGGACTTGAAGATGAAGGGAATCCCGAGCTCGCCGGTGATTTCCTTGAGCGTGCCGGCGGTGTCGAGCTGCAACTGCATCGACTCGATCACGCACGGGCCGGCGATCAGGAAGAAGGGCCGGTCGAGGCCGATCTCGAATCCGCAGAGTTTCATGCGTGTGCCTCCTTGAGCAGCCGTCCGCCGGCCTGCGCCTTGTGCTCGCGGGCGGCGCGGATGAAACCGACGAACAGCGGGTGGCCGTCGCGCGGGGTCGACAGGAACTCCGGGTGGGCCTGGCAGGCCAGGAACCACGGGTGGCGGTCGCGCGGCAGTTCGATCATCTCGACCAGCAGGTCGTCCATCGACTTGGCGCTGATCACCAGCCCCGCGTCCTCGAGCTGGGTGCGGTAGCGGTTGTTGAACTCGTAGCGGTGGCGATGGCGCTCGCCGACGACGTCCTTGCCGTACATCGCGTGCGCCAGCGTGCCGGGCTTGATGCGCTGGTCCTGCAGGCCGAGCCGCATCGTCCCGCCCAGGTCGCTCTCCTCGTTGCGGCGCTCGACGTCACCGGTGGCGGTGCGCCACTCGGTGATCAGGCCGATCACCGGGTGCGGGCTGGCCTTGTCGTTCTCGGTGCTGTTTGCGCCTTCCAGGCCAGCGACGTTGCGGGCGTAGTCCACCACCGCCGCCTGCATGCCGTAGCAGATGCCGAAGTACGGGATGCCGTGCTCGCGCGCGTGGCGGGCGCTGTCGACCTTGCCTTCGAAGCCGCGGTCGCCGAAACCGCCCGGCACCAGGATGCCGTCGACGCCGGCCAGTGCCTCCTCGGCGCCAACCTTCTCGATGTCGCTCGACTCCAGCCACTTCAGGTTGACCCGGGTGCGCTGGCGCAGGCCGCCGTGCTTGAGGGCCTCGGCCACCGACTTGTAGGCGTCCTGGTGGTCGACGTACTTGCCGACCACGCCGATGGTGACCTCGTCGACCGGGTGCTCGCTGGCGTCCAGCACCGCGTCCCACTCGGCCAGGTCGGCCGGGCCGGCCGGCAGGCGCAGGCGGTCGATGATCAGGTCGTCCAGCCCCTGCTCGTGGAAGCGCTGCGGCATCCGGTAGATGTTGTCCAGGTCGACGGCGGAGATGACCGCGCGCTCGGAGACGTTGGTGAACAACGCGATCTTGCGGCGCTCGCTGTCGGGCAGCGGCTGCTCGGAGCGGCACAGCAGGATGTCGGGCTGGATGCCGATCGAGCGCAGCTCCTTGACCGAATGCTGGGTCGGCTTGGTCTTGAGCTCGCCGGCGGCGGCGATCCACGGCACCAGGGTGAGGTGCATGAACAGCGCCTTGTCCGGCCCGCGCTCGGTGCGCAGCTGGCGGATGGCCTCCAGGAACGGCAGCGACTCGATGTCGCCCACCGTGCCGCCGATCTCGACCAGGCCGACGTCGAAGCCCTGGGTGGCCTCGACGATGCAGCGCTTGATCTCGTCGGTGATGTGCGGGATCACCTGCACGGTGCCGCCAAGGTAGTCGCCGCGGCGCTCCTTGCGGATCACGTTCTCGTAGATGCGGCCGGTGGTGACCGAGTTCTTGCGGCTCAGGCGGGTCCGGACGTAGCGCTCGTAGTGCCCAAGGTCGAGGTCGGTCTCGGCGCCGTCGTCGGTGACGTACACCTCGCCGTGCTGGAACGGGCTCATGGTGCCCGGGTCGACGTTGATGTACGGATCGAGCTTCATCATCGTCACGCGCAGGCCGCGCGCTTCGAGGATGGCCGCCAGCGAGGCTGCCGCGATGCCCTTGCCGAGCGAGGACACCACGCCGCCAGTGACGAAGATCAGGGGAGTCATGGATTTTTGTGCCGCTGGAAAGCCGCAGTTTACCGGCTGGGGCGCCGGGCCGCGACCGCTTGACTATTCCGGGCCGCACTGTCCCGCATCGGCGACCGCCGCCGCGCGCCCATGAAAAAAGACGCCCCGGCGGACCGGGGCGTCTTTCTGGAACGTGGATCGGTCCGATGGCTCAGTAGCCGTCGTCCTCTTCCGGCTCCACTTCGCCTTCGGCCTCGACCGCGGCATCGGCCTCGACGTCGGTCGCGGCAGCGGCCTCGGTGGCCTCGGCCGCTTCGTCGACCAGCGCCGAAGCGTCGCCGACAACGTCGCCGGCGGTGGTGGCGGCCTGCTCGACCTCGGCCTGCTCGACCTGGGCCTGCGCATCCACCTCGGCCTGGGCATTGACGTCGGCCGACTGGGCGAACGCGGCCGGAGCGGCGATCAGACCGGCAATCACGGCCGGCAGCATCAGCTTGCGAATATTCATGCGATGTCTCTCCTGAGATCTTTGGAAAATGGGTGAAGCGCCCGGGCGGGGGCCCGGGAACGCGGCGGCGGGATCCGGGGGAGAATCCGCGCAGTCGCATGCCGCCGGGGAACAGGGGGTACCTCGACGACGGCCCGACCCTAGCCGCCGGTTCCTCGCTCCAGCCTGAACGAACGGGAAATTAACGTTGGCCGCCCGCTTGACGCGGATACGTGCCGGTCGCGCGAACCGCGCGCGACTTCGCTTGACCGTCCCCCGCCCCGTCTTCATCCTCGCCGCTCCGCCGCGCCGTGCCGTACGCCCAGATGAATACCCGCTACAACGCCGCCGATATCGAAGTCCTGTCCGGGTTGGACCCGGTCAAGCGTCGGCCCGGCATGTACACCGACACCACCCGCCCCAACCACCTGGCGCAGGAGGTCATCGACAACTCGGTGGACGAGGCGCTGGGCGGCCACGCGAAGGTGATCGAGGTGACCCTGCATGCCGACGGCAGCTGCGAGGTGTCCGATGACGGCCGCGGCATGCCGGTCGACATCCACCCCGAGGAGGGCATCCCCGGTGTCGAGCTGATCCTGACCCGGCTGCACGCGGGCGGTAAGTTCAGCGGCAAGAACTACACCTTCTCCGGCGGGCTGCACGGCGTCGGCGTCAGCGTGGTCAACGCGCTGTCTACCCGGGTCGAGCTTTTCATCAAGCGGGACGGCAACGAGTACCGGATGGAGTTCCGGGACGGGGACCGCAGCTCCGAGCTGGAGGTGGTGGGGAGCGTCGGCAGGAAGAACACCGGCACCCGCCTGCGCTTCTGGCCCGACCCGAAGTACTTCGACACCCCCAAGTTCAACCTGCGCTCGCTCAAGCACCTGCTGCGCGCCAAGGCCGTGCTC
This sequence comes from Lysobacter luteus, assembly GCF_907164845.1. Classification (NCBI taxonomy): domain Bacteria; kingdom Pseudomonadati; phylum Pseudomonadota; class Gammaproteobacteria; order Lysobacterales; family Lysobacteraceae; genus Novilysobacter; species Novilysobacter luteus. The sequence goes on from NZ_OU015430.1 coordinate 2,080,343, forward strand.
TGCCCCGGCCTGACCGTCCGGCTGCACGACGTCGCCGGCGACGAAAAGCTGGAATGGCATTACGAGGACGGCCTGCGCGACTACCTGCGCGGCGAGCTGGCGGAGGCCGAACTGCTGCCGCCGGAGTTGTTCGTCGGCCACCTGCAGAAGGACACCGAGGTGGTCGACTGGGCCGTGGCCTGGGTGCCCGACGGCGAACTGGTGCAGGAGAGCTACGTCAACCTGATCCCGACCGCCCAGCACGGCACCCACGTCAATGGCCTGCGCACCGGCTTCACCGATGCGCTGCGCGAGTTCTGCGACTTCCGCAACCTGCTGCCGCGTGGCGTCAAACTGGCGCCCGAGGATGTGTGGGACCGGGTCGCGTTCGTGTTGTCGCTGAAGATGACCGACCCGCAGTTCTCCGGCCAGACCAAGGAGCGGCTCAGTTCGCGCCAGGCCGCGGGCATGGTCGAGGGCGCCGCGCACGACGCTTTCAGCCTGTGGCTCAACCAGCACGTAGAGCTCGGCGAGCGGATCGCCCAGCTCGCGATCGAGCGCGCCAGCGCCCGGCTGAAGACCGAAAAACAGATCACCCGCAAGAAGGTCACCCAGGGTCCCGCCCTGCCCGGCAAGCTGGCCGACTGCACCAGCCAGGACCTGTCGCGCACCGAGCTGTTCCTGGTGGAGGGCGACTCCGCCGGCGGCAGCGCGCGGCAGGCGCGCGACAAGGACTTCCAGGCGATCCTCCCGCTGCGCGGCAAGATCCTCAACACCTGGGAAGTGGCCTCCGGCAGCGTGCTGGGCTCGCAGGAAGTGCACGACCTGGCCGTCGCCATCGGCTGCGACCCCGGCAAGGACGACATCACCGGCCTGCGCTACGGCAAGGTGATCATCCTGGCCGACGCCGACTCCGACGGCCTGCACATCGCCACCCTGCTGACCGCGCTGTTCCTCCAGCACTTCCCGGCGCTGGTCGCTGCCGGCCACGTGTTCGTGGCAATGCCGCCGCTGTTCCGCGTCGATCTGGGCAAGCAGGTGTTCTACGCCCTGGACGAGGAGGAGAAGCGGATCCTGCTCGAGAAGATCGAACGCGAAAAGGCCGAGAAAAAGAAGGGCGCGGCCGGCGCGGTCAATGTCACCCGCTTCAAGGGCCTGGGCGAGATGAACCCCTCGCAGCTGCGCGAGTCGACCATCCACCCCGACACCCGCCGGCTGGTCCAGCTGACTGTCGACGACGCCGAAGCGACGCATTCGCTGATGGACATGCTGCTGGCCAAGAAGCGCGCCGGTGACCGCAAGGCGTGGCTGGAGAACAAGGGCGACCTGGCGACGCTGGAGGTCTGACCCCCCGCCGCGGCGTGGCAGACTCCCGGGACACATCCGTGTTCCGGGGAGGGAACATGCCACATATCCGCTGTTTCGGCGTTGCGCTGTCCTTGCTGTTGTCTGCCCCCGTGGCAGCCGCCAGCCCACCCGCCGCGGAACTGTTCGCCAAGCACTCCGAGATTTCCGACATCGCACTGTCGCCCGACGGTACCCGGGTCGCGATGGCGGTGCCGGTGGCCGAGGGAACGGAGACGCAGCTGCAGATCATCCCGCTCGACGAGGGCGGAGGCGCGCTGGCATTGCGCTTCGGCAAGCAGCAGCACGTCACCGACGTGTACTGGACCACCAACGAGCGCCTGGTGGTGTCACGCGCCGAGATGGAGCCATTGCACGCGGAACCCTACAGCCGCGGCGAGCTGATCGCGACCAATGCCGATGGCAGCGACCAGGAGCTGCTGTTCGGCTACATCGGCGACTTCTTCATGAAGTCCGGTCGCCGCAAGGACAACGGCTTCTCGGCGCTCACCGGCCTCATCCTCGACGACCCGGGCATGGCGCTGGTGACCTTCCGCTGCTGGAACTGCGGAGAGGAGCCCGACACCGTACTTTTCCGCGTCGACACCCGCACCGGCGTGCGCAAGGAGGTCGAACGTTTCCGCGGCGACACCATCTTTGGCGCCGACCGGAGCGGCACTGCCCGGATCGCGGTCAGCCGCGATGCCAACGACAACCCGTTGATGCGCTACCGCCCCACCGCCGACGCGGCCTGGCAACCACTGCCGCGGACGATGGCGGGCTATTCGCTGTCGCCGCTGCGGTTCTCGGACCAGCCGGACGTCATGTTCGCACTGGTGTCCGACAAGGGTGAGCCCGAACGCCTGTACCGGCTCGACCTGGCCGCCGGCACCCGCACCCTGCTGGCGGGCCGGGCGGACATGGAGATCGCCCGCGTGCTGTACGAAGGCAGCCGCGGCGCGCCGTTCGGCGTGTTCTTCGATGCCGGCAAGCCCGCGATCGAATACATCGACAAGGCATCGCCCTGGGCCGCGCTCCACGCCGGCCTGATGCAGAGCTTCCCGGGCGAGCTGGTCATGCCCTTCGACTTCAGCGACGACGACAGCAAGCTGATCTTCTTCACCTACTCCGGCAGCCACCCCGGCGCGTACTACCTGCTGGATCGGACGGCGGGAAAGATCCGCCTCATCGCCGAGCTGAAGCCCTGGATCGAGCCGGCGAAGATGGCGCCGGTGCGGCCGATCGAATTCAACAGCCGCGACGGCCGGACGCTGTACGGGTTCCTGACCGCTGCCGGTGACGGCCCCCGGCCGATGGTGGTGATGCCCCATGGCGGCCCACACGGGCCGTATGACCGGTGGCGGTTCAATCCGGAGGCGCAGTTCCTGGCCAGCCGCGGCTACGCCGTCCTGCAGGTCAACTACCGCGGTTCCGGCGGGCGTGGACAGCAGTTCATCGAGGCGGGCTACCGCGAATGGGGCGGGCGCATCCAGGACGACATCGCCGACGGCGTCCGCTGGGCGGTCGACCAGCAGCTGGCCGACCCGTCGCGCGTGTGCATCTACGGTGCAAGCTTCGGTGGCTACGCCGCACTGATGAACTCGATCCGGTATCCCGACGCCTACCAGTGCGCCATCGGCCACGTCGGCGTCTACGACCTGCAGATGATGTTCAAGGAAGGCGACATCGCTGCCCGCCGCGCCGGACGTACTTACCTGGAGCGCGTGCTCGGTACCGACGAGGCCGCGCTGGTCGAGAACTCGCCCGCCCGGCAGGTGGACCGCATCAAGGTCCCGGTGTTGCTGGCGCAGGGCCGGATCGACCGGCGCGTTCCGATGGAACAGTTCGACGCGCTCGCCACCGCGTTCCGCAAGAGCGGGCGTCCGGCGGAAACCCTGGTGGTGCCCGGCGAGGGACACGGCTTCTACAAGCCCGAGAACCAGGCGAAGCTGCTGGAAACGATGGCGGATTTCCTCGACCGCCACATCGGCGGCCGCTCCGCGGGCCCGACCGCCGCCACTGCGCCCTGAGAAGTGTGGCGCCGGCCGTCGATGCGGTCGGCGCCTCCGCTTTCACCCCCCGCTTTCAACCCGCTCCAGGCCCGGCCAGCGCGGCCAGCAGCAGGCGCCGAAGCACCGGTTGCAGGCGCGCCGCCCGTTCCGGCAGGTACTCGAACGTCGCCTCGTCCATGTAGCAGCGCTGGCTGGTCTCCAGCTGAACCGCCTCGACGCCCCGATCTGGCTCGCCGTAATTGCGGGTGATGTGGCCGCCCTTGAACCGTCCATTGGCGACCCAGTCGAAGTCGTGTTGCGCGGCGAGGACCGCCTCCAGTCGCTGCTGCAGTGCCGGCGAGCAGCTCGTCCCGCCGCCGGTGCCGAGGTTGAGGTCGGGCAGGCGGCCGTCGAACAGGAACGGGAGGTCGTCACCACGGATCGAGTGGCCCTCCCACAGCACCGCCCGCCCGTGTTCCAGCCGCAGCCGGGCGAGCTCGCCCGCCAGGGCGTCGTGGTACGGGCGCCAGTAGCGTTCGACGCGATCGCGCACTTCGGCCTCGTCGGGTTCCGCGCCGGGGAGGTAGACCGGCTCGCCGGTGAACCGCACGGTCGGGCACAGGCCGGTCGTGTTCTGCCCGGGGTACAGCGAGGTGTCGTCAGGCGGACGGTTGAGGTCGACCACGTAGCGCGAGTACCGCGGGACGAGCACGGAAGCGCCCAGTTCGCGGGCGAAGTCGTACAGGCGCGAGACGTGCCAGTCGGTGTCGGGCGCGGCACGCGCGGCCTCGGTCATGCGCGCGGCGAGTGCCTCGGGGATCACGCTGCCGTCGTGGGGCAGGCTGACCAGCAGCGGCGCAGTGCCGCGGTGGAGCGCGTAGGTATCCATCCGGCCATTGTAGGAGCGGCTCCTACAGGACGCTCGCGCCCGGCCTAGCGCATGAGCACCACTTCTTCGGCGCTGGTGGGGTGGATCGCGACGGTGTCGTGCAGGTCGTCGAGGGTGATGCCCCGCTTCAGCGCGACCGCAAAGCCCTGCAGGATCTCGTCGGCGGCCTCGCCCAGCAGGTGTATGCCGACCACCCGGCGGTCGGGGCCGGCGCAGACCAGCTTGAACACGCTGCGCTGCGGCGAGTCGACCAGCGCATGCAGCATCGGCCGGAACGACGCGGTGGCGACATGCACGTCGTCGCCGTGCTGCTCGCGCGCCTGGTCTTCGGTCAGGCCGACCTTGCCCATGGGCGGATGGCTGAAGACGACCGTTGGGATGTCGTGCGGATCGAGCGGCCGGTCGCGGTTGCCGTAGAGGCGGTCCATCAACCGGCGGGCGGCGGCGATGGCGACCGGCGTCAGCGGCAGGTCGGTGCTGACGTCGCCCACCGCGAAGATGCCGTCCACGTTGGTGGCGTGCCGCTCGTCCACCACGATGTGGCCGCGGCGGTCGGTCTCGACTCCGGCCGTGTCAAGGCCGATTGCGTCGGTGTTGGGGCGCCGGCCGGTGGCGAGCAGCACTTGGTCGAACACCAATTCAGATGCACCGGGGGCGATGACCTGGAATCCGTCGCCGGTCTTTTCGACGCCTTCGACGCTGCAGCTGAAATGGATGTGGATGCCGGCCTGGCGGTAGTCCTCGGCCAGCTGTGCGGTGAGTTGCGCATCGAAACTGTCGACCAGCCGCTGCCCGCGCACGAAGACACTGACCGCGCTGCCCAGCGCCTGCAGCACGCCAGCCAGTTCGACCGCGATGTAGCCGCCACCGACCAGCGCGACCCGGGCCGGCGCTGCGGTCCAGCCGAAGAAATCGTCCGACGTACCGGCCAGCTCCGCGCCCGGCATGTCCGGCCGCACAGGGTGGCCGCCGGTGGCAATCAGTATCCGTGGCGCGCGCAGGCGGACGCCGTTGCTGCATTCGACCGTGCCTGCACCCGCGAGCCGGCCGCGCACCGGCAGCAGGGCCACGCCGGCCTTGTCGAGCCGCTGCTGGTAGCTGGCGTGGATGTTGGTGATGTAGCGCTGGCGGTGGGCGATGAAGGTCGGCCAGTCCAGCGCGCAGTCCTGGGCGGGAAACCCGAGCCGCCCGGCGAACCCCAGCTTGCCGGCCACCTCGGCCGCCAGCCACATCGCCTTCTTGGGCACGCAGCCGGCGTTGACGCAGGTACCGCCCAGCGCTTCGGGTTCCAGCAGTGCCACCCGGGCACCGTGCTCGGCCGCGCGGAAGGCGCCGGCCAGCCCGCCGGATCCGCCACCCACCACGATCAGGTCGAAGTCGTTGTGCATCGCTCGCTCCGCTGGTGATGGCCCATCGTGCCCGAAGCGGCGTGTAGGCGGCCTCAGGCGAAGCGGTCGGGACGGTACGGCGCGGGGTCGACGGCCGGCGCATGCCCGGTCATCAGGTCCGCGACCAGCTGGCCGGTGCCGGTGCTCATCCCCACGCCCATCATCCCGTGGCCGGTCGCCAGCCAAAGGCGATCGTGGCCGGGGGCACGGCCGATGATCGGGATGTCGTCGCAACTCATCGGCCGCCAGCCGTACCAGCGCTCCCGGACCTCGGGGCCGACCGGTTGGTGCAGGTACTCGGCCGCGCCGCGCTCGAGCGCACCGAGCCGGCGCTCGTTGAGGCTGACGTCGAAGCCGGAGAACTCCATCGTGCTGCCGAGCCGGAACCCGCCGTAACCCCGGCTGTCGTCCCAGGTGGTGACGCAGACCGAGCGCTCGCGCAGGATCAGCGGGCGACGCGGTACCAGCGACGGCAGTGAATAGGTGACCGAGTAGCCCTTGCCCGGCTGCATCACCGAACGCAGCCATGGCAGCCCGACCGCGCCCGCCAGCCGGGGCGACCACGCGCCCAGCGCCAGCACCACCTGGTCGGCCTGCACCACCTCGCCGGCTACCCGCAGTGTCACCCCATCGCGGTTACTCGCCAGCGAGTCCAAGGCGGCATGCTCGACCACCACCCCGCCGCGCTCGCGCACGGTCCGGGCCAGCTCGGTGACGTAGCGGTCGGGACGCAACACGGCATCCCCGGAGAACCGGATCGCGCCGGCGACACCGGGCTTGACCGCCGGTTCCATCGCCTCGAAACGGGCACCGTCGATCACCTCGACCGCGATGCCCAGTTCGCGCAGCAGCGGGATCTCGCGCTGGTCTTCCTCGAACTTGCGGTCACTGCGGAACACGTAGTCCTCGCCCGACTCGCTGAAGCCGCAGTCCAGCCCGTAGCGCGCGATCCAGTCCTGCAGCCGCAGCCGCGAATCGTTGAGCAGTTGTGACTTGGCACGCGCGCTGCTTTCCCAGTCGCGCAGGTTGCAACGACCGGCAAAACGCCACATCCAGCGCCACAGCACCGGGTCGAGCCGCGGCCGGACGTACAGCGGAGCGTCGGGCGTCAGCATCATCCGCAGCGCGGTGGCGACCATGCCCGGCGCTGCCAGCGGCGGTGCGTGGCTGGGCGTGATGGTGCCGCAGTTGCCATGTGAACTGCCGCCGCCGACCCGGCCTGCGTCGATCACCGTGACCCGCCGGCCGGCCTCGATCAGGGCCAGCGCCGAGGCGAGCCCGACCACACCGGCCCCCACCACCACCACGTCTTCGCGTCGATCCATGGCGGCGAGTTTAAGCGGCGGCGAGCAGCCGGTGTCAGGCAGGCGATCCCCGCCCGACCGACCCAGGGACTCAGGCAGCCACGGGCGGCACCGGGCCCGACGCGCGCCGCATCGGCGGCCACTGGAGGTAGGTGAAGGCGCGCCACAGCCACTCCATCGGACCGTAGCGGAACCGCGACAGCCACCAGCGGCTGAGCGCCACCTGCAGCGCGAACACCACCACCACGCCCAGCACCTGCCAGGCGCGCGACACCCCGCCCCACAGGCCCAGCCCGTAGCCGTAGAACAGCAGCGTGCCGATCACCGACTGCGCGAGGTAATTGGTCAGCGCCATGCGTCCGGCCGGTGCGACCGCCCGCAGCCAGGCAGCGCCGCGCTGCAGGGCCAGCACCACGATGCCGACGAAGGCCAAGGCCATCAGCGGGGACCCGGCCATGTGCAACGTCATCGCCATCATGGCGTCGGGATCGGCGCCGGCGACCATGTTGGGGTTCGGGTTAATGGCCACGCTCGCCAGCGTCAGCGCAAGGCCAGCCAGCCCGCCAAGCCATGCGAGCCGGACGAACATGCGCCGATGGGCCGCCGGCTCCGACATGGCCCCGCTGCGGACCAGCCACGCGCCTATCAGGAACATCCCCAGCACCAGCGGCACGAGGAAGAAGTTGTCGCCCAGCGACTCCATGAACCACTGAAGCCTTACCGCGTTCGCCTCGGCGTAGCTGCCCGAAGAATAGGCGGCGATCTCGGCGTCCCGCAGCGAGGCCATGGTCTCGGCCATCGCCGCGGCGTCCGGGTCGGAGGCGGCATCGCCCATCGCCATCATCGCGGCCGAACCGAGCAGCATCAGGGCCAGCAGCACGCCCCAGATCCATGCGCCCCACTTCCACAGCTGTGTCGTCGCCGTATTGCGGAACAGCGCCATGAGCAGCAGCGCGGTCACCGCGTAGGACACCAGGATGTCGCCCGACCAGACCAGCAACGCGTGGACCAGGCCGATCAGCAGCAGCCCGAACGTGCGCCGCAGGTACATCGGCACGAACCCGCGGCCGGCCGCCGCGGCACGGCCGAGCATCACCGCGAACCCCATGCCGAACAGCAGCGAGAACAGCGTCCAGAACTTGCCGCGCACGAACACGTAGACGAACGCGTCGGCCAGCCAGTCCAGTCCACGCGCGTCCGGCGCGATGCCAGAGGCCATGTCGGCCAGCGGCGCAGTGAAGTACTCGACGTTCATCAGGGCGATGCCCAGCAGCGCCAGGCCGCGCAGCACGTCGAGGTTGTCGATCCGCTCCGATGCCGATACCGGCGTCAGGGTCGTGGTGGTCATGCGCAGCCTCCCCAGGCATTGAAGCGCCGATCATGCCAGCCGCGCAGGCGTCGGCAACCGCCACACGTCATGCCGGCCCCAGAACGAAGTCGGCCCGCAAAGGCGGGCCGACGGGGTCTGCGATGACGACCGCTGCGGTCAGTGCTGGTGACCGCCCTCGCCGTGCACGTGGCCGTGCTGGATCTCTTCCTCGCTTGCCTCGCGCACCTCTACGATCTCGATCTCGAAGCTCAGGTCCTTGCCGGCCATCGGGTGGTTGAGGTCGACGTCGACCACGCTCATGCCGACCTTCTGGACGGTCACCGCGCGCGGGCCGAAGTTGGTCGGCAGCACGGCCTGCATGCCGGGGACCAACTTGACGTCCTTGAAGTACTTCTTCGGGACGCGCTGGGTCAGGTTGGGCTGGATCTCGCCGTAGGCCTCGGCTGCCTTCACCTCGGCGGTGAACTTGTCGCCGGCCTCGCGGCCGTCCATCGCCTTCTCCAGCCCCGGGATGATGTTGCCGTGGCCGACCAGGATCGCCAGCGGGCCGCGGCCCTCGGAGGATTCGAGCGACTCGCCACCCTGCTCGGCGACGGAATAGTGGAAGAGGACGACGCGGTCTTTCTCGATTTTCATGCGGTTACTCGGTGGAGGCCGGACGGAGGACCGTCGCGTGGCGCGGGCAGCACCACCGGTCGGTGGCGGCGAAGGGGGTTGCCGTCGCGCCCCGGGACAGCCAAGCTGTCGGCGTGACGAAGGCCGCGCATTATCCCGGCATCAACGCCCACGCGCCAGCACGCCCGGTGCAGGCCGCCGCGTCCCCGACCCTCCGACCCTTGGCCGCGCTGTGCTGCAGCCTGCTGTTGTGCGCAGGTCTGGCCGGCTGCGGAAGCGGAAGCGGAAGCGAAGTGGCGCGCTCGCAGCCTCCGCCGCCCGGTCGCGACTGGGCCACGCGGGCGCCGAGTGATCCCGCCGCCGCCAATGCGGTGCTGATGCGGGCGATCAGCCTGGTCGGCACGCCCTATCTCTATGGCGGCAACACCCCGCAGTCCGGGTTCGACTGCAGCGGGCTGGTCAACTATGTCTACAGCGACATGCTCGACCTGCGCCTGCCGCGCAGCTCGGGCGCCCTGGCGGGCTACCAAGGGCCGCGGATCGCCCCGGACCAGCTGTCCCCGGCCGACCTCGTGTTCTTCGGCAGCGGCGGCCGGGTCACCCACGTCGGCATCTATGTCGGCGACGGCCGTTTCGTGCATGCCCCCAGCAGTGGCGGGACGGTCCGGCTCGACCACCTGAACGGGCATTACTGGCGGGACCACTACAGCGGTGCGAAGCGCGTCCTCTGAACGCACCTGCCGAAGTGGAATGAACGCCGCATACTCCTAACGGAAAATTAACTCTATTTGAACCTCTTGGCCGGATTCCGCGGGCATGATGCCCGCGTGATGACTTCGTGATCCCCAAGTGACGACCAAGACCCCAGGCCAAGGCCGCCCGAATACCTCCGCCGCCCGCACCCCGCGTGCCGCAACCCGCCTCCTTCTTTCGATCCTGCTGGCCGCCGCCCCGGCGCTGCCGGCCTTCGCGCAACAGGCCACTCCGGCGACGGCGGCCAACGCCCCGGCGCTGATGCCCGACGCGATGACCCTGCCCGACCGCGCGCTCATGCTCGCCAGCGACATCAACACACTGCTGGTGTCGGGCAAGACCGCCGCCGTGGCGGCCGACTACCAGCCCACCGACGGCAAGGTGAAGAACGTCCTGCAGCGGGCACTCGCCCTGCTCGGCACGCCCTACCGCTGGGGCGGGACCTCGCCGGACAAGGGGTTCGATTGCAGCGGGCTGGTCAGCTACGTGTTTCGCAACGCCCTGGGCGTCGAGCTCCCGCGCGTGTCGCGCGACCAGGCCCGGACCGGTGAGCTGATCGCCGACAAGTCCGAGCTGGCCGAGGGCGATCTGGTGTTCTTCGGCAAGCGTGGCCGCGTCGACCACGTCGGCATCTACGTCGGCGAAGGCCGCTTCGTGCACGCACCCAGTACCGGCAAAGACGTGATGGTGTCCAGCCTGGAGACCGGTTACTGGAGCGGCAAGTACATGCAGGCCCGGCGCGTGGCCGGGATCTGACGCAAGCCTTCCCGTGGTCCTGCCGAAGCCGCCTCCGGGCGGCTTCGTCGTTTCCGGCTACAGCTCGCCGGCCAGGCGGTAGCGTTCGACGGTCTGCTCGATGCCCTTGCTCAGCTCCATCACCTGCAGTGCGTAGTCGGCGAGGTGGCGGTCGTCGTCGCTGACCGGTGTCCACGCCGGGACCGGAGTGGGCTTGCCTTCGACCCCGTCGAGGGCGACGAACACGATTACGCAGTGGGTGCACAGCCGCGGCTCGCCCCCCATCGGATCGCGGGCGCTGACCTCGACCGCGAAGTGCATGCTGCTGGTGCCGGTGTGGACCAGCTTGGTCCGCACCGTGACCAGGTCGCTGATGCGTATCGGCGACACGAAGCGGATGCCGCCGACCGCGACGGTAACGCTGTAGGTACCGCTCCAGCCGACCGCGGCGGCGTAGCCGGCCTGGTCGATCCACTTCATCACCACCCCGCCGTGCACCTTGCCGCCGTAGTTGACGTCGGTGGGCTCGGCCAGGAAGCGCATGGTCAGTTCGCGCTGGCTGCCGCTCACGTGCGGGCCTCCGGCGCGATGCGCCAGACAGGCGGGCTGGGGGCGGCGGCGGTGCAACGGCTCATCGGCGACTCCTGCGAGGGACGGCCGATTATGCGCAGCATCCGGTGCAGGCGGGTTGACGGTTCGCCGGTGGCGACGCCCGCGGCGATCACCCACACTTGCGCGCCCGATCCACGCCAGGGTGCCCCGATGGTTTCCTCCCGCCTGCCGACCCTCGCCTGCGCGTTGCTGTGGGCCGCCTCCTCCACCACCATCGCCGCCGAGGCGGTGTTGCCGGTGGCGCACGGCTACCAGACCCGCGAGGCCTGGCGCGAGCCGGTGGCACCGTTCCGGATCGCCGACAACACCTGGTACATCGGCACGCGCGGGCTGACCGCGCTGCTGGTGAAGACCGACGAGGGCGCGGTCCTGCTCGACGGCGGCGTGGCATCGGCCGCGGACATGCTGCTGGAGCACATGGCGTCGGTGGGCGTCGAACCCCGCGACCTGACCTACATCCTCCACAGCCACGCGCACGGCGACCACGCCGGCCCGCTCGCGGCGGTCAAGCGCGCCACCGGTGCCATGCTTGCCAGCAACGCAGAATCGGCCGTGCTGCTGGCGCGCGGTGGCAGCGACGACATCCATTACGCCGACGCCATCCTGTTCCCCCCGGTGCAGGCCGACCGCCTACTGCAGGACGGGGAGACCATCACACTGGGCGGCATGGCTTTCACCGTCCATTTCACGCCCGCCCACACCCCCGGGTCGATGAGCTGGAGCTGGACCGACACCCGTGACGGACAGCCGGTGCGCATCGCATACGCCGACAGCGTCAGCGCGCCCGATTACCGGTTGCTCGACAACCCGCGCTACCCGCGCATCGTGGAGGACTACCGCGCCGGATTTGCCGCCATCCGCGCACTGCCCTGCGATCTGCTGATCGCCCCGCACCCCGACAGCGTCGGCTGGGCGCCGGGCGCCGCCGCAGATCGCCATCCGGCACCGGTCGGCTGCCAGGCCTACGCCGACAACGCCGAGCGCCGGCTGGACGAACAGCTGGCCACGCAGCGCCGGGAGGCAGGCAACTGATGCCCTACACCCCGATCGTCGCAACCCTTGGCTACGTGCTGTCGCCCGACGGCCGCGAGGTGCTGCTGGTCCACCGCAATGCCCGTCCCGACGACCAGCACCTGGGCAAGTACAACGGCCTCGGCGGCAAAATCGAGCCCGACGAGGACGTGGTGGCCGGCATGCGCCGGGAGATCCTCGAGGAGGCCGGCATCACCTGCGAGCAGCTGCGCCTGCGCGGCACCGTCAGCTGGCCGGGGTTCGGCAAGCGGGGCGAGGACTGGCTGGGCTTCGTGTTCCTGGTGACGCGTTTCGCCGGCACGCCCTTCACCCACAACCCGGAAGGCACGCTGGAATGGGTGCCGCTGGACCGTCTGCACGAACTGCCGATGTGGGAGGGCGACCGTAACTTCCTGCCGCTGGTGTTCGACGACGACGAGCGGCAGTTCCACGGGGTCATGCCGTACCGCGAGGGGCGGATGGTCTCGTGGAGCCATTCGCGCGCCTGAGGCCGGATGCAACAACGGCGCGGCATAATCGTCCGTTCCACGGTCCCAGGTTGTTTCCATGCCCGCACGCGTCCGCCTTCCCCTGCTGCTCGCCTCCGCGTTGTCCTCCGCCCTGCTGACCGCCTGCGTCAGCACGCCGCAGCCGCGGGACAGCGCCCCGGGGGCAACTGCAAGCCTGCAGGTCGAGGTCCCCGCCATCGAGCGCCCTGCCGGTGAAACCGCCGCCTGGTGGTTCCGCGACGGCGCCGCCCAGGCCGCCAGCCGCGGCGCGATGGCAGGCCGGGCGCGCAACGTGATCCTGTTCGTCGGCGACGGCATGAGCCTGACCACGGTCGCCGCCGCACGCATCCTCGACGGCCAGCGCAAGGGCCAGCCGGGCGAGGAGAACCGCCTGGGCTGGGAGGACTTCCCGGCCACCGCGCTGAGCAAGACCTACAACACCGACCAGCAGACCCCCGACTCGGCCGGCACCATGAGCGCCATGGCCACCGGCGCCAAGACCCGTGCAGGCGTCATCAGCATCGGCCAGTCGGCGCCGTTCGGCGACTGCGCGGCGTCGCTGGAAGCCCCGCTGGTGACGTTATGGGAGCTGGCGGCCGCCAGCGGCATGGCGACGGGCGTGGTAACCACCGCGCGCGCCACCCACGCCACCCCCGCAGCGACGTTCAGCCATGCGCCCAACCGCAACTGGGAGAGCGACAGCGCGATGCCGGCGGCGGCCAAAGCGGCGGGCTGCGTCGACATCGCCCGGCAGATGATCGAGTCGCCGTACGGCAACGGCCCCGACGTGCTGATGGGCGGCGGCCGCACCAATTTCTTCCCGTCCGACCAAGCCGACCCGGAATACCCCGACGCCCGCGGCCGCCGCGCCGACGGGCGCGACCTGATCGCCGAATGGAAGCGTCGCCACCCCGGCGGCACCTATGCGTGGAATGCCGGGCAGCTGGCCGCCGCGCCGGCCGACGGGCCGCTGCTGGGTCTGTTCGAACCCAGCCACATGCAGTACGAGCACGACCGCCCCAACGACCCAGCCGGCGAACCTAGCCTGGCCGAGATGACCCGCGCGGCGATCACCCGCCTGGCGACCGACGCGGACGGGTACGTGCTGCTGGTCGAGGCCGGCCGGATCGACCACGCCCACCACGACGGCAACGCTTTCCGCGCACTGGGCGACACGATCGCGCTGAGCGAGGCGGTCGACGTCGCGCGCCGGATGACCTCGGCCGACGACACCCTGGTACTGGTCACCGCCGACCATGCGCACACGCTGACGTTCGCCGGCTACCCGACACGTGGCAACCCGATCCTGGGCAAGGTCCGCGAGACCAACGCCGACGGCAGCGTCGAAACGTCCACCGACGCGCTGGGCCTGCCGTTCACCACGCTTGGCTACGCCAACGGCCCCGGCTACACCGGTGCCAGCGGCAGCCAGCCGGCCGGGCCGAAGTCGTTCCCGCACCGGCCGGGCGAGTACCTCGCCGCAACCGGCCGCCCGGACCTGAGCTTGGTCGACACCGGTGGCCCCGATTACCTGCAGGAGGCCACCGTGCCGGGCGGCAGCGAGTCGCATGGCGGCGACGACGTCGGCATCTGGGCACGGGGGCCGGGCAGCGCGGCGGTACGCGGCAGCGTCGAGCAGAACACCATCTTCCACTTCATGCTGCAGGCGACGCCACGGCTGCGCGAGGCGATGTGCGCGGCCGGTCGCTGCAACTCCGATGGCGTGCCGGTGGAACTGCCGGACGCCAGCGCCCTCCACGGGCACTGACGGCCATCAGGCGGCGATCAGAACGGCTTGGCCAGCACCAGCCAGACGATCGCCACCAGCACCAGCACCGGCAATTCGTTGAACCAGCGCATCGACCGGGCCGACGGCAACGGCCGGCCCGCGTCGACGCCCTTCAGCCAGCGCCCGCTGGCGATGAAGTACGCCAGCACCACCGCCACCAGCAGCAGCTTGGCGTGGAGCCAGCCGCCGGCGATGTCGAAGTGCAGCCACAGCACCAGGCCCAGCACCACCGCCAGCGCGAACATCACGTGCCCGAAACGGTACAGCCGACGCCCCATGAGCACGAGCCGCTCGCGCACCGCAGGCGCCTCACCCGCCTCGGCGATGTTGACCAGGATCCGCGGCAGGTAGAACACCGCCGCCATCCAGGCGATCACGAACACGAGGTGGAAGGTCTTGGTCCAGAGGTAGGCCACGGCGGATCCGGCAGTCGGGCGCGATAGGATCGCATGCCCCGCGCCACTCCCCACCACCATGACCAAACAGTACGACCAGGCCTACTTCGACCGCTGGTACCGCGACCCGGCCCTGCGCGACACCGCGATCGGCGGCGGCGCGCGACTTGCCCGGAAGGTAGCGCTCGCCGTCGCCAGCGCCGAATACCACCTGGAGCGGCCAATCCGGACCGTGCTCGATATCGGAGCCGGCGAAGGCGCCTGGCGCGCACCCCTACTTAAACTGCGGCCGAGACTCCAGTACCTGGGCTTCGACAGCAGCCACTACGCGGTGGAGCGTTTCGGGGCACGGCGCAACCTGCATTTCGCCCGCTTCGGCGATTTCGAGCACCTGCGTCCCTGCCCGCCGGTCGATCTGCTGGTCTGCAGCGACGTCCTGCATTACCTGCCCACGCGCGAGCTGGACCGCGGCCTGCCCGCACTGGCCGAGCTCTGCGGCGGCGTGGCCTTCCTGGAAACGTTCACCCGTGCCGACGGCATCGATGGCGACGTCGAAGGCTTCCACGCGCGGCCGGCGAAGTTCTACCGCGAGCGGTTCGCAGGCGCCGGCCTGGCGCCGCTCGGCTCGCACCTGTGGCTGTCGCCCGCGCTCAGGACCGGGGCCGCCGCGTTGGAAGTGCCTGAATAGCCTCCACCGGTACCTGCGCGCCGGTTCACGTGCGCGCCATCCCGATCGGCTACGCTGCAGCGCAACATATCCGTACCGGGGAATCGGAACGCATGCTGCTTTACCAGATGCACGAGTTCGGCCGCGCCTGGATGGCGCCGGTGACCTATTGGGCCGAGGCCGGCGCCAAGATGTTCGGCGCCAACGGCGGCTGGCCGTCCACCATCCCCGGTGCCAACCGCTTGGCGGCCGGCTACGAGCTGCTGTACCGGATCGGCAAGGACTACGAGAAGCCCGAGTTCGGCATCCACCGCATCGAGGTTGACGGCCGCCAGCACCCGGTGATCGAGCGGGAGGTGCTGCGCAAACCGTTCTGCCGGCTGCTGCGTTTCAAGCGCTATGCCGACGACGCCGGCAACATCACCGAGATGAAGGGCCAGCCGCCGGTGCTCGTGGTCGCGCCGCTGTCCGGCCACCACGCCACCCTGCTGCGCGACACGGTTCGCACGCTGCTGCGCGACCACAAGGTGTATGTCACCGACTGGGTCGACGCGCGCATGATCCCCGCCAGCGAGGGGCCGTTCCACCTCGATGACTACGTGCGCTACATCGAGGAGTTCATCCGGACCATCGGTGCCGACGACCTGCACGTGATCAGCGTCTGCCAGCCGACCGTCCCGGTGCTGGCGGCGGTGTCGCTGATGGCCGCGCGTGGCGAGGCGACCCCGCGCTCGCTGGTGATGATGGGCGGCCCGATCGACACCCGCGAGAGCCCGACGCAGGTCAACGACCTGGCCGTCGACCGCCCGCTGTGGTGGTTCGAGGCCAACCTGGTCCACCCGGTGCCGGCCAACTACCCCGGCCACGGCCGCCGTGTCTACCCGGGCTTCCTGCAGCACGGCGGCTTCGTCGCTATGAACCCGGAACGCCACGCGCAGTCGCACTGGGACTTCTACCAGCACCTGGTCGAAGGCGACTTGGAGGACGCCGCCTCGCACCGTCGCTTCTATGACGAGTACAACGCCGTGCTCGACATGCCGGCCGAGTACTACCTGGACACCGTGCGCATCGTGTTCAAGGAGCACCTGCTGCCGCGCGGGCTGTGGGAGGTGGGCGGCGAGCGGGTGGATCCAGCGGCGATCACCGGTACCGCGCTGCTCACCATCGAGGGTGAGCTGGACGACATCTCCGGCCAGGGCCAGACGCGCGCCGCGCATGCGCTGTGCAGCGGCGTCGACGACGAGCACCGCGAGCACATCACCGTCGAGGGTGCCGGCCACTACGGCATCTTCAGCGGTCGGCGCTGGCGCCGGCAGGTGTACCCGCAGGTCCGCGACTTCATCGCCCGGCAGGCGGCCCGCGACAGCATTACGGCCTGATCCGCGCCGCCAGGATCGTCCGGTTGGCCGGCGGCGACGGCATCGGCCACAATCGGCCGGTCCCCGTCCTGGAGCCACACCGTGCCGAACCCGCGCCTGCTGTCGACCGCGTTGCTGCTTGCCCTGTTCGCCACCGGTGCCGCCGCGCAGGCGCCCGACTCGGACGAGGCGGCCAAACCAAAGTCGGCGCAGGAGATCCTCGACGCCTCGCCCGACGCGCACTGGCGCGCGCTGGACCCGGCCAACACGCTCTACATGGAGCTCGACGCCGGCCGGGTGGTGATCGAACTCGCTCCCCAGTTCGCCCCGCGCCACGTGGGCAACATCCGCACGCTGGCCCGCGAAAGTTTTTGGGATGGGCTGAGCATCTACCGCTCGCAGGACAACTTCGTGGTCCAGTTCGGCGACCCGACCGAGGAGGAAGCCGACCGCAAGCCCTTGGGCAGCGCCGAGGCGCACCTGCCGGCCGAGTTCGAGCGGCCGGCCGCCGGCCTGGGGTTCACCGCGCTGCCCGACGCCGACGGCTGGGCGCCGCAGGTCGGTTTCGTCGACGGATTCCCGGCCGGTCGGGACCCCGACACCGGCACCGCGTGGATGGCGCACTGCTACGGCACGCTCGGCGCCGGGCGCGACATGGCGGCCGATTCCAGCACCGGTGCCGAGCTGTACGTGGTAACCGGACAGTCGCCGCGGCAGCTGGACCGCAACATCACGGTGGTGGGCCGGGTCGTGGACGGCATCGAGTTGCTGTCGGTGATCCCGCGCGGCCCGGACCCGATGGGCTTCTACGAGGACCCGGCCAAGCGCACGCCGATCAAGGCGATCCGCCTGGCCAGCGAAGTACCGCCGTCCGAACGCAGCCAGCTCGAGGTACTGCGCACCGACAGCCCGACGTTCGCCGCCGCCACCGAGGCGCGCCGCAACCGCCGCGACGACTGGTACAAGGTCCCGGCCGGCCACATCGACCTGTGCAACGTGCCGTTGCCGGTGCGCGAGGCCGACGACTGACCGGCACGCCCCCGGCGTCCGCCTCAGGCGTCGCGCCGCTCGTCCTCGCGGCCCAGCGCCTCGTGCTGGAAGATGCACATCCGGATGACACTGCGGTAGCGCCCGTCGCTGAAGAACTCGTCGACCAGCACGCCCTCGCGCTGGAAGCCGGCACCCTCGTAGACCCGGATCGCCGACGCGTTGTCGACATCGACCAGCAGGTACAGCTTGTAGAGGTTGAGCACCCGGAACGCATAGTTGATCGCGCGGCGGGTCGCGGCCTTGGCGAAGCCCCGCCCCTGGTGCTCGGGCGAGATCATGATCAGGAACTCCGCACGCCGGTGCAGGTGGTCGATCTCGACGAGCTCCACCAGCCCGACCCGCTCGTGCGCCTGGGTGTCGGCCTGTTCGTGCTCGACGATGAAGCGCCGCTCGGACTGGTCGTGGATGTGCTTGCGGTACAGCTCCTCCAGCTCGACGAACGATTCGTACGGCTCTTCGAACCAGTAGCCCATCACGCTGCGATTGTTGTTGAGCACGTGGACGAAATGCAGGTCGCTGCGTTCGAGCGGGCGCAGGGTCACGTACGGGGTGGGCGTGGGCGGTGGCGGTGGCGGCATCGTCGGGTCCATCGCCGCAGCGTAGCCGGGCCACGGTGAAGACGGCCGCCAGCGCCGCCGCCGTCACGTCCCGTTTCCCGTGCGCTGCCTAGCCTCGTTCCACCCCCCAGCGAGACCACCCACATGGCCCAGCTACGCATCAGGATCACCGGCAGCGACGACGACGCCCGTGCAATTTCCAACCTCCTGACCAGCATCGACGGGATCGAGCACGTCGAGGAGATCTCGGACCTCATGCCGCACATGGACGACCCCGACTCGAGCTCCGCCGGGCTGCCCGACGACCAGGGTCCGGGCATGCAGTTGCTGGAGATCGAGACGCCCAACCCGTCCACCCACGCCAAGGTGCGCGACGCGGTACGGACGCTGGCCGCCAACCTCGACGTGATGGTCGAGTTCGAGAGCGACGAATACGAATGAGCGAACCCGACGCCGGCGTACCGGCGATCGACGGGATCCGCGTCGGCGTGGGCGGCTGGACGTTCGAGCCGTGGCGCGACACCTTCTACCCCGATGGCCTGGTGCAGCGGCGGGAGCTCGAGTACGCCAGCCGGCGGTTGAGCGCGATCGAGATCAACGGCACCTATTACCGCGCCCAGAAGCCCGAGACCTACGCGCGCTGGGCCGCCGAAACACCCGATGGCTTCGTGTTCCCGGTCAAGGCACCGCGCCGGATCACGCAGTCGAAAGTGCTGGCCGGCACCGCCGGCCAGGTCGGGGACTTCCTCGGCGGCATCACCGCACTCGGCGACCGGCTCGGCCCGGTCGTCTGGCAATTCGACAGCAACAAGCGACTCGATCGCGACGATGTCGAGGCATTCCTGCAGTTGCTGCCCGACCGCGTCGACGGCCACGCGATGCGCCATGTGCTGGACGTGCGCGACCCCGGTTTCTTCGACGCCGACCACCTCGCGCTGGCGCGCCGCCACGGCATTGCGACCGTGTTCGCCGATTCCGACGAACATCCCTCCTTCGCCGACATCACCGGCGACTTCGTCTACGCGCGGCTCATGCGCTCGCGCGCCGAGCTGGCCACCGGCTACGCGCCGGCGGCGCTGGACCGCTGGGCCGAACGCGCGCGCGAATGGGCCGCCGGTGGCGAGCCCGGCGACCTGCCGCGGATCGGCCCTGTCGCGCCGGGCAAGGGCAGGCGCGAAGTTTTCATCGTGTTCATCGGCGCCGCCAAGGAACGCAACCCGGCCGCCGCGATGGCGCTGATCGACCGCCTGCAGCGCTGATCCGGTTCAGGCCTTCGTTTTCTGGGTGATCGCGACGCTGCCCAGGATCAGCAGCCCGGCGATGCCCATCGATACCGTCAACGGCTCGTCCAGCAGCCACCACGCCCAGCCGACCGCGAACAGCGGCACCAGGTAGGTCACGGTGACCGCCCGGCTGGCGCCGATGCGCTGCACCAACCGGTAATACACCGCGTACGCCAGACCGGTGCAGAGCACGCCCAGCAGCGCGGCCGACCACCAGGCCTGCGCCGATACCGGTGCCTCGGGCCACTCCGCTACGGCGAACGGCAAGGTCAGCAGCGCGGAGGTGCCCAGCGTCGCCGCGGCCAGCGCCGCCTGCGGCATGCCGGTGAAGTAACGACGCAGCAGGTGCACGCCGATGCCGTACATGAACGCCGCCCCGCAGCCGGCCACCACCGCCAGGCCCAGGCTGGGGCCGGCGGTCTTGCCGCTGGCCAGCACCACGACGCCGGCAAACCCCACCAGCAGGGCCACTGCGCGGCGCAGGCCGATCTTCTCGCCGAAGAGCAGGAACCCGACCAGTGCCGTGAACAGCACCGCCATCGCATTGGTGATCGCGCTGATGCCCGCCGGCGCGTGCTGGGCCGCCCAGGCGAAAAGCGCGAACGGCACGGCCGAGTTGATCGCCCCGACCGCCACCACCTTCGGCCAGACCCGGGCCGGGAAGGCCGACCGACGCGCCCACAGGAACGGCATCAGCACCAGCGCGCCAAACGCCAGCCGCAGCTCCGACAGCACCGCGGTGCCGAACTCGGGCGCGGCAACCCGCTGGAACATGAAGGACACGCCCCAGATCGCGGCCAGCACGACCAGTTCCAGCGGCGTCAGCCACTCGCGCAGCGGCGTTGCGGGAACATCGGGAACGGACGCGGCAGGCGTCCCGCCGGCAGGGGTCGACATGGGCGTGGGGGGGGGTGTGAGGGGAAGCCGCCATTGTCGGCTCCGGAAGCCGCATGGACAAAGTGTCTTCGGCCGGAACCGGGGTGAACCGCCCGATCCGGCACTCGTTTCCACCACCCCCGTTTGGGCACACTGCCGCGATGCCCATGTCTCCGACCAGCAAGGCCTTCCTGCAGATCCACTTCTGCGTGGTGCTCTGGGGCTTCACCGCCATCCTGGGCAAGCTGATCACCCTGCCGGCGCTGCCGCTGGTGTGGGCCCGCATGCTGCTGGTGGTGGTGGCGTTGGCGCTGCTGCCGAAGGTCTGGCGTGGGCTGCGGGCGATGCCGCCGCGGCTGTTCTGGGCCTACGCCGGGGTGGGCGTGCTGGTGGCCCTGCACTGGCTGACCTTCTACGGCGCGATCAAGCTCGCCAACGCCTCGGTCGCCGCGACCTGCATCGCGCTGGCGACCGCGTTCACCGCGATCGTGGAGCCGTGGCTGGCGCGCACGCGGTTCAGCAAGCGCGACCTCGCGCTCGGCATCGCGGTGCTGCCCGGGGTGGCGCTGGTGGTGGGCGGCGTGCCGGACGAGATGCGCATCGGCATCGCGGTGGGCGCCCTGTCGGCGCTGCTGGTCGCGCTGTTCGGTTCGCTCAACAAGCGCCTGGTCGATCACGGGGAACCGCTCACCGTCACCGCCATCGAGCTGGGTGCAGGCACCGTCGCGCTGACCCTGCTGGCGCCGCTGATGCCGTACTTCCCGGTCGATGCGATCGCAGAGGCCTTTGCCGGCGACCTGCTGGTGATGCCCGGCGGACGCGACATCGCACTGCTGCTGGTGCTGTCGCTGGTGTGCACGCTGTTGCCGTTCGCCCTGTCGCTGATGGCGCTGCGCCACATGAGCGCGTTCGCCGCGCAACTGGCGGTCAACCTGGAGCCGGTCTACGCGATCATCCTGGCGATCCTGCTACTGGGCGAGCAGCGTGAGCTCGAGCCGCCGTTCTACCTCGGCGTGGTGGTGATCCTCGCCGCGGTACTGGTCCACCCGCTGCTGGCGCGCCCGCGCCGGATGGACCATGCCGAGGTGCTGGCCACGGCCGAATCAAAACAGCTTGGCGAGTAGCGGCGACCTGTCGCGGAGTACGATCGACCGCCAGCGGCATGCCGCATCACCGCCTTCAACCAGACAGGGGATACCGATGAATCCAAACACCCAGAACGACCTCGGCAGGCTGCTGTTGCGCGTGACCCTCGGCGTGCTGGTGCTGCTGCACGGCATCGCCAAGCTCAACGGCGGCCTGTCGGGCATCGTCGGGATGGTGGAGGCACAGGGCCTGCCGGGCGTGCTCGGCTATGCGGTGATTATCGGCGAGGTGGTCGCGCCGCTCATGCTGATCGCCGGCTTCCACGCGCGCATCGGCGGCCTGCTGGTCGCGATCAACATGCTGGTGGCGATCGTGCTGGTGCATGCCGGCGAGCTGGCCGGCTTCAACCGCCAGGGCGGCTGGGCACTGGAGCTGCAGGGCATGTTCCTGGTCTCGGCCATCGTGATCGCGCTCGTCGGCCCGGGGCGTTTCAGCGTCAACCAGCGGTAAGGCCCAAGCGCCGCGCAGGCGCGGTGGTCAGAGGCGGTTGATGCGGAACCGGCGCCCCTTGATGCGGCCTTCCCGCAACCGCGCCAATGCAGCCGCGGCACGGTCGCGGGCGATGGCCACGTAGCTGCGGGTCGCGAACACGTCGATCTTGCCGACCGCCGCCACCGGCAGGCCGGCCTCGCCGGTCAGCGCGCCGACGATGTCGCCGGGGCGCAGCTTGTCGGTCTTGCCGCCGTCGATGCGCAGCGTCGCCATCGGCGCGGGTGGGACGTTGCGTGCCTTGCCGGCCAGCGGCGTGGCCCGCTGCCAACGGATCGCCACCCCGGTGCGCTCGGCACTCGCCTGCGCGCGGGCCTCCTCGCGCGGCGTGCACAGGCTCAGCGCGAGCCCGTCGCGGCCGGCGCGGCCGGTGCGCCCGATGCGGTGCACGTAGACGTCCGGGTCGGTCGGCAGTTCGTAGTTCACCACGGCCGCCAGGTCCTCGACGTCCAGTCCGCGCGCCGCCACGTCGCTGGCCACCAGCACGCTGCAGCTGCGGTTGGCGAACCGCACCAGCACCTCGTCGCGGTCGCGCTGCTCCATGTCGCCGTGCAGTGCCAGCGCATCGAAGCCGTGGTGTTGCAGAGACCCGGCGACCTCATCGGCGTCGCGCCGCATGTTGCAGAACACCACGCACGACGGCGGCTGGAATTCCAGCAGCAGGGCGGCCAGCAACGCGGTGCGCTGCGCCGGTTCGACCTGGTAGAACCGCTGGTCGATCGCCGCGTGCTGGCCGTCGCCCTCGATGGTGACCTCGACCGGGTCGCGCAGCATCGCCGTGGCCAACGTGCGGATCGACTCGGGGAACGTCGCCGAGAACAGCAGGCCCTGGCGCTCCTTCGGCGTCTTGCCGACGATCTCGCGGATGGCTTCCTCGAAGCCCATGTCCAGCATCCGGTCGGCCTCGTCGAGCACCAGCGTGCGAACGCCGCGCAGGTGCAGCGCCTTCTTGCGCAGCAGCTCCTGGATCCGGCCCGGCGTGCCGACCACCACGTGCGGGTCGTGCTCCAGCGATGCCAACTGCGGACCGAGCGCCATGCCGCCGCACAGCACCGACACCTTCAGGTTCGGCAGCCCCAGTGCCAGCTTGCGGATCTGACGGCCGACCTGGTCGGCCAGCTCCCGGGTCGGGCACAACACCAGCGCCTGGGTTTGCACCTTGCCCAGGTCGATGTCGCGCAACAGGCCCAGGCCGAACGCCGCGGTCTTGCCGCTGCCCGTCGGCGCCTGCGCGATGACATCGCGACCCTGCAGGATCGGTGGCAGCGCCTGCGCCTGGACCGGCGTCATCCGGGTGTAGCCGAGCGCGTCGACACCTGGCAGCAGGGCTGCCGGCAGCGACAGCGAGGTGAAGGAGAGATCGGAGGCGGCATCGTTCATGCGCGCATGATCGCAGCTTCGGGCGTGACGCAGTGCCACGCCGGCGACGCGTTGCACCGTCGCGCGTCGCCTGCCAACCTGCCCGCCCCCGCCGACGCCACGACCATGCAGACCATCGACTTCGAACTCGACCGCGACCACGTGGAGCTGAACCAGCTGCTCAAGCTGGTCGGCCTGTGCGACAGCGGTGGCGCCGGCAAGGCCCTGGTCGCCAGCGGCCACGTGCGGGTCGACGGCGCGGTGGAGCTGCGCAAGACGTGCAAGATCCACGCGGGCCAGCGCGTGCAGCTGGGCGACTGCATCGTCCGCGTCATCGCGGCTGCCTGAACGGCCCAGGGTCGGCTGGCTCCGGACGCACCCGGAGAACATCCCGGTGACAGCTCGTTAACCGCGCCGCGGCTACGGTGCATGGCATGGACAACGACACTTCTCCGCACCCGCTCGCCGGAAGTTGCGGCCCGACCGGCATGGTCGGGCGTTGCGCCGCCATCCGCGGATTGCAGGAAGACCTGGCCCGCGTCGCCACCACCCCCGCCTCGGTGCTCGTGGCCGGCGAGAGCGGTACCGGCAAGGAGCTGGTCGCCCATGCAGTGCACGTGCTGAGCGGGCGCCAAGGGGAGTTCGTCGCGGTCAATTGCGGCGCGATCGCGCCAGACCTGCTGGCCAGTCACCTGTTCGGCCACGAGCGTGGCAGCTTCACAGGCGCGGCGGCGCGGCATGCCGGTTTCTTCGAACAGGCCCATCGCGGCACGCTGTTCCTCGACGAGATCACCGAGATGCCGGCCGCACTGCAGGTATACCTGTTGCGCGCACTGGAGACCGGCACGATCACCCGCGTCGGTGGCACGGGATCCGTCGCGCTGGACACCCGCATCGTGGCCGCAACCAACCGGGACCCCGCCGAGGCGATCGATGACGGCCTGCTGCGCGAGGACCTGTTCTACCGGTTGGCGGAATTCATCGTCGAACTGCCGCCGCTCCGCGGGCGCGGCGATGACGCCGTATTGCTGGCGCAGCACTTCCTGGATGCGCTCAATGAGGAGTACGGGAGCCGCAAGCGGCTGGATCCGGACGCAACGGCCGAAATCCTGCGTTACGACTGGCCGGGCAACATCCGCGAGCTGCGCAGCGTGGTGCAACGAGCCTTCATCCTCAGCGACGGGGACGTGGTGTCGATCCGCGATGCCGGCCGCCACGCGCTGCGCCGGCGTGCCGCCGACGAGGACGCCAGCACCGTGGTGTTCAACGTCGGCATGACCTACGCCGAAGTGCAGCAGGAAATGCTGCGCAAGACGCTGGCGTATTTCGACAACGACAAGACCCGCACCGCGCGCACGCTCGGCGTGAGTGTGCGGACGATCCACAACCAGCTTGCGCGCGAGCAGCGCGGGGCACGACGCGCGGCGCCGGAGACCGGCGACAGCGGCACCACCGCGCACCGTCGGCGCAACGACGACGACCTGCGCGCACTCACGGCCTAGCGACCCCCGCAAAACGGGCAAAGAAAAGGCCCGCCGGTGAGGCGGGCCTTCTGCTACGTCGCGGCGCCTTTGCTAATGCGCGGTTCCGGTCGAACCGCTCGTCGGCGTGGTCGGCGAGCCGGTCTGGCTGCCCCCGCTGGCGCGGTTGGCGCCGCTCTCCTGTGACGTCCCGGAGGACTGCATGCCCTCCGACGCAGAACGCACCTTCAGCCGGTTTTCGACGTTGCGAACGCCACTGCAGCTGTCGGCCAGGTCCTCGGCGCGGTGCTTCATCCAGCGCTGCGACACGGTGCCTTCAAGGGTCGCGGTGCCGTTGGCGACCTTGACCTCGATGCCGCTGGCGTCCACGTCGTGGTCGCGGGTCAGGCGCTCGCACAGGTCTTCGGTGATGCGCTCGTCCGAGCGGGTGTAGTTGCGCGGCCCGACGCCACCGTAACCACCGCCGTAGGTGCTGCCGCCGAACTCGGAGCGGCTGTAGCTCTGGCGCCCCATGCCAGCGTGGCTCTGCTGGGTGTCGCCGGGCGACACGAAGGATTCGCCGCTGTAACCCTGGCTGCCGTAGCGGTACTGGTCCGGGTTGCCATAGCCCGAGCTTGTCCCGTAGCCCTCGCCCTGCTGCCGGTTCTGATAGCTGGAATAGCCCTGCTGGGCGTACGCGCCGCGGTTGCCCTGGTACTGCTGCTGGCGTCCCTGCTGCGTGTCCTGGCGCGGCGAGCCGTACTGGTACTGCGAACCGCGTTGCCAGTCCGACTGGGCACGCGCGCCGTACCCGCCGGCTTCGCGGTCGTACGGTCCCTGGCCCAGCGAGGTCTCGCCCAGGCCCTGCTCGAACGACTGCCCGTACTCGCGCTCCATGCCGCCCTGGCCCCAGGCCTGCGCGCGACCGTAATCCTGCGATGCATAGTCATCGGCGCCGTACTGCTGGCTGCCCTGCGTCCGGCCGTACTGCTGATGGCCGCTCGACTGGTATCCACCCTGGCCCTGCGGCCGCTGGTACTCGCCCTGCTGGTAGCCCGGCTGCTGGTAAACCTGCTGCTGGTAGCCGCCCTGCTGGTGGCTGGCCTGGGCGCCCTGGTACTGCTGCCGGCCGCGCGGACTGCCCTGCGCCCGCGACTGGCCGGCGCCCTGCGACTGGTAAGTGCTGCGGTTGTTCCCGTAGCGATTTTCGTCGTTGCGATCGGTCATCTCGTTTCTCCTGTCATTGAGCCATGCACGACCCGCCTGCACGCATCGCGCACCCAGTTGCATCACGTCTTCGGCGACGGCCTTGAGGTCTTCGCCCATCTTGTTGTCGTTACGCATCGAGTTACCTCCGTCAGGGACCCGACCGCGACGGGGGTCGCGGCCCGCCATCCCGGTGGACCCGATGGAGAGAGGCGCAAGACGCGTGCCAACCGCCGGATGCGTCAAACAGCCGTTCCACAGCCCTGGCACCGTGACGTGTTTGCACGGCTGCGCAGGTTTTTCCGTGACGGCCCCGTCAACCGTTCGCGCGTGCCGTCGTGGGAGATTTGGATCCACCCCGACAGTTCCGGAGAAGCGCCATGAACATCCGCCTTGCCATTGCCTGCAGCGCCGTGCTCGCCCTCGCACTGAGTGCCTGCGACCGCCGCGAACTCGAACCCGTCGAACCGGCGGACTCGGCATCGACCACCATCGTCGACAACCCCGCCGTAGCGCCGGGCGGCGATGTCGACACCACCCAGGACCCCTGTTTCGGTTTGACCGGCCAGGCCGAAACCGATTGCCGCGCCAGCCACGATCCTGCGGTCGAAGAGGACGCTCGGGACAACCCTGCGCCCGTCGGCGACTGACGACGAAGTGACCGCCCGGCGCTATGCCGAGCGGCTCGTCTCAATTGCGGGTCTATGGCGCTTTGCGCTGACCGTGAGGCGGCGCGACGTCGTCGTCCGGACCGGCCTCGCGCTGCTCACCGCCGCTGAACTCGTGCCACTCGCCTTCGCGGGTCCGGGTGTTGCGGTCTCCCGAACTGTGGCCGTACTCGCGGCGCTTGCGTCCCTCCTCCAGGTGCTCGGCAGACGGGGTTGCGTCGTTGGCGTCTTCGGGGTGGTCGGTCGGGTTCATCGCGCACTCCGGTCGGAAAGGATCCCCAGCCTGCGCGCTGGTCGATGAAGCCACCGTCGTGCGGTCGCGCTATCTTCACCCGACGGGTCCAGAGCCGTGCCTAGGATGAACGCCGACCCCAACCACATCGGAGGACCGCGATGTTCCGTGAACGCGCGCACCCCGGATCCCACTGGCCGCGATGGTTGCTTGGCGGCGTCATCGCCCTGCTCGGGCTCACCCTTGCCATAGGCGGCGGCTGGCTGCTCACGCTGGGCGGCTCCTGGTACTACCTGCCTGCCGGTATCGCGCTGCTTGTCGCCGGTGGACTGCTGATGCTCGGCCGCATCGGCGGCGCATGGCTCTACGCGGTCGTCCTGCTGGCCACCATCGGGTGGGCGGCATGGGAGTCAGGGCTGGACTATTGGCGCTGGATACCGCGCCTGGGCCTGTTGGTGGTACTTGCTATCCCGGTAGCACTGCTCGCGCCGCGCCTGCGCGGTGGCCCCTCCCGCAAGACAGGCTGGGGCATGGCGGCGGTGCTGGCGCTGGTGTTCGCCGGCGTATTCGCGCTCGCCTTCGTACCGCACGGCGTGACCCGTTCGGCGACCCCGTTCCCGCAGCCCTCGACGGTGTCACAGCGCACGACATCGGACGATGCCGCCACCCAGCCGGGCGTCGCGCCGGCGCCGGGTGACTGGGGCGCCTACGGCCGCAGCCATGCCGCCACGCGCTTCAGCCCGCTCGACCAGATCACCGCCGACAATGTCGACCGGCTCGAGCGGGTCTGGACCTACCGCACCGGCGACCTGCCCGAAAAGCGCTGGGGCGCGGAGACCACGCCGCTCAAGGTCGGCGACACCCTGTACCTGTGTTCGGCACGGAACATCCTGATCGCACTGGATGCGCGCACCGGCGACGAGCGGTGGCGCTACGACCCACGCGTCGCCGAGGAAAACATTCCCTACACCGCCGCGTGCCGGGGCGTTGCCTACTACCAGGTGCCCGCGAGCGGCAGCACCGCGCCCGCGGACGATGCGGGCGAAGTGCCAGAGGCGTCCGCAACATCCGGCGTCGGTGAATCCTCAACCGCCGACACCTCCGCGGCACGCGACACCGCCGTCGCGACCCTGGACGGCGTCCGCCGCGACTGCGCCACCCGCATCATCGAAGGCACCCTGGACGGGCGGCTGATCGCCGTCGACGCACGGACCGGCCGCCCGTGCACCGATTTCGGCGACAACGGCCAGGTCGACATCACCCGTGGCATGGGCGAGGTCTCGCCCGGGATGGTGTCGATCACCTCCGCGCCGACCATCGTCCAGGGCGTCATCGTGACCGGCCACCAGGTGCTCGACGGCCAGCGGCGGATGGCGCCATCGGGCGTGATCCAAGGCTTCGACGCGGTCACCGGGCAGCAGCGCTGGGCGTGGGACATGATGCGACCCGACCGCACCGCCCTCGCCCCCGGCGAGACCTATACCCGCGGCACGCCCAACATGTGGACGACGGCCAGCGCCGACGAAGAGCTGGGACTGGTCTACCTGCCGATGGGCAACGCGGCTGCCGACTACGTCAGCGCATCGCGGCGCCCACCGGAAATGGAGTACTCCACCTCGCTGGTCGCGCTGGACGTCACCACCGGCCGGCCCGCGTGGCATTTCCAGACCGTGCACAACGACGTGTGGGACTACGACCTCGGCTCTCAGGCGACGCTGGTCGACGTGTCCACCGC
The DNA here is from genome assembly GCF_907164845.1 of Lysobacter luteus. NCBI lineage: Bacteria > Pseudomonadati > Pseudomonadota > Gammaproteobacteria > Lysobacterales > Lysobacteraceae > Novilysobacter > Novilysobacter luteus. The sequence continues at coordinate 2,109,073 of NZ_OU015430.1, forward strand.
AGCCGGCACCGTGCCGGCGCTGGTGTTGCCGACCAAGCAGGGCGACATGTACGTGCTGGACCGCCGCACCGGCCAGCCGCTGCACGGCGTCGAGGAGCGGCCGGTCCCCACAGGCGGCGTGCCGACCGAGGAAGGCCTGCGTTCGCCCACCCAGCCGTACTCGCAGTACCACACGCTGGCCAAGCGCGAACTCACCGAGCGCGACATGTGGGGCCTGACCCCGATCGACCAGATGATCTGCCGGATCCAGTTCGCCGGCGCGAGCTACGAGGGGATGTACACGCCGCCGACCACCGACCGCCACTGGGTCGAGTACCCCGGCTACAACGGCGGCTCGGACTGGGGCGGCATCGCGATCGACCCGCAGCGCGCGGTGATCATTGCCAACTACAACGACATGCCCAACTACAACATCCTGGTCCCGCGCGAGGAGGCCGACCGGCGTGGCTGGGCGCCGCGCGACGAGGCCCGCGGCGACATGGGCGGTGCCGAGGGTGCCGGCGACCCGCAAGCGGGCACGCCGTACGCGATCGACGTCAACGCCGGCTGGCGCCTGCCCTTCACGGGGTTGCTGTGCAAGGAGCCGCCCTACGGCGGCATCCGCGCGATTGACCTGGCGACCGGCGAGACACTCTGGGACCGGCCCTTCGGCACCGCCCGCAAGAACGGTCCGTTCGGCATCCCGTCGTACCTGCCGATCGTGATCGGCACGCCCAACAACGGCGGCCCCGCGGTCACCGCCGGCGGGCTGGTGTTCATCGCCGCCGCCACCGACGACCTGATCCGCGCGATCGACATCGAGACCGGCGAGACCGTCTGGAGCGACGCGCTGCCGGCCGGTGCGCAGGCCACGCCGATGGTCTACGAGGCCGGCGGCAGGCAGTACCTGATCATCATGGCCGGCGGCCACCATTTCATGGAAACGCCG